>JAYEKO010000015.1:0-100949 GCA_034661055.1 Campylobacterota bacterium
CATAAAGACTTTTTTCTAAACTCATTAGTTGATGCAATAGAAAAATCAGAAGAAACTTATTCTGGTGTAGTTCATAAAACAGTAGTCATAGCAGCATTGAGAATGATATTTTTCAAATTTCAAATAGCTGAATTTATGGATGGTATGGAAGTATCCAAGGCAGATTATGAAAAATGGTTTAAATCTTAATAGGGCACCATACTTATTTTACATTCTTTTTCTCATTATTGAAGAAAAATACGACAAATTTAGGTAGAATTAGAGTAGTAATTAGCTCAATAAGAGCTAGTGACACAGCGTTTGTTTCTTGACTGACGCAGTGTCTTTTTAAGGAGGCTTTAACACCTCTTAAATGCCGTGTAGTAGGTAAGAATAGAGGTTTTTGACCTCTTAAATCAAAATTGGTGTGTCAGTGGATTTACCCCTCTGAAACCTCGTAATATAGGGGTTTAATGGGTGCGGAGCCGTTTTCGAATCCCTTCCTCTCTGCCATTAAAATTACATGTAATTTAAAATGGGGCATTAGCTCAGCTGGGAGAGCGCTTCGCTGGCAGCGAAGAGGTCAGCGGTTCGATCCCGCTATGCTCCACCATTAATATATCCCTATACTCAATTTTTGCTAGCTATATACGAGTTTTGATTTTCTTCATATGTTGCATAGGCTTCTACTGCATTGTTTTGTTTTTGAACATCTCGAAGGGAGTTTATAATGCTTGCTGTATTATTATTTCCTATCTCGACTTTGCTATCAGTTGCAACAGAAAGATAAATTTCAATTTGTGATTGCATAGACTTGTGTGCTAAGTAGTCAGTAGCACTTTCTCGTTGTGCATCTTTTTGGGCTTGTAATGCAAGAATATCCTCTGCTTCATTTGCAGCCTTTTTATTGTCAAGATTATTTTGGCCCTGAGGTGTTAATACAATTTCATCCTCATTATTACGGATAAGATTCCCCTGACTTGCTTCGTAAATTTCTTTATTGTTATACGTAGAATCTTCTTTAGGTACTGGTTGAATCCCATGCCTTTGTTGTGAAACCAACATTTGATAATTATTTGCTGTACTAGATACTTCCATAAACGAATCCTTTATTTATACTATTTTTTTCATACACTTATCTTCTGCTAAAACCTTATAAATATAAAATAGTTTTAGCAGATACACTTCTGTACTCTCTTTAGTAATCCCTTCATCTGTCTCAAATTTTGCAATCAATTTCCCATTTGTTAAGTCAAGTAATTGTACTTTAAATTCTTCTAGCTCTGTGTTTAAAGATGGTAATACTGGAAGAATTGGGATTCCTATCTCTTTTGAAATATCATCTCTATGTTTCGCAAACCTAGGAATAAAATATGCATCATCAGAACGGATAAGTTCGTAAACTTTTTTCCCTAAAGTTATTTGAATCTGATTAATGGGAAGAATTCCACTAAAGAGTATAGTGATAGGGTACTTACTTAAGCTATCTACCTTTTTAACTCCAAAACTTAGGTTTTGTTTATCATCTGAGTTTTCATAAAAGTAAGTGACAAATTTTTTTATATCTTCATAGGAACTACCATCATCTTCATAGCTAACAACCACACTTAAAGATTGCGATATTTTATATTTAATCTTTTCACTCTTTGACTCACTGATAAAATCATCATACGCTACCTTAAGCACTAAAAACTCCCCTTCAAGACTCAAGGCATTAGTTAAAGTATCACTACTAAGAGGGACAGAATCACTACTAGAACAAATCATATTACAAATAGATTTTTCAATTGCTGGAACGTTCTCAATCGAATTGTTTTTGATGCACTCTATCAATTGTTTCACTTTCAGCTCCAAATAATAAACTATATTTCTTATTACAATTATAACATATATCAAGGAGGGGAAAAAAGAGACATAGCCTTGCACAATCTTACGTCTCTTTTTTCCTCTGAGGCTATTTAGGGTTTTTAGAGGTGCCCTTATGATATTCCAAGTACAAGCTGTACCATTTGTTCAATTTCAAGTAACTCATTTTTATTTACGGCTGCGAGTTTATCCTGGATGATTCTATTTGTGTCGATTGCTCTTGCTTGATCACATAAAATATCAGACTCTTGTTCCAAAAAATCACGTTTTAATATTCTCATTCGTAATGGAAAAACATCATCAATGAGGTTTGTAGTCAAAGGTAAAATAATAACTGTTTCATGATCTATTTTGTTTAATGCATTATCCTGCAAAATAAGTACTGGTCTAGTTTTACCTGGCTCTGCTCCTTTTGATGGATATAGCTTTGCTAAATAAATACTGCCTCTCTCAAACATCAGCTAGTCCATCTTCAACAGTTCCATCGAAATCATTAACTATCTCTCTATTAGCTTCTCTAACTTTTAAAGAGGCACGCATCATTTTTTCTTTAAGCCTTTTGTTTTTTACGTTCTTCTCAAATTCTGCTATAGATTGTCTTATAAGTTCACTTTTACTCAAATGTAACTCTTTAGCTAAAGATGTAACTTTTTCAAAAAATGAGTCTTCTGTTTTTAGGGTAATTGTTTTCAGAACGACATCCTTACTTAATTTAGTAATACTATTTTAAGTAATAAATAGATAAATGTCAAGAAACTGTTACTAAAACAGTACATTTTAGTACTATTGACCATTTCTGTCACCACTTAGTTTCTCTAAGTGATTCCCAGGAAGAACTTTTAGTTCATCTAATATTAAGTAGCGGAACATAAATAACTTCATAGTTCAACAGCATTTAAAAGCTAGATATTCAAACATCATAAAGCGATTACGCAAAAACCAACTGCTCATAAAGCACTTCGACCTGCTCTGCACCTTCTATGATCTCAATAGTAGCCACTCTCCTATTCTCAAATCGTGCAGAGTTTAAAATATAAGCCTGCTTACCCTCGTAATAACATTTCTGACTACTGTTTCTTAGCTGTTGCCCTTTACTCTTATGTCTGGCTGATGTACGTATGTTTTCAGTGTATGTGTCATCTCTCTTAAGTGATAAAAAACTATTTGAGTTCATTGGTTTTATCTCCTCTGTTTTGTGGTAGAGTGATAATAACGCATTAAGCTATTTGAACTAAAAAATATTGCATATTTAATATCTTTTTACAGCATCCTAAGTATTAATTTCAACTTCTTGATGCGGTAAACTTACCATATTGTTCTAACTTATCTGATGTTTTTTGATTGAGTTTTTATCCATTCATCAATGCAAGAACTTCATCTACGCTTAAAACCTTCCCAGTGCTTACTACTTCACCGTCAATAACAAGACCTGGTGTACTCATTACTTGATACTCCATAATCTTTGTAATATCTTCAACTTTTTCTATCTGTACAAATTTTCCACTTTTAGCGACAGCCTCTTTGACTACGTTTTCTAATTGAAAACACTTTGAACAACCAGTTCCTAACACTTCAATTTTCATAATTCACACTCCTATAATATAAAATTAAATAAATACCCAATTGTAATGATTCCACTTCCTACAATGGCAAAAAACAGACCAATAAGCTTAAGTGAAATAATTTTTTTAAGTATTAATGCCTCTGGCAGACTCAATGCAGTTACTGCCATCATAAAACTAAGTGCGGTTCCAAGCAGCATCCCTTTAGAGGTGAGAACCTCTATTAACGGCATGACACCTGCAGCATTTGAGTACATTGGAATTCCCATTAAAACTGCTATGATCACAGCAAATGGATTGCCTTCACCAGTATAAGCAGCTATAAAATCAGTTGGAATATAGCCATGTATCCATGCACCAGCACCCACTCCAATCATTACATAGATATATATTTTTTTAAAAATATCTACAGTATAGTTCCACGCCTCTTTTACTCTAAGTTTTAATGTCATTTTGGCCAATGTAGCTTCAAGTTCACCTTCAATTGGTTTCACCTCTATTAAAATCTCTTTTTCCATATTGAGCTTTCCTATTAACCAACCACCAACAATGGCCACTGCTAGACCAAAGACAATATATACAGAAGTGACCTTCCAACCAAAAATACCAAAGAGCATCGCAATTGCAATCTCATTATTCATAGGTGCAGAAATAAGATAGCTAAACGTGACACCTATGGGGATTCTTGCTTGAATAAAGCCTAAAAAAAGAGGAATTGCAGAGCAAGAACAAAATGGCGTAATAATTCCAAATAGAGATGCTCCAACATGCCCATATAGTGATGATTTTCCCTGCAAGTGAGCACGCACGTACTCAGTGTTTACCCAAGTCCTCAAAAATGAAACTGCAAAAATAATTGTAAGAAGTAAAAACCAGATTTTTATAGTGTCGTAAATAAAAAAGTGGGTAGCATCAGCCAGTTTTCCATCTAGACCCACAGTGTTATAAACAAACTCTTTAGTGAGTTCATACCACATTTAGCACAGCTCCTCTTTGACTATCGGAAGAAGTTCTTTCTCAATTAAATTCAGTGTTTTTTCATACTCATGAGCTGCTTTACCAGTTGGGTCATCAAAATTTACATGTAAAGTTTTAACAGCTTTTGGAAACATTGGACAGGTCTCCTTTGCATGGTCACATACCGTTACAATCAAATCAAATGGAGTGTCTAAAACACTTTCAATTACTTTTGAATGATACTCATCGCTCCAATATCCCCTCTTTTGTAAAAGAGCTTGTGCATTTGGGTTAACAGTACCACTCGCTTTTACTCCTGAACTTTGAGCCAAAACACACTTGGAAAGCTTTATATTAATTAACGCCTCTGCCATTATTGAACGACAGCTATTTCCAGTACACAAAATAAGTACATTTTTTTTCATATTTTACACTCTCGAGTTTCAGATATTTTTTTTAATTGCGGAAGTGCTGCATTAAGGCATCTTATCTCCTGTATAGCTTCACTTCTAAATCTGTCTAATGGGTTTCTTATAGAGTAATAAGCCCAAGTCCCTTTACGTTCTACTCGTAAAAATCCAGCATCTTTTAAAATCTTTAGGTGACGAGACAGACGTGACTGAATCATATCAAGAGATACTTGCATATCACACACACACGTCTCTCCATATTCATCAAGAAAACGTAGTAGCAAGACTCTTGTCTCATCATTAAGAGCAGCAGCACTTTTTAAAAAAACGTCCATATCTAACTCCTATGTAAGGGCACTTCTAAAACCATACTAAAAATTATAACGGATATAAATTAATAAATCAAGATATATTAATATATAGTTGAATTAGTCATAAATGATGACTCTTTTATCTTAAATATATTACAAAACTGATAAAATCCTCTCATACTTTAACTATTATGGATTAACATGAAAATCGTTTTATTACTTTTTATTACTATATATACACTTTTTGCCTCCCCTGAACGAAAAATAATTCTTGGTTCTGCTATTGATGTTCCCTCAGCAAAAAAAGCATTTGAGAGATTTCACTCCAGAATTGACGACAACTTTTTAGGCCTACAACAGCAGTACGGTTTTAATATAGTTGCCAGAAGTTCAGGAGACTCATACATCATTGTTCTTGAACCTTTTAGAAACTACAAAGAAGCTAAAGCAGTCAAAAAACAACTGCCTAATGCCTATGACGATGCCTTTATTAATAAATATTCTGTCTCTAAGGGTCTCATCATAGTAGCTACTACAAAAATCGAAACCCCTAAGATCATAGAAACAACTACTTCTAAAGAGGCTCCAGAATTAACTACAGAAGTCAATACAACAGCCATAGAAAAGACAACTATGGAAAATAGTGTAGTATTACCCCAACAGACATTACCAGAATTAGCACCTAACATAGAAGAAGAACGCAACATATCTGAAAGCATCTCAATAGAAGATGTAAAGCAAAAAGTTAAAAAAAGTGTAACACCCATAGAAATTAAAGCGACACAAACTCATTCTAAAGGAGGCAATGCTCTTATATATATCACAATAGCTTTAGCTCTCATTTTAATTCCGCTCATAGCTATTACTCTTAAACTATATCAAGACATTAAAAAATTAAAAACGGCATTGCTCAATACTGAGGAAGATTTTCACAGCTGTTTTCATGACAAAGAAGATCTTTTAGCTACCTTAGAATCTAAAGACTCTTTTTTAGACAATCTCACATTTAGTCTAAAAAACTCTATTGACTCTATTTTAAGCTCTTTATACATTCTTGACAATGCAAAATTAAATAGAAAAGAGTATGAGAGCTATGAGAATATCATTGCATCAATCTCAAAAATAAATGAGGTTATCAATAACATAATAGACATTACTAAACTGCAATCAAACTCTCTTGAACTTGAAAATATTAAATTTAACCTCAATAATATTTTAGAGACTACTGCAAACTCTATTCATAAACAGGCACAAGAGAAGCGTATTGAAATCACGTTTGATATTGACACATTACTTCCTATTCGCTTCATGGGTGATCCATTGCGTATGAATCAAATATTGACTAACATACTTAATCACTCCATATTAAATACACAAGAAGGTGAAATTGTTATCTCTGTTAAGGAGAAAAAACGCACAACAGACACTATTGAACTTCAATTCACTATCAAAGATACAGGAGTTGGCTATAAAAAAGATGAAGCAAGAGCACTATTTGAAAATCTATCTGAAACCAGTGGCTACAGTGTTGACTCTAATGTGAAGATTGGTCTTGTGATGAGTAAACACCTAATTAACAAAATGGGTGGTGACATTGAGCTTAAGAGCAGTTACGGCCACGGCAGTAGCTTTATTTTCAATGTTATTTTAGAATTACCAAAAAAGATGGAACAGCGTAAGTATCGACTTCCTTATAAAAAAATCATGGAGTACTCTACAATTATTATTGACAATAATGTTCTTGCTGCACGCGTATTGCGTCAACAGCTTGAATATTTTCATCTTAAAGTAAAACCATCATTTTCATGGGAACATGCCGTTAAACTTATTGAAGATGAGTTTAGTCAAATTGACTTTATTATTATTAACTCAACTATCTTAGGAGAAGCATCCATAGAGGAACTCTCTTCTACTGCTGAAAAAAGAGGATTGCAGATTGTATTTATTGTCCATGATATGCGTGACATTAATTATCAGGTTATTGAAAAGTTTAAGTTTTCACACTTTCTTCATAAACCTTACACTCAGAAAAAACTATTTGATCTGCTTGTCAAAATACATGAAAACAACCTCAAAGCACAATCATGATAGCACATAAACGTTTCCATGAAACAAGTGATGATTTTCGTTCATGCTACGCAAGAGACCGAGATCGTATTATTCACTCAGGAAGTTTTCGAAAACTTGAATATAAGACGCAGGTCTTTTTAAATCAAGAAGGGGATTTCTTTAGAACACGATTAACACACTCTCTTGAAGTCAGTCAAATTGCCCGATCTATTACTAAAACTTTAGGTCTTGAAGAGTCCTTAGCAGAAGCTATTGCACTTGCCCACGATTTAGGACACACTCCATTTGGTCATATTGGTGGCGACACTCTTGATAAATGTTTGAAAGATAGCGGTTTCAATAATGGCTTTGAGCACAATTATCAAT
The DNA here is from genome assembly GCA_034661055.1 of Campylobacterota bacterium. GTDB lineage: Bacteria > Campylobacterota > Campylobacteria > Campylobacterales > Sulfurimonadaceae > QNZR01. The sequence continues at coordinate 7,522 of JAYEKO010000015.1, forward strand.
CTTTTAGAGTTGTGACATTTTTAGAGAAAAAATATAAACAATTTAATGGTCTTAATCTTACCTTTGCAACACTAGAAGGCATATTAAAGCACTCATATCCCTACAAAAAAAACTATTTAAGTACAACAATAGATGAACAGTTCAACCTCTCTACGCACCCATCTATTGAAGCCATGATTGTTGACCGTGCCGATGAAATTGCCTATATGAGCCATGATATTGACGATGGTGTGCATTCAGGACTTATCAGTTTTGACACACTACAAAAGAGCTCTTTAATCAGAACAATTTTACATAAAGTAGAAGAGGAAGGGGTAAGCTTAAATGATGGAGAGATGTTTCGTTACCGTTTTAGCTCTCATTTTATTAACCATCTTGTCTATTCACTCTTAGAATATTCTAAAATACATGTAAACAGCTCATCTGTTCTTGCTGCATCCATATCATCATCTGAACCATTACCTATTGGATTTAATGATGAACTTGAGACAGAGATAAAAAAACTTAAAAAGATACTTTTTCAAGAACTCTACCAACATAAAAATATTGTACGTAAAATGTACTCTGGAAAACAGGCAATTATTGGACTCTATAATGCACTCAATGATGAGCCAAAACTGCTTCCAAAATATTTTCATTCACAACTTGATTCTAGAAAAAAACATCGAGTTATTGCGGATTATATTGCAAGCATGAGTGATAGATATGCCATGAAGCTACATCATGAGCTTCATGGCGGAGTTAAGTAGCGGAACAAAAATAACTTCATAGTTCAACAGCATTTAAAAGGTTTAGATTCAAGGCTTCTTTTCTCATTGAACTATGAAATTATTTATGTTCCACTACTTATTTAGTCTTACCGTTTTAAACCAATAAGAGTTTCAAGAAGTGTATCGGAAGTCGTAATAGTCTTACCATTAGCCTGATACCCTCTTTGAATAATAATTAAGTTAGTAAGTGATTTAGAGAGGTCAACATTAGATGCTTCTAATGCTGATGACTGCATAAAACCACGTCCTGCAGTCGCTGCAGAACCAACAATAGGAGAACCTGAGTTAGCTGACTGCAAGTAAACATTACTTCCATCACCCACCAAGCCTTCATTATTAGCAAATTTAGCCATAGAGATTTGCGCAAGGCCAAATGAACGTCCATTAGAAAATGACCCAATCAATGTACCACTTTGATCAATACGAATTCCAAGAAGGTCACCACCTGGGTAACCGTCTTGTGAAATACCACTTGTAGCAGACGTAGAATCAAAGCTTGTTACTCCGTCAAACCCACCAATAGAACCAAAGTCCAGATTAATATTTTGATTTTTAGATGAACCGTTATTAGCTGTAAAGTCAAGATTTGGTGGGTTGTAACCTGACATCGCACCGTTTTCATCAAATTGAACAGTACCGCCCCAGATTCTATTTTCATATGGTGTCAAATTCGTATTTAAATCTCCTGGCTTTGGAACTTCAGCAGACCAAACCCATGTTGTCCCTGCTGCACCAGACTGTTTTCTAAAATCCATCTTAACCGTATGCTTACTTCCTAAAGAATCAAAAACATCAATACTGCTTGAATGAGTTGCTGCATTGACTGCTTGTGAATTTTTAGTAGCACCCATTTGAATACTACCAATAAATGTTGAAAAATTTGCAGCAAATCTCTCATTTGGATTTGCTGCAATATCTTGTACATTTATATTTAAAGCACCTGCTCCTCCTGTGTTGTCAATTTGAAATTTTCCCTCAGCAGTGACAGTAACCACTGCTCCTGCGTCACCATTTGGATCATTCTGAATATATTCTTGTAGCTCTTCCCTTAAACCATTAACGGTTTGAAACGTCCCGTCATTATTGAGTCCATCACCATTGGGATCATAGATAAAACTTGTCCAAACAACAGGACTAGCAGTTGGGTCAAGTGTCATTTGCAAACCTTGACCAGCAACTAGGTTAAATGCTTCACCACTTGCATTAAATAGGTACCCCATATCCTCAGCATAAGCATCAACATCTGCAGTCGTACCAGTACTATCTAATGAAAAAGTAGGATTATACTGTACTACAGTGCTACCAGAATTTAAGTTAGCTTTTAGTGTAATCTCTGACGATGCATTTGCTGGTGTTGTTAACCCAGCTGGTACCTGTACATTTCCAATTGGTGCCGTTGAATCCACAACACCTGTATCTTCATCTCGCATCCACCCTTGAACAATAAATCCATTATTATCGACAAAGTTCCCCGATGCATCAAATTTAAAATCCCCTGAACGCGTGTACTTGTAAGTACTGCCTCCATCTCCACTGACTACAAAATATCCATCGCCCTGAATGGCAACATCTGTATTTTTATCAGTATTTTGAATGGAACCTTGAGAGTGAATTCTTGTCACTGAACTTGCACTTGTACCCAGTCCCACTTGCATCGCATTTTTACCACCAAGCTCACCTTGAGGAGCTGTTGCAATCTGATTAGTCTGTGCTAAAAGGTCAGAAAAGTTTGCACGAGAATATTTAAAACCTACAGTATTAACGTTAGCAATATTATTTGATTCGACGTCCATTGCTATCTGGTGTGATTGTAGACCAGAGACGCCTGAAAAAAGTGATTTTAACATCTTAAATCCTTTCGATTATATAATACATATAATAAAGCAAAATGTATTCCAACATTATGCATCCATCTCTAAAGCTTTTTTTATAAGTTCATCACCAGTAGTAATACTTTTAGAATTGGCATCAAGTGAACGCTGCATAATAATAAGCTCTGTTAATCCTTGTTCAAACTGCATATTTGAATTTTCTAAAGAAAAACTTTTTAAATCAGCTCCTAAAATAGACTCGCCATTCTCATTAGTATAAAATATAGGCTCACCACTATTAGAGCTCTCTTTAAAATGTGTTCCACTAATACGCTCTAGTCCTTGATCGTTTTGAAAGTGAAAGATTGCTACTCTTGCAACGGAACTTGAAACTCCATTATCAAAACTAGCAATAACTTCACCATGAATATTAACATCATAACCAATTAGCTCACCTGCAGTACGCCCATCATGTGATGACCCATAACTTACTTCAAGATTATCAATTGCTGTTACACCGGCAAAATCTTCACCTAAATCAACAGTTAAAGAGACTCCTTCATTATCTAATGGTGCAATAGTGTAACTCTCTAAGGCACCATTGGAGTTAAAAACAGCAACACCTTCTTGAGTATCAAATACTGTATTATCTACTTTTGAACTCAGTGTTGCTAGAATATCCCAAGAACTTCCTACTTCAGGCTGTATGGCACTCTTGGTATAGTCCAAGGTTAAAAAACTATCATCCCCATCGGGTGCAATAACAGTACTGTTTTGGCGAATTAACGCTTCATCTGAACGTAAATTACCCCAAAAATTGGCAGTAGTAGTTGGCTCTGCATCTATGGTTAAATTAACAGGTAAAGTGATTTTATCTTGTGCTGAAGCCGCTGCTAAAGGTGTCGTACTTACAATATCTGTCATGGTATCACCACTGAGATTATTACCCATAGTACCAAGAAGATACATGCCGTCATAACTTACAAGGTTTCTATCAGAATCAAAAGTAAATGCTCCAGCACGTGTAAACATATCTCCAAAATTTGATGTCACTCCAAACCATCCATCGCCCCCAATAGAAAGGTCTGTCGCACTGTCAGTACTTAAAAAACTGCCATAAGACTCATCCATTGTTGTTGTTTGAACACGTACACCAGTACCAATTCCATCATTAGTTGGTCCACCATTTAGTGCAGCACCCAATGCGTTGTCATAAAAAGATGCAAACTCTGCATTGCTACTTCTAAAACCTGTTGTATTAATATTTGAAATGTTATTTGAGATAACATCAAGACCAAACTGATAACTCTGCATCCCGGTTAAGCCTGTATAAAATGCCTGATTCATAATTTAACCTTCGTAAATCTCTTTAATAGAGTCAAAAGAGATATACCCAGAACCAACTTTTGCAAGTGCTTCTCCATTCTCAAAGCGAACTGATTCTATTGGGTAGGTCCCTACACGACTCTCGTATGTTGCGCCACTGGCATCATTGTAACTTGCCGTTACATAATACATACCGTCATCTACTTTGCTGCCATTAACAATACCATCCCATGCAAAATTTTGAACACCTTTATCTGATGTTTCTAAAGCTATAGTATCTACTGTATTTCCATTAGAATCTAAAATATTAATACTACCACTAGCTACATCATGAGGAAAATACATCTCAAACTCGGCACTGCTTCCATCTTCAAATACAATAGCATTACTGCCTGTATCTGCTATTTTTCCAATTGCTGCAATAGTATTAAATTGTGTACTTGCACCCATTGAAGCAGCTAACTGTTCCAGTGCTTTGTTTGTATTTTCTGAAGCTTCTAATGTGGCTAGTTGTGATGTTTGTGACAAAATCTTCTCACTATCCATCGGCTCAGTTGGATCTTGGTATTTCAGCTCAACAAGCAGTAGTTTTAAAAAGTCATCTTTACCTAAGATTCCATTGGGATTTGTTCCCGCTGGAGCATCTGTAAGTTGTGTATTAGTTGCTGTATTTGTTATTTCCATAATATTTTCCTTTAGACATATCTTGGAACAATAAGTTCCATCGATGTTAATGTTTCAAAATTTTCTTTATTTTGTAAGTTAGCATATTTCTCATACATATCCATCATGTTCTGTTGATGCTGACTTTGTCGCTGCTGCTCTCCACCACTAGTATTAAACTGCATGGTAGCATTTGACAATCCATTGTTAGCCAATTGTGTTTTGAGTTCTACTGAGTTTTGCGCCAAGATGGCAACTGCACTATTATTAGAGCTAATATTAATGTGAACATTATTTCCACGCTGAATCATAGTCACATCAACCTCACCAAGCTTAATAGGGTTTAGTTGTAATTTAATTCTTGTAAAAGGAGGCTTATAGCTCTCAACAGCATCTTTTAGATCAACTGCCAGCCTAGAGACCATCTGCTTAGCCTCTTTTACTTTTAGGTCAAGCTCAAGATTTTTACTTTCAACTGTAGTGGTACTAACAGCCTTAGTATCACTCTTAATATCACTTTTTTGCTCTTGTGAAGACTCTTCACCATGAAGAAGAGAACTAAGTTTTAATGGATTTTTATCATCACTATCATTAGCACTTGTTTTGAGTATTGGTCCTACCTCTTCAGCCATATCTACTACATTTTGAATCGTCGTAGAAGCTACCGTTTTTGTAATGTTTTTTACTGGTTGAAGCACCTCTTTTGAAGGCTCTTTCAATAGGCTATTTGTAGCAACTTGCTTCTCTTTTGAAGGCTCTTTCAATAGGCTATTTGTAGCAACTTGCTTCTCTTTTGAAGGCTCTTTCAATAGGCTATTTGTAGCAACTTGCTTCTCTTTTGAAGACTCTTTTAATAGATCAATTGTAGTAATTTGTTTCTCTCTCTTGTGTACCTCTTTTTTATCAATAACAGGTACATGGAGCAGTGCTTTTAAAGGCTCATTTTTCCCTATATCTTGACTCTCTTTTGCTGCAGTTGTTGTAATAGAACTTGGAATCTGCTCTTTTCTTAAGCGAACAAACTCCTGTGTAGAGTGCTCTACCGGTTTACTCTGCATTTGAAGAATAGAAGTCTGCTTTTGAGTAGTATCTAGCGTTGTTCCTTTTACCTGAATTGTCTCAAGAGTTACTTTGTCTAGCTGTACACCAATTTTCTCAGCAACCAAAGAGAGGCTTTTTAAAGTTTTTGGCAACGTCTCAATGTCAATCTCAATCCCTTTGGATTTTGCCAGCTCACTAATCTGCCCTTTTAAATAGTTTTTTGCATTAGAAATAATTTCTTTTAAATCAGGAAGAGGAAATGTCTCCAAGAGTTTTGGGTTTATTACCTGTAAGTCATCTTGCGGGAACATGTCCTTGCTTTTGATCTCGCCACCCTGTAGTAACTTCAAGATGCTCTGCTGCACAGAAGTCTCATCATCAAAATTCTCATTAAGTGATGCCATTAACTCATTAATATCACTACTTTTTAGATTTTTTAGGTCAACTCCAGGTGTTTTTATGGAGACCATCTCTTCTAAATTGTCATTGTTTAATAGGAGGCTTGAAAATTTGGAACTACCTTTTTGCGTCTGCAACATGTCAGGATCTAATCCTAACTGCTCTAACATCTGCGCAAATGAAGCCCCTTTATCTAAATTTTTTGATCCGCCTAGTAGCTGCATCAACGAGAAACCAACGGCTTCATTTTTATTATTTTGCAAAATCACAACTACTCCTTTCTATATATAAGTATAAAGTAGAAAGCAAATGCTATTCCATAATAAAACTCAGATAAATAAAAGTATAAATATCAGACTACTTTAACTAAATTTACATGTATATTTAATTTATAACCTTTTTGTAACTTTAATTTCGATAAAATTCCAAAAATTATTTCTCTCAAAAGTAGAGAGACAGAGGAATTCCCTTGCAAAAAATTAGAAATATCGCCGTTATCGCACACGTTGACCACGGTAAAACAACATTAGTTGACGGTCTATTACAGCAGTCTGGAACATTTGGTTCACATGAACATCACGATGAACGTGCCATGGACAGTAATGATTTAGAAAAAGAGCGTGGAATTACGATTCTTTCTAAAAACACTGCTATCCGTTATAAAAATCATAAAATTAACATTATTGACACTCCTGGTCACGCCGATTTTGGTGGTGAAGTTGAACGTGTTTTAAAAATGGTTGATGGTGTTTTACTTTTAGTTGACGCATATGAAGGTGTTATGCCGCAGACTAAGTTTGTTGTAAAGAAGATGCTAGCACTTGGAAAAATGCCAATTGTTGTTATTAATAAAATAGACAAACCATCTGCTGATCCAGATCGCGTTGTAGATGAAGTTTTTGACCTGTTTGCGCAGATGGATGCAACTGATGAGCAGCAAGATTTTCCTGTTGTTTATGCTGCAGCTCGTGATGGTATTGCAAAACTCGATATGGACGAAGAAGATGGCAACTTTGAGTGTCTTTTTGAGACTATATTAGAAAAAATCCCTGAGCCAGAGGGAGATAAAGACAACTCAGTACAAGCTCAAGTATTCACACTTGACTATGATAACTATGTTGGTAAAATCGGTATCTCTCGAATCTTTAACGGCACTCTAAACAAAGGTGACCAAATCATGCTTGCTAAAGCTGATGGCGAATTTGTAAAGGGTAAAATCTCAAAACTAATTGGCTTTTTAGGACTTAACCGTATGGAAATTGACCAAGCTGAAGCTGGTGATATTGTTGCTATTGCTGGAATGGAGACCGTTGATGTGGGTGATTCTGTTGTAGATCCAAATAATCCAATGCCACTTGATCCTATGCATATTGAAGAGCCGACACTAACAGTTGTGTTTTCTGTAAATGACTCTCCACTTGCTGGAACAGAAGGCAAGCATGTTACTTCCAATAAACTAAAAGATAGACTAGAACAAGAGATGCAAACCAATGTTGCTATGAGTCTTGAAGTAGTTGGTGAGGGTAAATTTAAGGTTTCAGGTCGTGGTGAACTACAGATTACTGTCCTTGCTGAAAATATGCGTCGTGAAGATTTTGAATTTGGAATTAGCCGTCCTGAGGTTATTGTTAAAGAGGTTGAAGGTATTAAATGTGAGCCGTTTGAACATTTAGTTATTGATTCTCCTGAAGACTTTAGCGGTACGGTAATTGAGCGTCTTGGTAAACGTAAAGCTGAAATGAAATCAATGTTGCCTATGGGCGAAGGGTTTACTCGTATTGAATTTGAAATTCCAGCGCGTGGTCTTATCGGTTTTCGTGGACAATTTTTAACTGATACTCGTGGTGAGGGAGTTATGAATCACTCATTCTTAGAGTTCCGTCCTTACTCAGGAAGTGTTGAAAGCCGTCAATACGGTGCACTAATCTCTATGGAAGCTGGTGTTGCACTAGCGTACTCAATTTTCAACCTTCAAGACCGTGGTGTTATGTTTATTGATCCACAAACAAAAGTATATTCAGGTATGGTTATTGGTGAGCATGCACGTTCCAATGATCTTGAAGTCAACCCTATTAAAGGAAAACAGCAGAGTAATGTTCGTTCAAGTGGAGCTGATGATGCTATTAAACTAGTACCGCCACGTGATATGAACTTAGAAAAAGCACTAGAGTGGATTGAAGAAGATGAGCTTCTTGAAGTAACTCCAAAAAGTGTTCGTGTTCGTAAGCGCTACCTTGATGCTACTGAGCGTAAACGTCACGCCAGACAAACTAAATAACTCTACTTATCTGCCCTACTATGGGTAGGTAATCTCTCCTTAGGTAATCATAAAAAAATATTGAGAAGCTAGCAGCTTCAGGCTCAAACACTACAGCCCAAAACCACACTTTACATGCTAGGAGTTTTATATAAATGAAATCTCTTATGAGATGTTAAATTATAATTCTTCTAAGTAAACTAGGAGTAAATGTTTTCATTTGAGTATAATGTCGCCATGAGATGGCGAAATATAAAAAATAACAGACACACCGCACCAGACAAACCCGCAGTCACTATTTTATTTACAGGATTTTGGGGTAGAGCTATGGGTTTTATAACCGACCTGTTTATGATAGGTCTTCCTATTAGCATTTTTATGATGACAGTTTTTGGTCGAGATGAGATGAAAAGTGCTACAGCGCTTGATGTACTGGAGAAAAATGAAGCAGCCATTAGCAACGCTCCGGACCCTATGGTCTCTATTTTACATGTAATTTTTACAATGAGTATCTACGTCTATATGTGGCACAAAAATGGGCAGACTCCAGGTAAAAAAATGGCACGCTCAAAAGTTGTAGACGCTACAACACTAAAGCAAGCCTCCTATTTTCAACTTGCAGTTCGTTTTCTTGGCTATTTTCTGTCTGCCATTACCATCGTTGGTTTTTTTATTGGTCTATTACGTAAAGACAATCGGACACTCCATGACCTCATCAGCCGTACTGCGGTCATTAATACAAAGTAATTTATGGCACCGCTATTAGCCCTTTTTTACTTTTTCTATTTTGCAATTATTGCGGTACATATTATCTTTATGCCAAAAATTCTTTCAGAAGTTGGATATGCTCCATCAGAAATTGGGATTATATTTGCAGCAGCACCTTTAATACGCTTTATTATACCTTTTGCTTTCATTAAAGGTGTGCAGTTTAATCGTAAAATTTTCAACTATGCACTAGCTCTTCTATCATTTAGTGCCATAGCATTTTATCCCTCTTTAGAGCACTTCTATGCACTGCTGTTTGCCAATATCGGATTAGGAATTGGTCTTAGTCTCATACTCCCTTTTGTAGAAGTTATTGCACTTACCCTTATTGGCAAAGAGCGTTATGGAAAGGTACGACTCTACGGTTCTGTCGGTTTCATATTGGTCTCTCTTGTGCTAGTTGAGTTTTTAAGCTCCCCACAAACTGCTGTCTATTATCTTATTGCTATGAGTCTTGCTACTGCACTCTTTGGCTACATTATTGCTAAGCATGACCCATCAAAATCAAGTAGCAGTGATGAATCTAACTTAGATGACTTCAATATCTTACAACATTGGAAACTATGGGGTGGACTTTTACTGATGCAGGTAAGCTTTGGAGCTTTTTATAACTTCTTTACTATCTATGAGACAGAGCGTGGTATTTCTCTTGATATGACCATCTACTTATGGAGTTTTGGAGTTATTGTAGAGATTGTTATGCTCTATTTTCAAGGACCTCTTCTTAAGAGAAACCTTTTACATGTATTACAATTTACTACGGCATTTACAGCATTTAGATGGTTTATTCTTTTTATGTTTCCTACCGATTTAACACTCCTGTTTGCATCCCAAGCCATTCATGCACTCTCTTTTGCACTGTTTCACTCTGCAGCCATCAGTTATCTTTTTACTCTTTACCCACAAAAAAAGCTAGCACAACAGTTTTTCTTTGGAATCTCTTACGGTCTAGGAGGGTTTGTTGGAGCAATTGGAGCAGGATATATTTATGAACTTTGGCCATCACAGCTCTTTTTAGTCGCTGCGGTAATAGCCTTTTTCTCGTATGCACTGCTCAAAGGTGCATCACAAGAGATTAATAGTCAATAATTAACGATGCCAAGAGTGTTCTATCGGTTGAAACCTTATCGTCTGCTGGAACATTAGCATAATTGATTGCATAGCTGATGCCCATTGAGAACATATCACTAATCTTGCTTTCAAATGCTGTCTTTGAATCAACAAAATATTTATCCATATCTTCAAGGTCTCCACGGTATTTTAGATCCTGTTTAAACTTTAAGTTCTCTAATATCTGCCACTCATAGTTTAAACCGGTACCAATAGCAAAATAGTCATCACTGCCTGAAACATTTTCAATTTCATCTATTGAATACAGGATATTTCCTTGAACAGAGAGTTTGTGCTGTGCCGTCTCTATCCACTTGTATCCGACTCCTGGACCGGTATAGAACTGCGAATCAAAACCTGAAAACTTATCACTTTTATATCCAGTCAAGTAGTTAAAAGAGAGCTTCTCTGAAAGCATGTAGTCATAATTAATCTCAATTAACCATCTATTTTTAGTTGAGTCACCATCTTCTGACCCATAATAGGCATTTGACTCTGCTCTCCACTCATGTTTGCCAAAATTTTTGTCTGCCTTGAACTCAAATGCAAATGAAGTGCTCTCTGTATTTCCTGCAGCATCAACTAATGAGAGCTCCGTATGTGTAGTTAATGGACGGTCATCTACTGCTAAAAGCAGTGATGCAGTTGCCATAGATATTAAAATAATTTTTTTCACTTTTTCTCCTGTGTAAGTTTAATTTGCTTTAGAGTGTACATCCATTTGAGGATATGGAATAGAGATGCCGCGTTCATCAAATGTCAGTTTTACTTGCTCCATTAAATCAAAATAGACATCCCAATAATCATCACTTTTTACCCATGAACGAGTAATAAAATTAACACTACTGTCTGCCAGTTCTGAGACCGCTACAAAAGGCTCAGGATCTTTTAATATACGTGGGTCTTGGGTAATAATTTCCATAAGAACTGACTTAGCAAGGCGCAAGTCATCATCATAACCAATACCAAAAGTTAGATCTACACGACGATTCTCTTTAGTAGAATAATTAGTTATGTTACCCCCAATAATTGCAGCGTTAGGAACAATGACAAGACGGTTATCCAATGGACTGATTGTAGTTGAGAACATATTGATCTCATCTACAGTTCCTGTTGCTCCACCTGCTTCAATAAAGTCACCTATCTTAAAAGGTCTAAAGATAATAATAAGCACTGCGGCACCAATATTTGAAAGAGTTCCTTGAAGGGCAAGGCCAATAGCTAAACCAGCCGCACCTAAAATCGCAATAAAAGAGGTGGTCTGGACACCTAGTTCACTAAGCGCTGCTAAAATAACCACTATCATCAACAGCATATTGACAGTACTTGAGACAAAAGAGGTCAATGTTGCATCAACCTCAGCTTTTTCCATTAAGCGAGTTATCACTCTGCTAATTGATTTTACAACCATCTTTCCAATAATAAAAATTGCGATTGCTGCTAAAATTTTAATTCCGTACTCTGTTGCAATATTAATTGCTATTTCGCTGTATTTTCCAAGATTTTGGCTAGCTTCAATGACCTCATCAACTTTTAGTGCATGAGAAACAACTTCTGTTACGTTAGAATCCATTATTGACCTTTATTTTTTCAGATTATATCATATTACTGTACTCATTAGGGGCATTCATCACTACTTGTTTATTTTTTTTATCGCTATAATAACGCAATACAAACTAGAGTGAGTAATGAGTAAAAAAAAGAAAAAACAGCTTAAGTTAAATCAACAGATACGTCACTACTTTGATGGAGATGGGTTTGATGAGGGAATACAGAGAGTTCCCTCATCCACACTTAGTGAACTCTTTCATTTTATTGCCATCACTCCCAATGTTTATGAGCGAGACTATCTCATTAAAATGCTCAGGCGCATGTGGTCAGAATCAGACACCTATACACGCTCTAATATTGTCGATTTTTTTAAAGCTGATGGTACTGTTTACACCTCTGTAAAAATTAAAGAACAGCCAACACTGCGAAGTGAGAAAATTGCCGAAATATTAGAAGAGATGGATACCTCCCGTGAGGAAGATGCTCTACTATTTAATGCCTTTATTGACATTAGAAGCAAAAAAATAAACCGTTACAAGATGGAGTCAAAGCTAGAACATATCCGGTATGATAAAAAACGAACTCTCATTGAAAAAGCCGTTGAAGGAAAATTTAACTTAGATGATGGCCTTGAGTTTAACACCCTGCTTCATTACAATATTTTTAATAATAATTTTGAGAAGATTGTCATCTTGTCAACACAACCATTCCCATTTTCTAAACTAAAAAATGAAGACACACAAACTCTTATTGCTCAACTTTTAAAAATCAAACAGGAGCTAACAGAGTTAAAACAGAAAAGTTTAGATGAGTTTTTAAAGTCTCTCTCCTCTTCTCACTGCTATTTAAGTCAATCTGATATTCTTTATGCACTGAAAAAGAGCCCTCCTGAAGCAGATATACTTCTTCCAAAACTATCAGACACCACACTAGAGTCTATCTTTAAAAAAATCTCATCCATCGACTCTGTAAAACAGTTGAAGCATGATGTTGTTATGAGTGCAAACAGCACTGTTACTCTTCCGTTTTCATCTCAGTACATCCACTTTCATACGCAAATCTCAAAAAATAGAGACAAAATGCTTTATGCCATCTGGAATGAAGAGGAACTCAACTATTTTGAGGCCATACAAAAGGCTGAAAAAGCTGAGAGTGCCTCATTTTTTTTGGCACTTGATGCCTTAATACAGAAGTGTCAAAAGCAGGCAAATCTACTGCATCTAAGTCAAGAGGAGTTACATCATAAAATTTATGCTTTTTTACTACCTTTACTAAAAGAGACCATTACAATTTCAACAAAAATTGAACGTATTGTCCTATTTGACTTTAACCACTCCATTCAAAAAGACCTTATCAAACGTCAGCGTCAAGAACTCCTTGCTCGAACCATTCGAGACTTTAAAAACCTATTCCCTCTTGCGCGTGAAATAAAACGACGTCTTATTTTACATGTAGGACCTACCAACAGCGGTAAGACTTACCAAGCGATGCAGACACTAAAGAGTGCTGAGACCGGTTACTATTTAGCTCCTTTACGACTTTTAGCACTTGAGGGATTTGAGAACTTAAAAGCTCAAGGTATTGATGCTTCTCTAATTACAGGAGAAGAGCAGATTTTAGATGAGGATGCTACTCATATTAGCTCCACTATTGAGATGCTTAATTTTGAGGTTGATGTAGATGTCTGTGTGATTGATGAAGTCCAGATGATTGGTGATAGAGATCGCGGTTGGGCTTGGGCTAATGCCATAATAGGTGCACCAGCATCCACTGTAATCATGACTGGCTCAACTAATGCTACACTTGCAGTCACACAATTGGCTGAATATCTTAATGAGCCTTTAGAGATTGTAAACTTTGAGCGAATGAATCCACTGACACTCTTAAAAAGTGCTACTCCCATTGCTCAGATAAAACCTCAAAGTGCCGTTATTACCTTTTCAAGACGTGATGTTTTAAAACTTAAACAGCAGCTCTCAAAACAGTACAGAGTAAGTGTTGTATATGGTAACTTAAGTCCTGAAGTACGACGTGAAGAAGCGCGGCGTTTTCGAGAAGGTGAGACGGAGGTTTTAGTAGCCACCGATGCTATTGCCATGGGAATGAATCTGCCTATTGATACCATTTTATTTTATAAGGCTCAAAAGTTTGACGGGGTCAAAGATAGAGAGCTAAGTCCAAGTGAGATTCAGCAGATTTCTGGACGAGCAGGACGCTATGGCTTAAGTGAGGCAGGGAATGTCGGTGCACTCAAACCTGAAGTACTCAATATTATTCAGAAAAAATTTCATAAAGAAGCCACTAATATTGCCATCCCTTTTAATGTTATGGCATCATTAGAACATATTAAACTCGTAGGCTCTATTTTAGAAGAAAATTCACTCTTTGAGATTTTAAACTTTTTTGTGAAAAACATGCAGTTTAGTGGACCATTTAGGGCAGCAAACCTAGAGGGTATGGTTGAAGCTGCAAAGATTACAGACCAATTTAATCTCAATCTTGCTGCTAAGTACCATCTTGCATGTGCTCCTTTGAACTTCAAATCTCCCTATATTGCTGCTGCATATGAGCGTTATATTAGAGCTATTGAGCAGGGAAGATCGGTCTCTTATGAAAAGCCAACTCTTTTTGGAGACTATGCACAAAGTAGTGATGAGTTGCTTCAGGCGGAAGATATGACCAAAGAGATATCACTCTACTTATGGCTTAGCTACCGATTTGCTGACCTTTTTATTGACAAAGAAAAAGCCATACACAGTCGAGGAGTTTTAAATCGTTTTATTGAAAACTCTTTGAAACAGAGCCACTTTAATCCTACATGTAAACAGTGTGGAAAAACATTAGCAGTTGATACACCCTATCCCATCTGTCAAAGCTGTTTTAGAAAGCTCAATCTACAAAAACGGGAACAAGATAGAAGAGAAGCTCCTAATAAACGACGCAGGCCTAGATAACTAAAGCATATCACTGTAGTCATACTTTTCTAGATTTAAGTAGAGCTTCCCTTTTTTAAGAGTAATGCGACTATCTTTTTTAGCAGTCGCTTTAAATCTTTTCTTAATTTTTTCTCTTTTTTTCTCTTTATAGGCTTTAAGCTTTAAAAAGTCCTTTAAAGAGACCAGCGACTCCTCTTTTTCAATAACTTCAGCTGTAACTGCATCTTCTATCATATTTTCAACATTCATATTGGCTAAAAACTTAGTAGCAACCACTTGAAGTACATTTTTAAGCTGCTCATCACGCTCTTTATAGATTGTCTCTATCTTTTCTCGCTCTTCAATGAGCATCTTCTCACGTTGAACTCTAAGCCCTCGTGTCTCATCTTCAAGCTTATCCACCTTGTTCTTAAGACGTTCATTTTCCTTCTCAATGTATTCATAATAGCGACTATCACTCGTAGTTTTTACAGGTTTAGCTTCTATAGTAACAACATATTTAACACCATTTTCAATAACACAGTCAATACTACCTCGACGAATACGGTTATGAATCGCCTCTTTTGATACATTGAAATGTACCGCTGCTTCAGCCACTGTCATCTTACTCATCTACTCTCCTCTACGTTTTCTGTAACATCTTAACAAAACTGTTGACTAACTCCATATCCAAGTGAGTGCTCATCTGTTTTTTCATTAACGAGAGCGCCTCAAAAGATGAGAAAGGGTCTTTATATGAACGCTTTGTTGTTAGAGCATCAAAAACATCACACACCCCAATAATTCGCGCAAAATTTGACAGATTATCGCCCTCAATTCCATCAGGATAACCATACCCATCTTGCTTCTCATGGTGATGTCTAATACCAGAAAGAATATCTCTATCTTCAATTCCAATCTTTTTAGCAATCTCATATCCCAAAGCGGAGTGATGTTTCATAGTAGCAAACTCATCTTCAGTAAGACTCCCGTTTTTATTAATAATTTCAGCGTCTATTTTACTTTTTCCAATATCATGTAAGAGTGCTGCAGTTCCCAAATTTTCAAGTTCTTGGCCACTAACTCCTAAGTATTTACCCAGACAGAGACTGTAAATACCCACATTAATAGAGTGGGTATGCGTATAGTAATCATGCGCTGTAATTTTCATCAATGATGTTAACGCTGTTGAGTCACTCAAAATGGTTTCAATAAAACCGCCAACAACCTCTTTTGATTTTTTTAAGTTCTCCAAGGACTCTGGATTTTCAAACATATCATCTAGTATTCTCGTTGCATTTTCATAGACAATAGTGACTTTTTCGTTAAGAGGAATATTACTACTTTTTGCAATACTCTGAAGATGCCCATTGACATACTCTTCATACTCTCTGTAGCTATCTTCTGTTATATAAAGCTTTTCAATCTCACGAAGCCGTACTTTATTATTACCATCAACCAAGCTATCACTCTGTAAAAAAAGAGTCATGGCGTTCTTCTCTTTATTGGTTTCATACACTTCAAAGTTTACGGTATGACCCTCAGTCAAAAAACGCTTGTCTATTGAGATGTATTTTTTCCGCTTGCTTTTCATATCTATCTCATATTATCAAAGACAAGAGGAGCATCCCACTCCATTGCCTTAATAGCGCGCATCACTTTTTGAAGCTCATCAATCTGCTTACCCTTAACACGAATAGCATCACCCTCAATTTGAGCTGTCACCTTAAGTTTAAGCTTCTTAATTTCAGCAGCAATCTTTTTTGCCTCTTTTGCTTCAATGTAGTCAACCACTTTAAATGTTGCTTTTCTAGTATTGCCACTTGCATCCTCAACTCGAATCTCATCAAGAACATTTGATGAGAGCGTACGCTTTAGAAGTTTTGCAATAACAATATCTTTTAAAGCATCTAGTTTATTATCGCTTGATGCAACTAACACAAGTAATTTGTCATTTTCTCTGTAGTTTATTTCGTAAGGAGTTCCCTTGAAGTCATAGCGGTTTGACACCTCTTTTTCAACAAGGTTAATCGCATCTTTAAAAGACTGTTTATCAATTTTTGCGGAGATATCAAGTGAGTGTTCTTTAGCCATAGTTATACCTTTGTGAGTAAAGTATAACAAATGCTAACTTAAATTTAAAAGGATGGGACTCCAAAATCAGGCATTCCACCACTACTAAAACCGCCACCAAACCCTGAAGCAAAACTTGGATCCATGTAGCCCATAACACCACTTTTGCTTCGCAACATCACAATATCTTGCTTTGGAGCAATTCCAACTGGACAGACTGGAACACACTCGTTACACAGTGTGCAGTCCCAAATGCCATTGTTTTGGACCGTGGCAATTTTGTCATCCACTTCATCTTCTCTAGCGTCACTCACATAGCGCCAGTTTCGCGTGAGTGCAAACGGACCAAGAAAATCACTATTCTTAGCATAGACTGGACAGGCACTGTAGCATGCAGCACATAAGATACACTCGCTTTGAAGCTCGTTTGCCTTCTCTTGCAGTGGTGTCACTTTTTTATCTTCAGAACTAACACTTCCATAGGCATGGGCAAGTGTATTAAATTTTAATGCACTCTGAGCATCAACTACCAAATCACGGATAACCTCCATGTTATTAAGAGGCTCTATGGTATCACCATCTTTCACTTTATAGGCGCAAGCAAGCACTTCAGTACCGTTGACACGCATGGCACAGCTACCACAGACACTAGAGCGACATCCTGATGCAAAAGAGAGTGTAGCATCGATTGTTGTTTTAATTGCTGTTAGTGCTTCTAGCAGGGTCTGCTGCTTATTCTCAATCTCATAAGCTACCATTTGAGCGCCGCTAGGAGCTACTGGACAATACCGTTTTACATGTAATTTCATACTAGCACCCCTTTATCAAATTTTACATGTAATTTACCATGCTCTTTAAACACAATCGTATGTGTTGCAAAGTTCTCATCATTTCTCTGCTGTGCATCACTTCTAAAGTGTGCCCCTCGACTCTCTTTGCGCGCAAGGGCGCCCATTAAAATAATTTCCGACAACTCTATCATATTGGTAAACTCAATAAATTCAACTATATTTGTGTTGTATGTTGTAGATTTATCTTTAGGTCCCATAAGAGGCAACTCTTTATGAATTTTATGCACCATTGCTAAGAGCTCTTGCATTCCTCTTTTGCTTCGCACCATTGCAGCATGTTCATAAAAACTGTCTCCCATTAAACGATGCTTCTCATAAAAGTCTATCTCATTAGTGTAATACTTTATCTCTTGAATCGCATTCTTATCTTGCTGAAGCTGTTGTGAGTTTATTGCGACGGTGCAATCTTTAGCATACTGGGCTGCATTCATACCTGCTTGATGACCAAAAACAACGAGTTCTAAAAGAGAGTTACCCCCTAAGCGATTTGCTCCATGAACATTATGATTAGCACATTCACCACAGGCATAAAGTCCTGCTACAGAGGTTTGAGAAGTTGAATCAACTTCAATACCACCCATGCTGTAATGAGCGGCTGGCTTGATTGGAACAAGATCATAAACAGGATCAACACCTTCATAAAGCTTGGCAAGTTTACGCTCTTGAGGAAGTTGCTCATTTATAAAAGCTTCTCCTAGATGGCGAATATCTATATAGACCTCACCACTTTTTTCAATCTCCGCTAAGATCTCACGCGCAACAACATCGCGCGGAGCCAACTCATCTGTAAAACGCTTATACTCCGCATTCAATAGATATCCGCCTGCTCCTCGTGCGCTTTCAGAAATTAAAACAGCAGATTTTTTTAAAGCGGTAGGATGAAACTGGATAAACTCCATATCGCTCAGCCGTGCTCCTGCGCGAATTGCTGCAGCAATACCATCACCTGTTGAGCCTGCGGCATTGGTTGAGTGATCGTGATAGATACGGCTATATCCTCCTGTAGCTAAAATAACTGATTTAGCCAGATGCTCTTCTACTTCACCAGTTCTAAGGTTAAGTGCAGTAACACCATTTACCACTGTGTTATCTGTCATAACGTTGAGTAAAAACCGCTCATTTAAAAACGTTATTCCTACTCGATTACATTGATCATAGAGGGTGTGCAGCATCTTAAGGCCTGTATAGTCTTGTGCATAGCACGCTCTTGCATGTGTAGCTCCACCCAAGCGCCGCTGTGCAATCTCCGAATTCTCATCACGACTAAACGGTACGCCAATACGATCTAGCCAAGAGAGTGCTTTGGGTGCTTCTTCACACATTAGCTCAATAGCTTTTTCACATCCTAAACCTTGTGCCGACTTAATGGTGTCATGAATGTGTGATGCTACTGAGTCCTCATCTGCATGTGAAAGTGCAGCATTGACGCCACCTTGCGCCATACATGTCTGCGAACGTGTTGGGTACCCTTTACACAAGACCTGAACACTTGCACCATGCTCTTTTGCTTTTAACGCAGCACTCAGTGCGGCACCACCAGCACCAATAATTAATACATCAATCATCTATGTTCCTACTTATACATCTTCAAATTTTACCAATACAGTTCCAGCAAATTTATCTTTTTTGTAAAACTCTACACGATATATCTGTGCATCTTTATCTACTGAATACCGCTTCATAATCTTATCTTTAGTAATTTTCATATCTGTCTCTTTTTTTGAACTATTGGAATAGCCAATGACATTGACACGATATACCTCATGATTATGAATCAAAAACTCTTTTTTCACCTTAACAATGTCACCAAACATAACTTTCATATCTCTATTGTCAACTTCAAAATGAACATTCGTATCATCTCTAGCATAATCTATATAGTCTGCTTGTAAATGAGTCAGACGCCTATTGCCATAGTAGACCGTATAAGTGTTCTTATTTTTAATGATTTTAAGCAGTGGATTACTCGGAACATATTTAATGCTTCCATCTTTACTAACAGGAAAATATCTCAAAATATTTCTAATATTACTAAGGGGCAGGCTAATGCTGTTACCCTCTATGGAGAGATAGATATTGTTATCTAACACCTCTTTAACCGCCTTAGGATTGAGTTCAAACTTACGCTCAAACTCAATTCCCATCACATCCATATATTTCTCTAAAGCAAGAAGGTGATAGTAAGCACGCTCATGTGTAGGCAAGTTCTTGCTTGCCTCATTTCCAAACGCTGCCTTGCCTCTGTTGATGGCAAAATAAGTTAAGGTCTTTGCCATCTCTTTGTTACCATCGGAGGTTCTTGTGTTATTGTAGGAGTAGCGATCTTCCTCTCGAATTAGATTAGCATTAACATGGGCCACTACTTTAGAAGAGATCTCTTTTAAATCGCCATAACGCTCACAGTCTAAACGTTCCTGATCGACAATAGAGCATTGTCCCCATCTATGAGGTGAGTGCTCTTTATCAATATATTTATCTCTGTAATACCCGCTACCATCATGTAAGTTGACAATAAGTTTGACCTTATCATCTTCAATATAACTCTTAATTTTACTGATAGCTTCAAAATCAGGATCACTCTCTTTTAACTCTGCAAACTTACGATTCATATCTCCAAAAGGACCTCGTGAGCGTTTAATAATACTATAAAAGTTAAGATTAGGAATAACCCAGAGAGACCCTTTGGTAATTTTATATTGTGTTGCTATGAGTGATGCTGCCATAAAACCACCAGGCTCATCACCTTGAATACCACCAACAATAAAAAGTGTGTTATTGTCACTAACACCCTTTTGTATTAGATCAAATCCAAAATTTTTATGGTCTCTCTTGTTGCTCGTAGTGCTCATTCTCACAATAGGAGGCACTTTAACTTTTTGAGGCTCTACAGGAGTCTCTTTTACAACCTTAACGGGAGCTACTTTAAGCTTTTTTTTCTCATGGAGTTCCTCTTTAATATGCGTAACAGGTTTAGCTATAACAGTACTATTTACCTCTTTAACTGTTTTGACAACAACTATTGATTTTTTACCACTTTGCTGCTCTTGAGCAATCAATTCGGGCTCAGCTTTATTGCCGTTTTGATATACCGTACATCCAGATACTATTAGCAGAACAAATGGTATTAAAAACTTATAGTATTTTGACATGCCAAGGTTCATACCGGACTCCATCTCTATTATTTATTGTATATCTCATATCAATATAGTTTAATTTTCGCAGCGCCCTAAACTCTCTAGTTCGTGCAAAATGGGCTGTAAAATTTTTATGCCCCCAGCCACGTTTTCCTACATCAAAATCACATTTACTGTGGTATGAATATGCAGGTGGTGCAAGAGAACAAGATGCTTGAGTTATATTACCTCTACAGCTATAGACCTTGTCCATATAGAGGCTCATCTGCTTAACAACACTGCGAACCCCTGATGTCAAAATAATCTCACTACCAATATCTTTTTTAAGCTGGAGATAGTCCTCTAACGGTTTTGCTTTAAACAGATAGTGCCCGGTATAAGGTATTTTTTTAACATCTTTACGTGATATTTTTTGAGTTAAACTACTACAGATACGTTCTCCATAAAAGCCATACTGCTTAGGGTCTTCATAAAATATTTTTTCAATAAATGAGAACTCCTCTTTAGTAAAAGCACCAATCACAGAGTAGTTACGTGCATAAAGTAGCGCCTGATCAAATGAGATAATATTAAAATTTCCAAAACCAACAAATTTTTTAATACGTCGTAATCTATTACGTACGCTGACAAAAATCTGCCACTCTTTTTGTGTAACATATATATCTTCTGCAGCCAGCAACTCACTTGCAAACATAGGAGACAGTACTGCTGTAGTCATAAAAGTTCTTCTATTCATAAGTAGCATTTTACCAAAAAAAGATTAGACTTTCACATATAAGCACATCCAAAAAGGATTATAATGACAACCGAAGGCGACTATACTCAAGAGATTGCATCACATCTTATGAATCCAAAAAACTATGGCGAACTTCTTAACGCTAACGGTGTTGGTGTTGGTGTCGATAATGCAACTAAAGCTTATGTCATTATGTATATTAACCATGATGATGAGACCATAACGGATGTTATGTATGCTACTAGTGGATCACAAAACACTATTGCGTTAGGCTCAATGTTATGTGAAATGATTGAAGGTGACACTATTGCTAATGTTCTTCTAGCTGTTAAAGGGCTTGAAAAAGATGTTCAAGATGCCTACGCAGCAGTCGAAGCACCTGAGATTGATATGAGCAAACCTGAAGGCGAACGTGTAAAACAAGTCTCCACTGAACAGCAAGACAGTGCTAACATGGTACTAACCGCCTTTCGTGCTGCGATGCGTCACATTGAACGTAAAAAAGAGGGAATAGACGAAGAGCAGTTCTCTATGAGTATTGCCAAAATGTGTCCTTATTCTAACACCGATTGTGAGTTTGTAGTTAAAGAGAATACATAATCCAATAAACTTATTATAATACTCCATACAGATTCACTTGCTTTAAGCTTAGATTCAAATGCTTTTTTGGCTCTTAATTCCCATTTATTTACATGTAAATTATCTCTTTCTTGATTTAAAAAATTCTTTTTTTTGCCCAAAGAGAACTCTTCAAACAGTTGTGCCAAATTCTGCTTTCTCTGTTTTCGTAAGCCATAGAGGTTTGATTGTGACATACTGGCACTATGAAGCAGTTTCTTTGAGCTACCATCTTTATCAGTAGGTTTGTCAAACATGCTAACACCATAGTCAAGCAGTGAATATTTATCATTTTGCAACTCCTCTAAAACAGAGTACCCTATAGATGTTATTCCTAAATCTAAACTCAATATTTTCTTCATAACAACCTCACAAAAAATAACTTCACTGATTATACGATGAAATAGTTTAGGCTATACTTTCACTTATGAGTTCCATACTTTTTTCGGTCTTAGGCATTTACATCTTTATAGCCGTTGGCTTTATTGCCAAAATGAGCTTTAAAGAGAAAATTGATGACAAGACTATTACTATTTTATCGGTCTATTTTTTACAGATTTTCTTAACCTTCTGGGGACTTCTTAAACGTCCTATTGACAGCTCACTACTCCTTGCCCCGTCACTTTATGCTTTTATTGTCTTTATTGTTCTTGTGGGCTCAGTTTTGGTGGCTAGACAACTTTTTAATGATCCTAAAGAACGTTCCATTGCCACAGTAGCAGCACTCATTGGAAACACCGGAAATCTTGGCATTCCTTTAGGTATTGCGCTCTTTGGGGAGCAGAGCATTCCCTACACCACCATTATTAACCTAGTCAATGTCTTTATTGTCTACACAGTTGGAGTCTATTTCTACTCTCGTGGTGAGTTTGATGTTAAGTCATCACTTTTAAACATTGTTAAGCTTCCAATTTTATGGGCAGCGCTCATTGCCATTTTACTAAATTTTTATGGCTATGTACCATCAGATGTCATAGATAAAACGCTACAGATGGGAGCTTACGCTTCAATGGTGCTACAGCTAGTCCTTTTTGGAATCTATCTCTACGGCACAAAAATACATGTAATTAACAGAACTCTTATTGCGTGGGTAAGTGGCGTCAAGTTTATTGTGCTTCCTCTTGTAGCCTATGCAATATTAAGTCTCTTTAGTATTGATCCCATGATTAAAAGTATTCTATTTTTAGAACTTATTGTCCCTCTTGCTGTGGCAAATGTAAATCTAGGCTCGCTGTATGAGTGCCGACCAAAAGACATTACTGCTCTAGTATTCATCACATCATTACTCTTTTTAGCTATTATTTTCATAGCAATTAAAATTATGAAAACATTTTAAAGGATGCCCATGGCATTTGAACTTACTGATGAAAACTATGTTACAACCGTTGAAGACACTAAGGTAGCGATGTTTATTGACTTTTACTCTCCCACTTGCGGCCCCTGCCAAGAGATACAGCCTCTAATGGATCTTTTAGAAGCCTACTTTGGAGATCGGGCATTAATCTGTAAAGTCAATGTACAGCAGAACCCAAAACTTGCTAAAAAATATGAAATTAAAAGTGTACCGTTTTGTGTCAGTGTCGGTGAAGACAAGATGATTAAAGATTATGAACTTGGAGCAGGTTCTATTGACCGGTACATACGAATGGTTGAAAAAGCAATTGGCGAAAAAGGCTTTTTTAGACGCATGTTTGGATAGCAATGCAGACATTAGACTTCTCTCAATCCATCCTTATCGCTCCAAAAATCTACTGGATTGGAATGTACCTTGAAAATGACCCCTTCCAGTGTCATCCTTACCTTATTGAAAATGGAAACGAATCTATTTTAGTCGATCCGGGCAGTATGCTAGAATTTGATGCCGTCGTTAAAAAAGTCAACTCCATTACTAATCTTGGCAATATTAAATACATTATTTTACATCATCAAGACCCTGACCTCTGTGCTTCGGTTCCTGATTTAGAGAAGCTCATTAATCGAGACGACCTGCAAATTATTACTCACTCTCGTATGACACCACTGATTAAGCACTATTTAACTACCTCTAGCTATTATGAGATTGATAAACACGAGCTAGAACTTATAACACAAAACGGTTATACGCTAGAGTTTTTAACCACACCATACTGCCACTCTCCTGGTGCTTTTGTAAGTTATGATCCCGCTAGCAGTGTGTTATTCTCAGGTGATATTTTTGGTGGTATTGATGAGTCATGGGAGTTTTTTGCAAAGGATGACTATTTTGAAAAGGCCAAACAGTTTCATGCCGAGTATATGCCAAGTAAAGATATCTTTAACTACGCTCTAAAAAAAATCGAAGCCCTTAACTTAGAACTCATCGCACCTCAGCACGGCTCAATTATTCAAAAACCATACATTTCCGGTTTAATCGCTCAGATGAAAAACTTAGATTGCGGGCTCTATATTGAAGAGAAATACAATAGTGAACTCTTAAATACAATTGAAGAACTCAAAGCTAAAGACCTTGCTCTAAAAGAGCGTGAGACCCTGCTGTTTCAGCAGTCTAAAATGGCAGCAATGGGAGAGATGATTGGCAATATTGCACACCAGTGGAGACAACCCCTTGCCATTGTCAACACGCTTATTGCCATCTCAAAAGAGAAAAATAATTACGACATGTTGGAAAAAGATGATCTTACATGTAAATTGGCTGAGATGGAAAAGAATATCGCCTATATGTCCAGCACTATTGAAGACTTTATGGACTTTTTTAAACCAAACAAAGAGAAACGTCCCTTTAGTGTTCGCAAGGCTGTCACTCAAGCTCTTGAGGTGCTCTATCCAAGCATTAAGAAATATGGAGTTGAGATTAGAGTCAATGGAGACCACTCTTTAGTAGTTAACGGCTACATTAATGAGTATATCCAAGCTGTAATATCTATTCTCTCCAATGCAAAAGATGCCCTCATAGAAAATGATGTTACAACGCCATGTATTACTATCGATTTTTTTATTAACGAAAGTCGTGCCATATTAGAGATTTCAGATAATGCTGGCGGCATTGACAGTAAAATTATAGATCGTATTTTTGAACCCTATTTTACAACAAAGCATCAATCCATAGGAACAGGCCTAGGGCTCTACATAGCTAAAATGATTATTGAAGGCAGTATGGATGGTAGCATTGAAGCTAAAAACATTGAAAATGGCGCAAAATTTTGTATAGGAGTTGCACTTGCATAAAAAAATTGAACACATCTCAGTCTTAATTGCTGAAGATGAAGAGGAGTTACGAAAATATTTTGTAGAGTATCTACAGATATTTTTTGAGACTGTTTACGCGGCTAGAGATGGAAAAGAAGCACTTAAAATTTACAAAGAGAGACAACCTGACATTATAGTTGCTGATATTAACATGCCTAATATGGATGGATTAACACTAATTGAGACAATTCGAAAAGACGACAAAACTACTAAGATGGTTATTGCTACCGCGCACTCTGAAAAAGACAAACTCCTTCGGGCAATTGAGCTTCATCTTGCACGCTATCTTGTTAAGCCCATCAATAGTGATGAACTAAAAGAGCTACTCTTTAGCCTAGTCCAAGAGATTGAAAATGAGAAACGTATTATTTTTCTTAAAGATGGTTACAGATGGGACTTAAAACTTAAAACACTACAAAAAGACGGCATGAATGTTCACCTTACCAAAAAAGAGCAGCAACTTCTTGATGTGATGCTAAATCGTCCTAACAGAAGTATTTCAAATGAAGATCTCTATTATACGCTCTATGCCGATAGCCCTGAAAAAGAGTTCAGCCTCAATGCTATTACCTCTTTAATAAAGCGTCTTCGCACTAAGCTACCTGAAAATACGCTTGATAGCAATTATGGCGTAGGTTATATTATTCATACGCAATAGGAGAGTAAGTTATATATTTCCTAAAAAGAATTTCATTTTTGACATAATATGACAAACTCTTTTCCTACAATTCTCCTGTGTGTGTTATGTCAAAAGTTCAGTTAACCAGAACCTAGATATAAAAGCCTTATGATTCAAAGCATCTGTACTTTTGCAGAGTTATCTAAAAAGGTTGACTGATTTTTAATATACATGTAAAACCTTGCGAGGTCTGCGCGAGGTTTTACATGTATATTTAGCATAACCACACTCTGACATAACATTCGTACTTTATCCAATAGGAGAGGCAATGTTAACCACCATACTCAAACGAGACGGCACATCTCAAGACTTTACACCCTACAAGATTGAAGACGCAATACGTAAAGCGTTTAAAAGCGAATCCACACCTTATGATAATGCAGTTTATGTTGATGTCATTACTACATTAAAAGAACGACGTGTTATAGCAGTTGAAGATGTTCAAGACCTCATTGAGCAAGCACTTTTTAAAGCACGTTACTTTGATGTTATGAAATCATTTCTACTATATCGCCATACTCACAAAATGCAGAGAGAGCATCAATTAGGTTTTAATGAAGACACCACCTACATTAATGCAACGCAGACCATTGAGGAATACATTAGCGGTAGTGACTGGCGTATTAAAGCCAACTCCAACACAGGCTACTCCAATGCAGGACTTGTCAATAACACCGCAGGAAAAGTCATTGCTAACTACTGGTTAGATAAAGTTTACTCTAAAGAAGAGGGCTATGCCCACCGAAATGGAGACTACCATATTCATGACTTGGATTGTTTAACGGGTTATTGTGCAGGCTGGAGCTTGCGAGTACTCTTAGATGAGGGTTTTAATGGCGTACGAGGCAGAGTGGAGTCTAACGCGCCCAACCATTTTCGTGAAGCTTTGGGACAGATGGCAAATTTTTTGGGAATACTTCAAAGTGAGTGGGCGGGAGCACAGGCATTTAGCTCATTTGACACCTATTTAGCTCCCTATCTCTTTAAAGATCAACTTGAATATAAAGAGGTAAAAAAAGCGATTCGTAGTTTTATCTACAACCTCAATGTACCAGCACGCTGGGGGCAGAGTCCTTTTACCAACATTACTATTGACTGGACAGTTCCAAGTGATTTAAAAGAGCAGACCCCAACTCGTAATCAAAAACACCTTTTTAAAGGTATTGATGATGCAACACTACAGCATCAAGCAGTAGCCCGAGGTGCATCATCACTTGAGTCAATGACGTATGAGCACTTTCAAAAAGAGATGAATCTCATTAACAGAGCCTATTATGAGATTATGACTGAGGGCGATAAGAGCGGTCAACCTTTTACCTTTCCAATTCCAACTGTAAATATTACGGAAGATTTTGACTGGCATGGTGAAAATACCGATATTCTCTTTGAAAATACTGCTAAAATCGGCTCATCCTATTTTCAGAATTTTATTGGCTCTCAATTTATGAGAAATAATGACGGTAACTTAGTGGAAAATCCAGATGCCTATAAACCAGGACACGTACGCAGTATGTGTTGTCGTCTTCAACTTGATCTTCGTGAGCTTCTAAAACGAGGTGGCGGACTTTTTGGTAGTGCCGAAATGACAGGAAGTATTGGTGTTGTGACCATTAATATGGCACGACTTGGGTATCTATACGCCAACAGTAGAGATGAACTCTTTAAAGAACTTGACCGTCTTATGGGGTTAGCAAAATCAACATTAGAGAAGAAGCGTCTTTTTATAGAGAGCATGTATGAGCGTGGACTTTTCCCTTATACGGCACGTTATCTTCACCATTTTAACAACCATTTCTCCACCATTGGAGTCAACGGTATTAATGAGATGATTCGAAATTTCACTAAAGATACGCAAGATATTTCAAGTCGTGAGGGGATGCAGTTTGCCGTAGAGGTACTAGAACACATGAGAGCGCGAATGGTAGAGTTTCAAGAAGCTACAGGAAATCTTTACAACCTTGAAGCAACCCCGGCTGAGGGAACAACCTACCGTTTTGCCAAAGAAGATCGAAAACGATTTCCATCAATTTTACAGGCAGGTTTTGGTGAGAATATCTACTACACCAACTCATCACAACTCCCCGCAGACCTCACTGATGACCCATTTGAAGCACTGACACTCCAAGATGAGTTACAGTGTAAATATACGGGTGGCACGGTACTGCATATGTACATGAAAGAACGTATCAGCTCCGTAGAGTCTTGCCGAAAGTTAGTTAAAAACATCATTACCAACTTTAGACTGCCTTACATTACTATTACCCCGCTATTTTCTACATGTGAAAAACATGGGTACTTAGCTGGTGAACACGAGTTCTGTCCAAAATGTGATGAAGAACTTATACAATCTTATTTAGAGGAAGAGAAACATGTCTCATAAAGAAATATTAAAAAAAGTCCAAGATCAACGAAAACGTTGTGTTGTTTACACTAGAGTTATGGGCTATCATAGACCCGTAGAGAGTTTTAACATTGGTAAAAAAGGTGAACACCAAGAGCGTAAACAGTTTAAAGAGAACTGTGCAGCCTAAAAAGCCTCTCTATGACATTACACCGTTTAGCACGTTAGATTATCCTGATCATCTTGCAGCTATCTTCTGGTTTGCAGGGTGTAATATGCGGTGTGACTACTGTTATAACGCTAATATTGTCTTTAGTAAAGGTTCTCTTAGTGCTGATGATGCGCTAACATTTTTAAAACAGCGAACAGGACTGCTCGATGCAGTCGTACTCTCTGGTGGTGAAGCAACACTTTTTGAAAACATTATAGAGCTTGCTCAACAGATTAAAGAGCTTGGTTTTAAAATTAAACTTGACACTAACGGAACTGCTCCAAAAGTAGTTGAGACTCTGCTAAAAAAAGAGCTCATTGATTATATTGCGTTAGACTACAAAGCTCCCAAACAGAAGTTTTCTACTATCACTCATAATCAGCAGTTTACATTTTTTAATTATACGCTTGAACTTCTCATTAATTCAGAGACTCCATTTGAAGTAAGAACGACACTTCATTCGGATCTATTAAATGAGTGCGATATTAACTCTATTATTGAAGATTTATATGCTAAAGGCTATCGAAATAGTTACTATATTCAAAACTTTTTGTATGATGAAAATACTATAGGAAAACTAAGTACTCCAACAAAAGGTTTTGATAAAAATAGACTGAACTCACTTTTACATGTAGAATTTCGAAACTAAAAAGCCAAGCTTATTAAATAGTAACGTCCCACTCTTAACGACCCAACTACTGCAATAAACCATACCACGTTTAATCTGGCCATACCAGCAACAATAGTCAACGGATCACCAATAATGGGTAAAACAGTAAGGGGTAGTGCTGCATAGCCATAACGGTGTACCCAATCTAAAGATATTTTCCCAACCTTTGAAAACTCTAGCTTAGTATGCATTTTTTCATAAAGCCAAAAGCCTAAAAAATAATTTACAATAACCGCAAATACATTTCCCAACGAAGCACTAATTAGTGCTAAAACAACATTCATATCAGAGGTTAGTGCAGCAATAAAAGCCGCTTCAGAGCTAAAAGGAAGAATGGTTGCTGCTAAAAAAGCAGCGAAAAAAAGAGCAGTGGCCTCAACCATCTATGAAAGTTTTAATATTCTCTACAATCTTTGCAATAAGTGAGTCACGTGCTTCAACAGATGTCCATGCAATATGTGGAGTGATGTAAAGTGCCTCTTGGTTTTTTACATGTAAAAGTGGATGATTCTCTTTCATAGGCTCAACCTCTAAAACATCAAGCCCCACTTTAATATCTTTTACATCAATAATTCGTGACAATGCCTCTTCATCAACTATTCCGCCACGACCAAGATTAAGTAAAATAGCACCATCTTTAAGTTGCAGAAGTTCTGATTGAGAGATAAGCCCTTTAGTGTTAGTGTTAAGTGGTGCATGAATGGTAATGATGTCACACGTCTCAAGCATACTGCTTAAACCAACTTTAGGGTACGTGCTATCGTTATTTTTATATGACGTTGAATAGTAACAGACCTCAGCACCAAAAGCAGTAGCGACGTTAGCCACCCCTTTACCAATCTCACCTAAACCGATAATACCCCATTTTTTACCTTTTACCTCAAAAAATGGCTTATCCACATGAGTAAAAATTGGACTCTTTGCCCATGATCCCTCTTTTACATAGTTGTCGTAATAACCTGAACTTCCTGCTAAATAAAAGAGCATTGAAAAGGTGTGCTGAATCACCGACTGTGTTGAGTACCCTGCTACATTTTTTACTTCAATATTTTGAGAAGAGGCCGCATCTAAATCTACATTATTCATACCGGTAGCGGCCACACAGATGAGCTTTAGATTTTTACATGTAATCATCATCTCTGCAGTTATAACTACTTTGTTAGTTACAATAACATCAGCATTAACAATACGCTCTTGTGTCTCACCGGCAGTTGTTGTCTGAAAAATCTCTACACTACCAAACTGCTCAAATGCACTAATATCAGTTTCGCCAAATGTGGCTGCATCTAAAATAACAATTTTCATTATACGTCTTTTATTTTTTTAATAAGCTCTTTAGATTGCGCCAAAGCACTCTCAACTTCATCAAACACAAGCGCTACAGCCAATCTACGTCCTACATGGGCTTCTGGTTTTGAGAAGACTCTCACATAGCTATTATCGCTAAAGAGTGAATCATCTACTTCTACCACTGGGGCCTGAGAACTCACTTCTGATTTAAAGGCAGCACTCGCACCATCACCATAGAATGTAAAGCCTAACGGAAGTCCAAGAACTGCACGAACATGAAGCGCAAACTCACTCTGACTCTGAGTAATGAGTGTTACCATTCCTGTATCGTGTGGGCGTGGGCTGAGTTCTGAGAAATAGACTTCATCACCACAAACAAACATCTCTACACCAAAAAGGCCACTACCTCCAAGTCCATCAGTTACGGTTTTAGCCATAACTTGTGCGCGATCTTTTGCAATGTCACTCATCTGCATCGGCTGCCAGCTAAAAACATAGTCTCCATCTTTTTGGATGTGTCCAATAGGCTCACAAAAGACCGTCTCTTTCTCATTTCGAACCGTTAACAGTGTAATCTCATAGTCAAATTTAATAAAAGCTTCTACAATCAACTCACTAGCATCACCGCGAGCCTCTTTTGCAATTTCCCATGATGCTGCCAAGTCATCAGTGCTTTTTGCCACACTCTGACCATGACCAGAACTACTCATAACCGGTTTAATAACACAAGGAAAATCTAATCTATCTGCAGCGCTACAGAGCTCTTCATAAGTAGATACAAACTCATAACCACCTGTTTTAACCCCTAACTCTTCTGCTGCAAAACGTCGAATATTTTTACGGTTCATTGTTTTATTTACCGCTTCAGCATTAGGAATAACATTAAACCCCTCTGCCTCTGCTTTAAAAAGAGCATCTATACTAATGGCTTCAATCTCTGGCAGAATATAATCAGGTTTTTCATGACGAATAATCTCTAAAATTGCTTCACAGTCTTGCATATTGACTACATGAGAACGGTTAGCCACTAAATGAGCTGGAGCATTTTCATAACGGTCAACTGCGATGACTTCAAGACCGAGACGCTGTGCCTCAATGGCAACCTCTTTTCCAAGCTCTCCTGAGCCTAAAAGCATAATCCGTTTTGAGTTACTTTTTAATGGTGCTGAAAATTGCATACCTGTCCTTGTAAAATATAAGTTTGTAATTATATCGAGGAATCTTTAAAGGATTACTTTTAATTTCTACCTCTTTTCTTACGTTTTTTTTTGATTATATAGATAATTTATAATATATAATATATAATTGTTAGTATTAGACTATCACTAGGAGTTCCCATGAAAAAGTTACATGTTCTTGGTTTATCCATATTAGTTGTTCTGCTATCAGCTTGCTCAACAAAAGATTACAATCGTTTTAATAAAAATGTTGAGGAAGAAACTGTTGTTAAGGAGCTATCTGATAGACAATATAACAGTGAAGCACTCTTTGAGTGGAAAATCAGAAAGGGTGATCGCGTTGAAATCACTGCCTTTAACCAGTCCTCTACTGGCTCAGGTACATTAAGTCAACTTTTAAGCACAGGTGGTCAACGTAATGACACTAATCGTGTTGGTGATGAAGGCATGCTTATTCTTTCAAGTGGTCAAGTCAATTTACCTCTTGTAGGGCTTGTTAAAATCAGTGGCCTGACTGAGACTGAAGCGGCGGAAAAATTAATTAAAGAGTATAAAAAATACCTTCGTAACCCTTATGTCGCAGTCAAAATTCTTAATCAGAGGCTTTTTGTTTTAGGCGAAGTTAGAAGTCCAGGTACCCTTCTTGTCACCAATGGGACTATGACTTTATTTGAAGCACTTGCAAGTAGCGGCGATATTACGGATCAAGCAAAACGCACTAATATTAAAATTATACGTGGAAGTTTACGTAATCCTGAAATACGTGAAGTTGATTTGACAGATTTAAATTCCATTCGCTACAACAGTCTAATATTACAACCAAATGATATTGTCTATGTTGATGCTCGAGACGCTAAAGGCTCAAACGTTGCTATTGCAGAAGAGATGCCATTATTACAGTTAATTTCTGCTATCTTAAACCCATTTACTCAAGCAGCTATTATCAATGATGGATTTGATTTAAATAACTAACAGCTCTAATAGCTGTTAGTTATCACTATTAAAGATATCTCTTGTGTAGACCTTTTCTTGCACGTCAAGTAGTTCTTCAGAGAGTCTGTTGGCTACTATAACATCACTGAGTATTTTAAACTCAGCTAGGTTTTTAATGACTTTTGAGCGAAAAAACTCCTCTTCTTCAAGTACTGGTTCATAAATAATAACTTTGATGCCTTTAGCTTTAATGCGCTTCATAATTCCCTGAATAGCAGAGGCTCTAAAGTTATCACTTCCACTTTTCATAACCAGCCTGTAAATACCAACAACTTTTGGATTTCTATCTATAATGCTCTTGGCAATAAAATCTTTTCGTGTTGTATTTGCTTCTACTATGGCGCCTATTAAACTATTGGGAACATCTTTGTAGTTTGCGCGTAGCTGCTTAGTGTCTTTTGGCAAACAGTAGCCTCCATAGCCAAAAGAAGGGTTATTGTAATGATTTCCAATTCTAGGGTCAAGTCCAACACCCTCAATAATCTGCTTGGTGTCTAATCCTTGTGATGCTGCATAGGAGTCTAACTCATTAAAATAAGATACTCTCATCGCTAAGTAGGTATTTGAAAATAGTTTCACAGCTTCTGCTTCAGTGGAGTCGGTAAAAAGTGTATCTATATCCTCTTTAATAGCACCCTCAGCTAATAGCTTGGCAAAGGTTTCGGCCCGCTCGGATTTTTCACCTACAATAATTCGTGATGGGTAAAGATTATCATAAAGTGCTTTTCCTTCTCTAAGAAACTCAGGGGAGAAGATGAGATTATTGGTATCTAATTCTTTACTAATCTGTTTTGTAAAACCAACAGGTACAGTTGACTTAATAACCATTGTTGCATCAGGATTAATCTGCATAACATCTTTAATTACGCGCTCCACTAACGATGTGTCAAAATAGTGTGTCTGTGTATCATAATCAGTTGGTGTTGCAATAATGACATACTCAGCACCACTATAAGCTTCATTTTTATCTAATGTTGCTTTGAAGTTTAAAGGCTTGTTCGCTAAATACTCTTGTATCTCTGTATCTTCTATGGGGGACTCTTTTTGGTTAAGCATCTCTACTTTTTTACCAATGACATCTAATGCTATGACCTCATTATGTTGTGCTAATAGTATTCCATTTGAGAGACCGACATACCCTGTTCCTGCTATGGCTATTTTCATATTCAACTCTCCTTTAGCTTCTCTTTTAAAATAATTTTCCCTGCTTCAACACCTGGTTGATCATAGGTGTTAATTTGAACAAATTTTCCTACAATTGAGGTTAGTAACTGGTAGTTAAACATCAGT
Organism: Campylobacterota bacterium; assembly: GCA_034661055.1. Taxonomy (GTDB): domain Bacteria; phylum Campylobacterota; class Campylobacteria; order Campylobacterales; family Sulfurimonadaceae; genus QNZR01. The sequence continues at coordinate 41,422 of JAYEKO010000015.1, forward strand.
TTAGCAATGTTATATTCATCCTGTTTGTCAATAGTAATAACATCACAAGGGATATCTTTTAGGTCTTGTATGGCCTTTATAGTTGCATCTGCTTGATGCGCTATTAGTTGTGAAAACTCCAAACCATCTATGTACTCTAAGTCATCAAAACCAGTTAGCGTTCCTGATGGTATAACTGTAGTGTCTTGGAAGTCGTCAATTTTAATAAAGGTAACGGTTTTATCTCTCATACCCTCTGCTATGAGTTGTAAAAAACTGTGCTGATCTACTGGTCCAATCAGGCCGATAGGCGTGAGTGCCTGACGTGTTTGATTTACATTAAACTTTCCTAAACTCTCACCCCAGAGCTGTACATACCACTTGTTAAAGCCCTCTAATGCTGTTGAGTAGCTAAAAAGGACATTGATGTTAAATCGGTACTTGTTTTCTACCATAAACCTTGCTTTTTCCATCGTTAGTTTATAATATTCACCTTTAGAGAAGAAGTTCTCTTTTACCTCTTTCGCCCCTGATAATAGTTTGTCAATATCGACCCCAACAATAGCCAAAGGCAGCAGTCCTACCGCTGAAAATACAGAGAACCTTCCACCTATATTTTTTGGTATTTCAAATGTTTTTATTTTATGTTTTAAAGCATAAGAGGTTAGTTTACTCTCTTTCTCACTTACAACAACACAGTTTGATTTGTCTATAGTTACCTGCGCACTTAAATACTTAAAAATACTTATCGTCTCTATTGTCGTTCCCGATTTGCTAACGATAATGAAGCGTGTATCATTTAAATCTAATCTACTCACTTTTGACTTAATATCAATAGGGTCAGTGGATTCAAAAAAATCTAAATATTTACTGTAGTTGTTTGATTTTTTAAGAAAATCATAAATAGCAATTGTCCCAAGCGTACTTCCGCCAATTCCAATAACAGCAATATGTTTTTGTGTGACTGTTTTTGCAAACTCTTTAATAGATGTAGTATCCTGTAGAGGTAAATTATAATAACCCACATCTTGAACCTCATCTTCTACTGATTTAAAAATACTCTCATTTGACTTAATTTGGTAAAAGTTTCTACTATATTGCATTTAAGACTCCTAAATCCTAACTCTTTTTTTCATAAAAATAGTTAGTCGCTTCAACAAACCCATCAACTGAACCACAGTCAAAACGTCTTCCTTCAAATTTATAGGCCAATACTTTACCTTGCTTTGCTAAGGTTAAAAGAGCATCTGTAATCTGGATTTCACCACCTTTGCCTGGCTTTGTCTCCTCAAGAACATCAAAAATCTCTGGTATTAAGATATATCTTCCAATAATAGCTAAATTACTGGGAGCATCTTTTGGGTCTGGCTTTTCTACCATGTTATTAACTTGAAAAAGATTAGGTGCAATCTCCTCTCCTGCAATAACACCATATTTATTAGTCTGCTCTTTAGGAACTTCTTCTATTGCAACAATACAGCAATCAGAATACTTCTCATAAATATCAATCATTTGGCTTAAAACAGCTTTGCCGCCATTATCACACAAGTCATCTGCTAAAATAACTGCAAATGGCTCTTCTCCTATAAGTGTATGACCTGTTAATATCGCATGACCAAGACCTTTCATCTCTACTTGCCTTGTATAGCTAAAAGTATATTGGCTGACAATATCTCTAACTTCTGTCATCAAGCACTCTTTTGAGGTGCCATCTATCTGATGTTCTAGCTCATAAGACCTATCAAAATGGTCTTCAATAGCCCGCTTTCCACGACCTGTAACAATAGCCATAGTATCTATTCCCGCTTCAATAGCCTCTTCTACACCATACTGAAGTAACGGTTTAGTCAATACAGGTAGCATCTCTTTAGGAATCGCTTTAGTTGCTGGTAAAAACCGTGTTCCATACCCTGCTGCCGGAAATAGGCATTTCACTATGCTATGGTCTTCTTTTCTACGCTTCAAATTACTCATAACTACCCCATGTACTATTTTAAAATTCACTCTAAATTAAAATATTTCTATTTATGTAAAAGAATAGCATAAAATAAATCATGACATAATGAATCTGTTAGTTTAAAGAAAAAGTAGAAAGAAGTAGTGGTTAATAAGAGAGGGTAACAACTTGCCCGAAGGCTAAGTTATTACAGACGTGATTCGTAACGTCTCATCATATAAAGACGTTTAAGCATTTTCTTACGAGCTGAAATTTTCTGCTTCTTGCGCTTTTCAGTTTCTGTTTCGTGGAAACGACGAGCACGTGCTTCAGTAACAATCAGATTACGATCTGTCTGTTTTTTGAAACGACGGTAAGAGGCATCAAAGTTATCATCATGACGTAGTACAATACCTGGCATTCACATCACCTACTTTCTGTTAAAATTTTTAGGACCGAATTATAGCCAAATAAATTTCAAAGTACAAGTCAGTTATAATTCCTTATGATTGCAGCAGACTCCATTGAAGGGCTAAAGGCCCGGCTTGATATTGTTGATGTTATTGGCGGCTACATTGAGCTGCGAAAAGCGGGGGCAAACCATAAGGGAAATTGCCCTTTTCATGATGAAAAAACACCCAGTTTTGTAGTCAGTCCACAAAAACAAATCTACCACTGTTTTGGCTGTGGTGCCGGCGGAGACAGCATTAAGTTTGTTATGGAGCATGACAAGCTCAGCTACCCTGAAGCTATCGAAAAACTGGCAGACTCATGTAACTATACGCTCTCCTACACTAAAGGTACTCAAAAAAAGACCGATACAAAGATTATTGAATCTCTAAATGGATGGTATCAGACACTTTTAGAAAAAAACATCACTGCTAAATCCTACTTAGTTGAACGTGGGATTTATGCCTCTTCAATTGAGCGCTTTGGTATTGGTTATGCTCCCTCTTCAAACGATACACTCAACTATTTAAAAAGTAATATGTACAATATGACAGAAGCCATTGAGCTAGGTGTAGTTGGTAGTGGCGAGAACAATATTTATGCCCGTTTTATTGAACGTATTACCTTTCCGATCTATGCAGCAAATGGTACTGCTGTAGGTTTTGGAGGACGGACAATCAGTGGACACTCTGCCAAATATGTCAACTCTCCGCAAACCAAACTGTTTAATAAATCACGTCTTCTTTATGCTTATGATGTAGCTAAGGATGCCATCTACAAAAAAAGCGAGATGATTGTAACCGAGGGCTATCTTGATGTCATAATGCTCCATCAGGCAGGCTTTAACAATGCCGTAGCAACACTTGGAACGGCTTTAACACCTGAACATCTGCCGCTACTGCGTAAAGGTGACCCACGCATCATTATGGCCTATGATGGAGATAATGCCGGAATAGCTGCAGCACTGAAAGCAGCTAAGCTTTTAAGTGCTGCCGGATTTGATGGGGGTGTGGTTATTTTTGCAGAGGGAGTTGACCCTGCTGATATGGTAAAAAATGGAAAAATTGAGGAGTTAAACACCCTCTTTCGTTCGGCAAAGCCTTTTATTGAGTTTGTTCTTGATTTAGGAATTGGTCAATACGATTTAAGCAATCCCAAAGAGAAAGAGAAAGCGATGCATGAGGGAGTGGGCTACCTAAAAACACTCTCACCACTGCTACAAGAGGAGTATAAAAACTACTTTTCATCCAGACTTGGGCTCTCTCCATCACTCATTAAGATCTCTGCTCAGACTCAAAATAGCAGCACTACTGCACCTGTTAGCAACTATGGTGATGCGTGGGAGCGCAGTTTAATTAAAACAGCCGTAGAAAACCCCCAGTACATTAACCAGATTGTCGACTCTTTTAGCAGTTCACTGCTTCAGCATCATGCTAATGAGCTCGAACTTGTTCTGCGTGGGCAACTTGATGACCCACGAGTCATGGCTATTGTCATAGATGATAAGAACCCAAGTTTTAAAGATACACAACATCTTAACGACAATCTAATCTTTTTTCTTAGAAACCACTATGAAAAAGCTCTAAAACAGGTAAAATTTCAACAAGAGTTACCACTAGATAAAAAATCTTTTCTTATACGATCATACAGAAATAAAATTGCAAAATTAAAACGGGGCGAGTTAGTACCCTATGAAGGATAATAATTTATGAAAGCCATCTCACTTTTTAGCGGCGGTTTAGACTCTGCCTTGGCGATTAAACTTGTAGTAAATCAAGGAATAGATGTCATTGCCTGTAATATAAATACCGGATTTGGAGCCACTAAGGATCGCGGTGAACATATGAGAAATATGTGCAAACAAGTAGGTGCTGAGTTTATGGTGATTGATATTCAGAGTGAGTACCTACAAGAGGTACTTTTTGATCCAAAATATGGTTACGGAAAACATTTTAACCCTTGTATTGACTGTCATGCCAAGATGTTTGAGGTCGCCAAACGTATTATGGATGATGTTGGAGCAAGCTTTTTAATTAGTGGTGAAGTTCTTGGTCAACGTCCAATGAGCCAAAATGCAGATGCTTTGGCTAAAGTACTTGACTTAAGCAGTTGTGATGGGCTACTTATACGTCCACTCTCAGCAAAACTACTAGCACCTACTATTGCCGAAGAGCAAGGTTGGGTTGATAGAGAAAAACTTGAAGGCATTAGTGGAAGAAGTCGTGATCGTCAGATGGAACTGGTTAAAGAGTATGAGTTAAAAGATTATGAGAGTCCAGGGGGTGGATGCCTCCTAACAGATGAGAACTTTACTAAAAAAATGCATGACTTTGTCGCTTATGAACCATTAGAGGTCCGTGATATTCCCGTACTTAAGTTTGGTCGCCACTTAAGACTTGATGATGGTGCCAAGCTTGTTGTTGGTCGAAACAAGGATGAAAATGCCTTTATTCAAGATATTGACAACAGCAAGTTTTTACATGTAAAAACTGTTGGTATTCCAGGACCCCATGCACTACTCTCAAGCAGTGCCAGTGATGCAGACAAAGCGCTTGCTGCAAAAATAGTTCTAAACTACTGTAAAACATCATCAGGCTCTCAATACAACCTTGATTTTGACGGCACACTAGTTGAAGCATCTCCATTTCCAACACGAGAAGAGGCGACTAAATATTCAATTTTATAAATTTTTCAATTAATAGTGTGTATACTGTTTCACAACTAATCACAAAGGGTATTTTATGGCAGGTGTTCACTTTTCTTATGATGATACAAAATCCCTACTTGAACTTAACATAGGTATTGCAGATAGGCTTGATGATAATAGGTCTGAGAGTTTCACTATTTTATATTGTGACTTTCAAAAACTGAGTGATGACGCAATTTTACAAAGTTTAGAGCGAGTACTAAGAGGTTCTGATGCTATTGTAAACAGCGAGAAAGACTACTTCTTTATTCTACCCTACACTGACAAATACGGCTCTACCATCGTTAAAAATATGTTTGAAGAATTCTTTGATGTTTATATCCCCTCTTCTGAGGTCAGCTATCCGCTAAATGGTGAAACACCCCAAGAGCTACTATTTTCACTCCAAGCAGGCGTACATAAACTTCTAAACAGAGACTTGGAGTGTCTTGACCTCTAAAAAAACTACTCTTTAAAAGAGTAGTACGATGACTTTTTATAGTAAGCCAATGCTTCTTCAAGCTCAATTTTATGCAAAAGATGTACATCATATATACATAAACAAGGTTTAGGAGAGACGACTTTAGGCAGAAGTTGTAGAGCCTTTTTGCTAGCGTTACTCAAATCTTCTATTGCAACACCTTTTTTCTCAAGTGTAGCTACTGCTTTTTTGACAGACCCACCTACAATAAAAGCATCACGTGCAATTTTACACCGAATTTTAGGAAGTGCATTTCTAGCTATTTTTTTACTTTTAAAAGGGCCTAAAAAGACTTTTTTTCTACTATCGGCTTCAATGATGTCATGGTTAAAACCATTCTGTTTTATCTTGATTAAAAAAGACTTTGCTACACCACTAGACTCTTTAATGCTACTAACTTGCACCCAATAAGGAGATGCAAAAAGTGATAGAGAAGATGTTAATAAAATTGTGATTACTGTTTTCATGAAAGAAGATATCGGCAAAGCCTTAAAAAGCTTTAAACCGTATTGTAACGATTAATGATTTTTTTAACTCTATTTTTGAGTTTACGCAGAGCATCGGTTGAATCTTTTCCGTCTGCTGTTAAATTTTCAAAATAGACACTATCATCAAATTGAACTTTTGCCACCCATCCAATGGTAGAGTGGTATTTTACTCCAACAAAACGAACTTGACCAAAGTGCTCTTCACATAACTCTGTAATTCTCATAATACGATCTGAATCAGTTTTTCTAGATTTATCTGACATTACCACTCCTTATAAAAATATATTTTAGTTATTTTACACTAATTTTGCAAACAGAACTACTCATCACTTTTGTCGTTAACAGCACGAACAAATCCAACAACACCAACACCCACCACAACTATTAAAAATATAATCTGAACATACTCTAAAACACCCATTACAACTCCTGTTTCTCTTTCTCTTTTAACTGTCCACATGCCGCACTAATATCAATACCTTTTGAATCACGAATAGTACACAGCAGTCCATGATTAACTAGGTACTCTTGAAACTCAATCATACTTTTTTTGCTAGGTCGTTCATATGGAGTATCAGGATAGGGATTAAAATAGATTAGGTTCACCTTCGCTTTAATACCGTGTAAAAGTTTGACCAATTTTTTAGCCGACTGCTGATCATCATTTTTACCTTTAATGACAAGGTACTCAAACATTACACGTTTTCGGGTATCGATTGGAAAGCGTTTGATTGCCTCAATAATGGAGGCGATATTATGTGCTTTATTCATAGGAATTAACTCTGTACGAAGGTCATCATCTACTGCATGAAGAGAGATAGCAATATGAACACCCAAATCCATCTCCCCAAGCTTATCTATCTTACTACTAAGTCCACTCGTTGAGACCGTTTGACGTTTTGGTGAGATAGCAAAACCGTCATCATCAGCAAATATTTTAATGGCTTTGGCAAGATTGTCCAGATTATCTAGTGGTTCACCCATTCCCATATAGACAATATTTAAGCGTCTGTTAGCTGCTATGTTATTATCTTTTTTAAGCTCTAAAACTTGTGCTACTATCTCACCTGAAGTTAGGTCACGGGTAAATCCACCTTTAGCAGTAAGACAGAAAGCACATCCTACTTTACAGCCCACTTGCGTGGAGACACAGACCGTATATTTCGCATGATGTAGCAGATTTCCCTCACTATCGAGTTCGTCTTCTTTCATCCTAAGAAGAACACTCTCTACAGTTTTTCCATCAGGAAGCTCAAATAGGTACTTAATAGTACCGTCACTTGACTCCTCTTTTTTTAAGATACTCAGTGGTGTAATGTTATATTTTACATGTAAATCTTCACGCATCACTTTTGGAAGATTTTTCATCTCTTCAAAACTGTTGGCATATTGCGCGTAGAGCCATCCGAAGATCTGTTTGGCACGAAAAGAGGGTTTAATAGCTTGAGCAAGTTCCTCTTTGGTATAGTCTAAAATAGTTGGCTTCATGAAGTTAGCTCTCTGATTCTCTGATTTACATGTAGTGTCAGTTTTGCTTTGGCCGCTTCATGATTTTTTAAAAAGTCAGCATGGGCACTATTATTACAAAAATTTGTTACGCAAAAGACTCCGCCAGCTGGAATATTAAACTCCTGTGCAACTCTAAGCACCGAAAAGAATTCCATGTTTTCTAGACCAATTCCCAAAGGCAGAAATTTCTGTACCAAATCAAAGTCCGTAGAGATATAGTTTGATGAGTTAATGACAATATCTTTTATATTTTTTGTTTGCGTTGAGACAACGTTATCTAAAGGCGTGTAGCCTATATTTTGTAAAAACGATAACTCAATGTTAGATGCTGTTTTAGATTCGACAATATCTAAAATTTGATGTTCACCGTAGCTTCCCGCACTTCCCACAAACAGCAGAAATTCCGGTTTATCAAAAAGACAGAGTCTTGTTAAGTTAATAGCTGTTTCAACAAGCCCTACACCAGTAGGTGTCGCAAAATCAAAGGTTTCACTATTTCCTGCACAGATAATCATAAGCGTACCGCAATATTATTATCATGTAGATAGTGTTTTAAATCCATGATATCGATCTCTTTGTAATGAAATATAGAAGCAGCAAGTGCGGCATCAGCACCATATTCAAATGCCTCTTTAATATGCTCCATTGTCCCTGCCCCACCACTGGCAATAATAGGGATGTTAAGTAGTTCACTTAGCTCTTGTGTAATAGGAATGTCAAAGCCTTCCTTAGTGCCATCTGCATCCATAGAAGTTAAAAGAATCTCTCCTGCTCCACGGTCTGCTACCTCCTTAGCCCATGCTACCGCATCAATGCCAGTATCGACACGACCGCCATTGAGATAGACATTATATCGACCATTAGTCTGCTTAACATCAATAGCTACTACAATACATTGCGATCCAAAACGTTTAGCTCCCTCATTAATAAGCTCAGGACGTTTAATTGCTGCGGAGTTAACGCTGACCTTGTCGCAACCTACATGTAAAAGTGCATAAATATCTTCTAGTTTCCTAATTCCTCCACCGACAGTCAATGGAATAAAAACCTCTTTAGCCACTTTCTCAACAATGTCTACAATAGTGTCGCGACCTTCATGTGAAGCTCCAATGTCTAAAAAAGTAATCTCATCAGCACCCTCTTCATTATAACGCTTAGCTACCTCAACAGGATCACCTGCATCACGCAAACCTACAAAGTTAACACCTTTAACAACACGTCCATCTTTAACATCAAGACAGGGAATAATTCTTTTGGCAAAATAGTCCATATAATATCTCTTGTTCTTTTATTACCGCAAGTATAAAGAAAAATCACTTAACAACAGTGTATAATTCATTTTTACATGTAATTTACAGGAAGTATTTATGCAAGATGAGATGGTATCGGTCTTTATTGACCACATGAACAGCCCAAGAAACTATGGAAAATTAGAGAGCTATGACGGTTGCGGTATTGGCAAGAACCCACAAAATGGCGAGAGTGTAATTGTCTATTTTAAACTAAAAGATGCACTAATTAATGAGATTGCCTATCAAGTAAAGGCTTGTAGTACTACCGTTGTCAGCGGCTCTATTTTTACCGACACAGTTAAGGGTGTAAGCCTACTAGAAGCACAAACGCTTACTAACATTATGTTAGAATCTCTAGAGAGTGTTCCAGAGGAAGAGGCAGCCTGTTCTGAAATTGTTGCTGCTGCATTTTTAGCAGCACTGGAGCATTACGAAAACTTAAAAATAGACAAAGATGCTCTTATGGTCACTAAACTAACAGCAAAAGAGTGCAATCCGGAGATAGCAGATGAATCAAAATAACTTCACCTTACTACATGCCACATGGCTTACCACACTTTTTAGCTCATTTGCTCTACCTCAAGGTGAACTAAAAGGGCAACTTTATGACTTTTCAGAAATTATCTATCGACATCTGCGCTGGGTAGAAAATGCTCTATTAAAACAAGACGTTATTATAAGTTACGAACGTCCCAACCTAAACTTTAAATATAATAATATTGGCAATATGATTTCTACATGTAAAATTATGCTTGAAGGACTATTAGAACAGTATGAAGGTGATGATGAGCTTTCAAAACGTATTTCTGCAGATTTACAATACATAATTTTTGTACTCAGCACCAATTTAACCGACGAAACACCACTTAAAGCATTCAATCGTGAGCTAAAACTAAGTGACGAAACAGAACTTACTCCTGAAACTATAATGACTTTAGTGACGTTTTTATTTGATGAGTCCTATAAGGAGTATGAACTTATTGTTATCTACTCTTATGCACAAACACGGATTGACAATCAGCGAATTCATGAAATTTTTCAAATTTTAATTGATGAATCAAAATTTCATCTCAAATCTTTTGCACAGATTATGACAGATTTAGGAATTTTAACCATTCCTCGTTTTATAACCTCAGAAATTTATGCCTTTGACTCTTTAGAGAAATTTCTTCTCGATGGTATTGACGAAGAAGAAGCTGCAAAAGAAGAGTGTCGCGCTATTGCGCAGAGTATTAATCATAAACCATTGCGTAACTTTTTCAACTTTATTAACACTCAAGAGAGTTACCATATCGCTTTAATGGAAGAAGCATTAGAAATTTTTAGAAACTTAAAATAAGTTTTTCTAATGCTAGACTGTCGTCAAATCTTGCTTTAAGCACATTTTGTGTAAAATCTTCGAATGCAAAATTCTCATAAAGCCAAAAAACAGTTTGGTCAAAACTTTTTAAAAGATGAGTCTGTATTGCATCAAATCATCCAATCGATGCCCAATACTGAGCACACCGTTGCCGAAATTGGACCTGGATTAGGTGATTTAACTAAATATTTAGTTGATGTCAAAAGTGTTACTGCTTTTGAGGTTGATAAGGACCTTTGCAAGCACCTAAATGATAAATTTGACAAAGAGATCGCAACCAAGCGCCTTCACATTCGTTGTGGAGATGTATTAGAAGCTTGGCAGAGTGAGCTTTTAGATGAACCCTATGACCTGGTAGCAAACCTACCTTATTATATTGGGACCACAATCATCTTAAAAGCACTCGCAGATCCAATGTGTAAAAATTTGCTTGTAATGGTTCAAAAAGAGGTGGCGCAGAAATTTGCGGCACAGCCTAGAGAGAAAGTATTTGGCTCCTTAGGAGTCATTGCGCAGAGTGTTGGAAAGGCTTCAATTGCTATTGAAGTTCCGCCCACTGCCTTTGACCCTATGCCCAAGGTTGATTCTGCAGTCTTACTGATTCAAAAAGTAAAAGACCGCAGTGATGCAGAGTTTGAGAAAATGTTAAGATTTGCATTTACTCAACCACGAAAAACCTTAATGAAAAACTTAAGTTCTCACTACGACAAGGCAACGGTTCAAGCAGCATTTAAGACGCTTGAACTCTCTTTGACCATTCGACCTCATCAAGTAACAACAGCTGACTATCACCAACTCTATACAATAATATAAATATTTGATATAACTAGGAGTTTGGATGAACCAAGAAGAAAATAAGAGTGCACAACAACCTGTAGCTCGAACAAGCGAGCCTCTAAAAGGGCCCAATAAAAATCAACAAAACAGCAATCGATCTCGAAACCCACAAAACCGTAACAGACAAGGCGGTAAACAAGGTGGCAATAAAAACCGTCGTCGAAATGCTCCAGCACCGGTAGATAAAACACTAAAAGAGTTTGTTACTAAAAACCAAGAGATTCACAAAAATCGCCTTAATCCGCATTTTAAACTAGACCTAAATTCCAATGCAAAAATTCGCATCACCCCTCTTGGTGGCCTAGGCGAAATTGGTGGTAATATAACTGTTTTTGAGACAGAAAAAGAGGCAATCTTGGTTGATGTAGGAATGAGTTTTCCTAATGAGGAGATGCATGGTGTTGATATTTTAGTGCCTGACTTTACCTATGTACGTGAGATTCGCAAAAAGATTGTCGCTGTAATTATTACTCATGCTCATGAAGACCATATTGGTGCAATGCCGTATCTTTACAAAGAGATGCAGTTTCCAATTTACGCTACTCCGCTTCCACTTGCAATGATTGGAAATAAATTTGATGAGCACCATCTTAAAGAGCATAGACGCTATTTCAACCCTATTGAAAAACGTAAAGTCTATAAAATTGGTGATGATTTTGAGATTGAGTGGATGCATATGACACACTCTATCCTTGATTCTTCATCATTAGCAATTACCACTGCTGCAGGTACGATAATTCATACCGGTGACTTTAAGATTGATCACACTCCAGTAGATGGTTACACCGCAGACCTGCACCGATTTGCCGCTTACGGTGAAAAAGGTGTTTTGTGTATGCTTTCAGATTCAACTAACTCGTATAACAAAGAGATAACACCTAGTGAGCTAACTGTTGCTCCAGCACTTGATCGCATGTTCACTAAAGCAGAAGGTCGTGTTATCTTATCTACATTTAGCTCCAATGTACACCGCGTTTATCAAGCAATTCAATATGGAATCAAACACAAAAGAAAAGTCTGTGTTATTGGACGTTCAATGGAGCGAAACCTAGAAGTAACTATGCAGTATGACTACATTAGGCTACCAAAAAACATCTTTGTTGATGCCGATGAAGTGAGCCGTATGAATGATAAAGATGTGCTTATTGTCACAACTGGTTCTCAAGGTGAGCCTAACTCAGCGCTCTTTAGAATGTCTATTGGGGAGCACCGTCATATCAAGATTAAACCAACAGACTTAATCGTCCTCTCTTCTCGTGCTATCCCAGGCAATGAGGGTTCAATTTCTGGAATGCTTAATCACCTTCAGCGTGCTGGTGCAAAAGTTGCAAGTGAACGTGATTTACATGTATCTGGGCATGCAGGTATTGAAGAGCAGAAGCTACTGCTACGTCTCTCTAATCCTAAGTTCTTTTTACCGGTTCATGGTGAATACAATCATATCATGAAGCATAAAGAGACAGGAATGGCGTGTGGTATTCCTGAACGTAATATTTTACTTATGACAGATGGCGACTGTATTGAAGTAGGTCCAAAGTTTATGCGCAAAGCCAAAAGCGTTAAGACAGGTAAGACCTATATTGATAATCAAAATAACCATCAGATAGAAGATGACATTGTCATTGATCGTCAGAAGATGGCTAATGATGGTATTGTAATGATTGTTGCACAGGTAAGTGCTACGGATTCTCATATTATCTCAAAACCTCGTGTTACCTCATTTGGTTTGGTTGCTGATAAACAAGATAAAGCTTTTGCAAAAGAGATGGAAGATATTCTTGAACAATTTATGGTAAACCTAAAAGCAGGTCATATTGAAAACCCTAAAGCGATGGAAAATGATCTACGTCAGGTGGTTCGTAAACATATCTATAGAAAAATGAAGAAGTATCCTCTCATTGTTCCTAATGTTTTTATAATGTAATGCTATAATGAGCTTATTTCAAATATAGGATGGGCTCATGCTAGACAATTCTCACTTTAGAGTTCTAATTGTTGATGATGAACGCTTTAATATTGATGTCGTTGTTGGATTTTTAGAGTCTGAGTCTTATAGGCTATCTTTTGTTACCAATGGCCAAGATGCTTTAAATGCTGCCTTTTCTAACCCATTCGATCTGATTTTACTCGATATTAATATGCCTGGAATGAATGGGTTTGAAGTCTGTGAACGTCTTAAGCAAGACAGTGCCACCAAAGAGATACCCATAATTTTTTTAAGTGCTCTTAATGATATTGAGACTATTACCCGCGCATTCTCAAATGGAGCTGCTGATTACATATCAAAACCTTTTAACGGCTTAGAGTTAATTGCGCGCGTCAAAATACAGATTAATTTGCGACGATATATACTTGAACTCATCGATAAGCAGACACGTTTAGCACAGCTAGCTGCCACTGATACACTTACTGGTCTTCCTAATCGACTACGCTTTTTATCAATGCTAAATAAAATAATAGATGAGGATCCTAGCAATCTCTGCATGGCATATGTTAAAATAGATCATCTGCATCGATTAAATACTATGTATGGCTACAAGACGTGCGATAAACTCATAGCCAAAATAGCTAAAATTATACGTGGTAATACACGCAATAGTGATACTGTTGCACGTATATTTGGTTCTGAGTTTGTAATTTTACTACCAAAAACCTCACTTCAAATGACCGTAGAACTTATTAAGTCTCTGCAAGACATTTTAAGAAAATCAAAAATTATAGATACTCAAGTCAGCTTCTCTATTGGTCTGGCACAATATCAAGAGAATGAGTCCAGCGAGGCATTCATCTTGCGTACAGAAAAGATCATGGAAGAGGCAATCGAACTTGGTGGTGATATGATCACAAATAAGTTATCTTCTTAAAATTTAGATATACTAAGCAATAAAAAGGAGCTTATATGAAAGTCACTCTTGAGCATCACACCCCATTAGTTATTTGCGCTAGTGCTATACGTACCTGCTGGCAAAGTTTTGATAAAAGCGATAATGGTGGAGAGAAAGATCGAGAACTCATTGATAGAGTTGGCAATAAATTTAAGCATGCATCTACACTAGAACATCTTGTGTATAACTTTTATATTGAAGATATCAGCCGTGCACTACTTCAAGAACTTGCACGTCATCGTATGGCATCACTATCAGTTAAAAGCACTCGCTACACGCTTAAAGAACTTAAAGATGAGAGTGAGTTTGGCACTACAGACCTAAAGCGTGCCTCTAAATATTTAGTCTTTACTGATGTTGAGATGGTAGATAAAATGAGCATTATGGCGCTCGAGAATCTTCGTGTAGTACTCAATAGCGGTATTGCAAATGATAAGGCTAAATACTGCTTACCTGAGAGCTATAAGACAGAGTTAACATGGAGCTGTAATGCCCGTAGTCTGCAAAACTTTATCTCACTACGAAGTGATAAAGCAGCTCTTTGGGAGATTCGTACATTAGCACATGCGCTATTTGACGCACTTCCGCAAGATCATCAATATCTTTTTGAAGACAGTTTAAAGAAGTACGCATGAAAATAGTTTTACTGTTTTCATCTGTTTTAGCATTCCTATATAGTGGCTGTAGCTCAAAAAATATGACAGTCAATGGCTTAATATGTCCTGCAGGGCATACTAATGAGTTAATACAGGCTGATTTTCGTGAGTGTTACTATTATGATATGAAAGCGATTGAAGTATCTGCTACACCTAAAATAGATGAAGAGTGTCTAAAGTGTCTAGAGGCTAAGGGATATGTGTTAGAGTAATATTTAAGAGCTTAAAGCTCTTAAATATTAAAGTGCTGCTTTTGCTTGAGTAACCACTGCAGTAAATGTAGCAGCATCATTCATAGCCATATCAGCAAGAATTTTACGATCGAGCTCGATGCCAGATTTCTTAAGTCCATTGATAAAGCGAGAATAGCTAATATCATTAAGACGACAAGCTGCATTAATACGGATAATCCATAGTTTACGGAACTCACGTTTTTTCTGTTTTCTATCACGGAAAGCATAAACTAAACTACGTTCAATCTGCTCTTTTGCTTTTCTGAAGTGTTTTCTTCTACCGCTGTAGAAACCTTTTGCTAGCTTTAAAATTTTCTTATGGCGACGTCTACGGACTACACCTGTTTTTACTCTTGGCATTTTTTTCCTTTTTCTTTACTCTTAATGCTACTGCATTAAAGTGCCGTTTTAAACGGACTTGCCCACAATTACTGTGGAGATTTGGCTCATTAAACTATTGAATCATAGCTTTAATATTTTTTTCGTCAACTTTAGCAACCAACTTAGGCTTGTTTTGTTTGCGACGAGTTTGAGCATCTTGCTTTGTTAAGATGTGACTTCTATTCGCTGTTCCGCGTTTGATAGAACCATTTTTCTTAACTTTAAAACGCTTTGAAGCGCCTTTTACAGATTTCATTTTAGGCATCGTAAGACTCCTTTGTATAATTCTCAAAAATGAGGTTCGGGATTATACCGAAATTTAGATATGAATTCAATTAAAAAGAGAATATTGGTAAATAAGAAGAGTACAGCCCGTTAAGAGAGCTGTAGATATAGGCTATTTCTTTTTATCATCTTTTAGAGGGGTTACTAGCATATTGAAATAGCGTCCCTCAAATTTAGGTGGCTTGTCCATATGTCCAACATCTTCAACCATTGGCCAGACTTTTAAAAGTACATCTCTACCCGCTTCTGGGTGAGCCATCTCACGACCACGTAAAAAGACACGAAATTTTACAAGTTTTCCAGCTTCTAGGAATTCTCTTGCATGTTTTACTTTGTAACTAATATCATTATCAGCAATCTTAACTGAGAGTTTGATCTCTTTAATCTCAATTTTTGTCTGATTTTTACGCTGCTCTTTTAATTTTTTCTCTTCTTGGTACTTATATTTACCATAATCCATTACTTTTGCAACAGGTGGTTTTGCGTTAGGTGCAATAAGAACAAGATCAAGTCCAAGTTCGTTAGCTTTATCCATCGCTTCATTAATCGAAACGACTCCTAGTGACTCTTCGCCATCAACATTACAACGAACCTCTGGAACTCTAATGTCATCGTTCATGATGACTTGATCTTTTTTACTCAAAAATGTACCTCTTTAATTTTTTCTTGAATCATAGCTAAAAACTCTGACTCATTTAAGTTATACTGCTCACGTGTTCTACGATCACGCACTGCAACAGTTCTATTTTCAACTTCCTCATCCCCAATGACTATTATCATTGGAACACGACCTTTTTCTGCTGTTCGAATACGCTTGTTTAAACTCTCGTTTTTGCTAAATATTTCAGAATCTGCTCCAAAATCAATAAGTTTATCACTTAACTCTTTAGCATATTCGTTGTGCGTTTCAGCAATTGGAACAATAGCAACCTGCGTTGGAGCGATAAACATCGGAAATTCACCAGCATAATGCTCTGTTAATATACCAATAAAACGCTCAAATGAACCTAAAATAGCTCGATGAATCATAACAGGCTGGATTTTACTGTTACTTTCTCCGTTATATTCTAGTTCAAATCGCTCTGGAAGGTTAAAATCTAATTGAATAGTTCCACACTGCCACTCACGACCAATAGCATCGGTAATCTTAATATCAATCTTTGGACCGTAAAATGCTCCACCACCTTCATCAATCTCATAAGGCAAACTGTTTGAATCCATAGCATTTTTTAGTGCTTGTGTTGAGATATCCCACACTTCGTCACTACCCACTGCTTTTTCTGGTTGTGTTGAGATCATCATCTTGTAATCGAATTCAAATGTTTTCATGATTTTATCAACAAAATCTACAACTTCAATAATCTGCTCTTCAATCTGCTCTGATGTACAGAAAATATGGGCATCATCTTGAGTAAACTCACGAACACGGAAAAGTCCATGCAGTGCACCTGTCATCTCATGACGATGAACGACACCATATTCAAAGTATTTAATTGGGAGATCACGATATGAACGCAACTCATCTTCATAGACTTTAATATGTCCGACACAGTTCATAGGCTTAACACCGAACTCTACCTCATCAATATTGGTAAAGTACATATTTTCGCCATAATTTTGGTAGTGTCCTGATGTCTTCCAGAGATCAGAACGCAACATCTCAGGGCCACGAACTGGCTCATAACCACGTTTACGGTGTGCTTTATACAGAAGGTCTTCCAAACGTGCACGAAGGCGTCCGCCTGCAGGTAACCAAATTGGAAACCCTGCACCCACCTCTTCACGAAAGGTAAATAGCTTCATCTGTGCACCAATCTTACGATGGTCACGTTTTTCAGCTTCTGCTAACATGGTCATATGATCTTTAAGCGACTCTTTATCTGCAAATGCAATACCGTAAATACGTGTTAACATCTCATTTTTAGAGTCACCTCCTAAATAAGCGCCTGCTATCTTTAAGAGTTTGAAAAAACGAATTAGCTTTACTGAAGGCAAGTGAGGTCCACGGCATAGATCCTCAAAATCTCCTTGTTTGTAAATTGAAACCGTCTCATCAGGAATTCGCTTCATTACGGCCAACTTCAAGGGATCATTAGCAAATTTCTCTTTTGCCTCATCCATACTGATCTCATAACGTTGTATCTCATACTTCTTTTTAGCTAAAGAAAGCATCTGTTTTTCGATACGTTTTAGATCACCTTGGCCTATCTCTTCATTGACTTTAAAGTCATAATAGAAGCCCTCTCTTACAACTGGGCCTACAAAAAACTGTGCATCCGGATAGAGAGATTTGATAGCTTGCGCCATTAAGTGTGCTGTCGAATGTCGAAGTACCTCTAATGACTCATCTGAATTATCTAAGACTATATCTTCACCGCTAATACCTTTAGCTTGTGCTGTCTGTAAATCAACAATCTCGTTATTATGTTTTATTGCTATAGCATCCACTATATATGTTCCTATATTATGATCACAACAGATCATATAAAATTTTTTTGAAATTATGCCCTGTTTTTACTTTAAATACTAACTGAAGATGGTTTTACATGTAATTTAATTACATGTAAAAATAGATGCAGAGCAGTTAATGAGTTGCATTAACCTCTGTTGTGCTAAGCTCAATCTCTGCTCCTGGAAGAGCTACTGTCTCAGCTACAGCTTTCCCTACAGCATCTTGAGGCGCTTCACTGCTAAGATCCTTTTTAACACTCTGCTCAACCTCTTCTACAGCTTCTAAAGTCGCTCCTGAAACTTCTTTTAGCTCATCAAGTTTATCATGAAGTGCTTCTAATTCTGCTGCATGGGCTGCTTTAAGTGCCTCTAACTCTTCTAACTCTTGTGTGAACTCATCCATCTCATCTTTAAGG
Source organism: Campylobacterota bacterium (assembly GCA_034661055.1). GTDB lineage: Bacteria > Campylobacterota > Campylobacteria > Campylobacterales > Sulfurimonadaceae > QNZR01. The sequence continues at coordinate 59,747 of JAYEKO010000015.1, forward strand.
TCATCAATAGTATCTTCTTGTGTTGATACTAGTTTAACATTTGCACCATATTCATAAACAAGCTCTCCACCATCTTTGCCTTGTCTCATGCTACCTGCAATAAAGCCTATTAATAAAATTATGAATAAGGACTTTGCCCATCCACGAGATACCAACATACTAAATGCTTTCATTGCTGCAAGAATAATAGAAGCATATACTAAATAGGTTCCAATCAGCTTATGCTCTTTTAACTCTGCTTGTCCTGCGCTACTAAGTAGTGGTCCTGATTCAGAACCGTCAACTTTTCCTGTAAAAAAAGCTGCGAAATAGATAACAACAAGAAGAAGTGTCAAAAATAGTGAAGTCACACTCATTGCACGTCGCTTAAACGCTATGTTATCAATCTCTACAGATGATTTAAATAGCAGATTACTAAGCTCTATCAATAGAATAATTACAGGAAGTGCAATAGCAAAATGCACTGCAATAGGATGTACCAATAAAGGGATCTCAAATGGTAACGCCAACGTAAAAGGAATGTCTAAAGCCGGTAAAGTCATAATGTCTCTCTTTGTGAAATTTTTTTGATTATACCATTATAACTTTAAAGAATAATAGTAATGTTTAAAAATAGTAGCCTACTCGCAAGTTGCTTGAGAGATCACTCGTAGCATCAGTAAGGCCTTTTGAGTAAGATAATGTAAAAAACCAGTTATCATTTACTCCATAAAAAAGATAGAGAGAAAGGTTTCGAATTTTCTCAATCTCTTGAATAACACTATCAGCATTAAGATAAGATAAACTTGTATAGATATTAGCTTTTAAGTAGTAACCAAGCCCAAAATTAAATGATGATGTATTTTGAAATTTAAAATAATCAGTATCTTCATCGCCAACAACAGTGTATCCGTAGCCACAAAACAGTGAATAGTTTTGAGCAATATAACTCGCAGTAAATGAAGCAGTATAGTCGACTTCGTTATAACTGCTTTTTTGAGTTGGAACTGTAGCGCCTAAGCCAAAACGTAAAAAAAGGTTCTCTTCATTAAATGGCCTATAGTTGTAGTACACAGAGACGGAGGTGTCATTAAAACCCTTGCTATTGCTAGAGCCCTCAACATCCAATGAGTAATATGAGGTGTAAAACTGAGCACTCCAGCTATCTAAAAAAAGATCTGCTTGAAACGTATTTGTTACTGTCTTAAATTCTCTACTAGTACCATAATCAGCACTATCATAAGCAATACCAAGAATGACATCATAATGTGAAGCAACAGGGTCAGCATCCATAATTTTGACAATACTACATCCATGCTGATCAATGAGATCAGTTATAGGGGTAGCAGGACATCTATCTTTTTGATCAATGACTCCATCGAAATCAACATCATCATAAGCAAATATGACCGTACAAACAAAAAAAAGATAGAGTATGCTACGCAACATCTACCCCCTAGATTCTATAACTGACTATTCTCATATTGTGTCGCATGATGACAGCTCTTGGAAGTGTACTTGCAATATTATTCACAACAGAGCTAGCGGGAACAACTGCTTGTTGTATAACAGTAGATTGTGGGATAACAGTACTGTTTTCAGGTCGATTTGGTGTCGTTTGAGCACTAACTATCTGTGCAGTATTAACACTATCTAGAACTTCAGCACCGACAGCACCCTTGCTTGGAATAGCAGACGCTACCATTGCAGCGTCCGCTGTCGCTACACTCTGATAGCTATTTAGTATATTATGCTGTCCATTCTGCTCATTAATGCCACTAGAGGCATCTGATAGAGCAACTACACTATTCTTAGAGGGGCTTTTCACCTGATGTTTCAAAGCGATAATAGCGTGCATGCGCTCTGCTCGACTTAGTTTTGAAAGCTCTCTTTTAAGTTCATTAACAAATTTGTAACGATCACTATCACTAGCTTTTCTTATTTTAAGAATCTGGTGTTCTATGTCCATTGCGCTGACGCTATGCAACAAACTTCCTAAAAGCATTAAAACAATCAACTTAAACAACTCACACCTCCTCTTGAAAAAATACTAATAAAACTGCATCCTAATTGCGCAAGTATATTGCAAGTTTGTTAGTTGAATGTTAGTGTGTAACTAACGATGACATATCAAGTTTAAAGGTGGTTCCTTTTCCTACCTCTGATGTAACCTCAATTTTTATTTTCATCTCACCACATAGTTTTTTGACAATGTGCAGGCCAATACCTATGCCACGCTGCTGCTCTTTGTAGAAGCGTTGAAAAATTTTATCGGGATTTTTAATACCTTTACCACTATCTTGTATTACAACTGTATTTCCAATAGCACCGACATGAACAAAACCGTGGCGCTTATTGTATTTTCCTGCGTTACTGAGCAGATTGTCAAAAATACGAATAAGTGCATCTTCGTTTGCAGAGATATTCATAAGTCCTATATCTAACTCATAGTGTATGTCTAAATAGATTTTCTGCATCGCGTCAACACGATCTTTTAAAAGCTTTGAGAGTTCTATTGAGTCACTTTGAAGCTCATGGTTGACTATATAGCTCTTGAGATTATCTTGAAGAGAGAGAATAGTGGTAATATTTTGCTCAATCCTAGTCATTTTTTTATCAATAGATGGATCACTGTTTCTCTTTTTAATCATCTTCATATTGATTAGCATTGAAGCAATAGGCGTATTAAAGTCATGTAAAATATCTTTAATGAACTCTTCAGTAAGCAAAAGTGCGGAACGAAGTGGATGAAGAGATAAAAATGAGAAAAAGAGAGCAAGAATAGCAAGAGCCACTGAGACAGCCAGATAGATAAAAATCAGGTTTTTTTTAATCTCATTAACTTGAAGCTGATACTCTTCTTGGGGGTAAAAAAGCTTCATTAAGTAGTTCTCTGTTTTTGCAATATCATAAAAACTGTAGAGTCCACTCTCGTCTTTATAGAGCCTATAGGTATCTTGGCTAGTCTTATCTAAAAAGTCAAAATCAAACTGTACACATTTTAAATCATAGTTACATAGCTTCATCTCATTAAAGAGTCGATTATCGAGACTATCTATCTCTCTATCATAGTCAAGAGTAAAAATTATGCCTAAAAGAATTTCTAATGAGAAGAAAAAAAGCAAGAAGCTCTTTACAAGAGCTTCAATCTCAAACTTTTTCAATCATATATCCTACGCCTCTGACATTGCGTATCTCAACTCCTAATCTACTTTTTAGTTTATTTACATGTACACGTAGCGACGCATCAGATGCAATATTTAGAAGATCTAAAAGCTGCTCTTTATCTATAACGTGATTAATATTTTGAATGAGAAGATCAAAAATTAGAAGCTGTGTCTCACTTAAGTTTGCCAGTTTTCCATCTTGATACAGCTCTTTTGTATTTGGTTCATATTCCAAGTTCATATAGCTGATTTTAGATGTTTTATGCATCACTTTTGATTTAACACGAATTAAAAGCTCGTCAGGGTCAAATGGCTTTTTAATATAGTCATCAGCTCCTACCTCAAAACCATGCGCCATGGAAGCTATGTCCACTAAAGCCGTCATAAAAATTGCAGGGGTGTCATCATCAGCATCTCGTAAGCTTTTTAGAAGTTCAAAACCATCAATTTCAGGAACATTGACATCAAATATATAGAGTTTGTACTCATTATCGTAAGAGAGGTCTAATGCTTCTTCGCCATCAAGCGCAACATCAACACTGTAGCCCTCATCTTCTAAAAGCTCCTGAAGCGTCTGAGCAAGTATCTGGTCATCTTCTAATAATAAAATATCCATGATATCCCCTTTAATGCTAAATTATAGCAAAACTCTAGGGGGATTTTATTATAGAACCATAAAAGAAGCATTAAAAACAGACTTATGATACACTAAAGCGCAATTACCTTAATAACATTTTCGTTATCTGAATTATCAAGAAGTATTTTTTCTACACGACGCTGCCACATTATTCCAAATTTTTTACGAGACTCTTTCTCTCCAGCAATAGCTCTTCCCATCATCATCTGCATCTGTGAAGGATCGCCATCACCAGCAATACTGCTTGGGTCATAAACCACATCAACACTAGCACCTGTATCTACTCGCGTAAAACGTGCAGATGCATTAATTTTTGCATTGAAGTCCATTAATGAATGTCGTGCAAACTTACCGCCAAGTCCTTTGAAACCGGTAGTTTCAGTTGCTCCTGTAATGTTTGAAATAACATTACCTATAACACCTGTCACTCCTTCGTCAGAAGCTGAAGCAAATGCTACTTTTATCTCACCACGGACAGGTAGAGTGTCAGGGTAAAGCGCTTTTAAAGCTTTTAATGTCATCAAGTAAGCTCCAGCAACGGTAGGGCAGCTATGTCCAGCACTCTGTACACTATTTAAATAATTAAACTCGACAATTCCTTCTTCAAAGCTTCCTAAGACCTCAGAGAGTGGATCATACATAGTAATAGTTTCTACACTGTTATAAAAATTTGGATAGTTCATTTTTTTCCTTATTTAGTAGTTCTTTTTTCTGACCAGATAAAAATTAGAGGAATAAACAGTAGTGTCAAAAACGTTCCTACTATTAATCCTCCAATAGCTACTGCACCAAGTGGGGCTAAACGCTCTAGACCTATTGCCCAGCCCAGTGCAACAGGAATCATTCCTGCTGAGACACTAAAGGCAGTCATTAGTACGGGACGTGTCCGTATTTTAATGCTCTGTAACATCGCCTCAGCAGCATCAAGTCCCTGTTCCATTTTTTCGGTTGCGAAGTGTATCAATAAAATAGCATTGTTTACAATGATTCCGGACAAGAGAATAAAGCCCATCATCGCAGGCATGGAGACATGATAATCTAAAATTAGTAGTATCCATGATCCTCCAATAATTGTTAAAGGGATAGAAACAATAATCATCAGCGGAATTTTAATAGAGTTAAACAGAGCAATCAGTGTAAAGAAAATAAGAATAATAGCAAAACCAATAGCTTTAACCATACGTGATGCTGAATTATTAAACTGTTTAATATCTCCTGTCTGCTCCATTGTAACCCCAGGCGGTAATACTAAGTCTTTAGAAACTTTTTCAAACGACTCCATGATATGGGTTATTGCCGCTTTTTCTCTAAAGCCATAGACATTGATGGTGTACTCCAATCCTTCTCGAGTCAACAGTGTCGGCTCTTTTACTTTTTGCATTATGGCAATAGCATGTAATGGAATCTTACCCTCTTTTGTCTCTATAAGGAGTTCTAAAATCACATCAATAGCATCACGATCTTTCTCCTCTATCCAGAGACGAATAGGAAAGTCAACACTATTTTGAAGTTCAAATGATGCACTCAAACTTCCACGAATCATCATCTGTAGCTGTTGTACAACATCAGCATTTTTAAGGCCATAATAGGCTGCCATTTTCTCATCAATTTTTAAGTTATACACACTTTTATTACTATTCCATGTTCGTGAAACCGAGACAAGCCCTTGGGTCTTGTACATCGCTTTTTCTACCTCATCGGCCGCATGCTCTAAATCATTAAGATTAGCTCCATAAAGTGTTACATCGATGTTAGCACGAATACTTGCCAAGGCAGTAGCACCAAAATCAACCACTTCTAAGTACTGAATATTCTCAATCTGAGAAAGCTTTTGACGAAGAGCTCTTTGAATATCCCAAATACTCTCTTCTCTCTCATAGCGGTTGACATATGAAGCAAGTATAGAAATATTATCCGTGCCTCCACCACTACCAATACTTATAACACCCGCTTCACTACCAATAGAACTAGAGAGTCGTAATAGTTCTCCGGCATCAGTAATAATTTTATTGGCCTCTTGCACCACTGCCTCACTCTGTCTTAAGGAGAGGTTAGGATCTGTTGTAATTTTAATCTTTACTGAACCCGTATCCATAGGCGGCATTAACTCTTTACCTACCGTGGGCATAACCCCCTTGACGCTTACTACAAACAGCGCTGCTAACACGACAAAATACAAGATAGCATACCGTTTCTGATTCAGTGCCGCACTCACGGCATCGGAGAAAAACTTGTAGCTAAAGTCGTTAAATACTCCTGTAATCTTGTGAAACAGCTTCTCAGCACGTAATATTAAAGGATTTTTAATAGCCAATACTTTAAGAGAAATAAGCGGTACCGCTGTAATAGAAATAACGTATGATGCCGCTAAGGCTAGCAATAAGGTTGAGACCAACGGACGAAAAACTGTTTGTGGATAATCTCCGACAAACAGCATTGGGGAAAGGGCCACCATAGTAGTCAGTGTTCCGGAAAGATCGGCAAACATAATCTCTTTTGTCCCACTAAAGACCGATCTTTCAATTTTATCGCCAAGTTCTTTATAGTGCCTTTCAATATTTTCCAAAACCACGACGGTATCGTCAAGTAGAAGTCCCAAAGCTAAAATAATTGCCGTTAGCGTTACCACATTAAACTCAATGCCGACAATCCACATCAACGCAATCGTTGAAGCATAGACCAGTGGAATAGTAAATAACACCACTAACACCTGTCTAAAACTTGCTAAAAACAAAAAGACTACAATTGTTGACATAATAATAGCATCACGAAGTGATTCAAACATATTTGAAGTACTTTGAATAATGGTATCTTTTTGCGTATCGGTTATTTCAAAGGTAAGATTTGGATATCTAGTACGAAAGCTCTCAATCTCATTTTCTGCCGCCTCAATACTTTTAACAACATCAGCATTAATACCTCGCTGCAAGGAAAGGGCAATGGCAGGTTTTGAGTTTCCATAATAAAGTGCGCTATTTTCCTTGTGCCCAAAATAGATGTTAGCAATATCACCTAAACGAATATCTTTGGTAATGGCTATCTCTTTTAAGGCACCGATACTATTGTGCTTACCTTGACTCTTAAGAAGATATCTATCTTTTTCATTGCTAATAAAACCAATAGCATAATCTCTGTCATTTTTCTGTAGTGAGGCAATCAACATATCAATACTCATGCCATATTGATCTAAGCTTTTCTTGTCTACAATTACATGTAACTCTTTAGCATGTCCACCAAAGACATCAACATTGGCAATGCCTTGTGCTTTTAAAAATTTATTCTTTAGCTCATTTTGAGCTAATAATCTAATATCCTCTAAAGAGGTTTGATTGTTATTACTACTAACACAGAGTGTCAATATGGGAGCTGATGCTGCTGATATTTTATGAAGTATTGGCTCTTTAATATCTGCCGGAAGCACAGAGCGAATCTTATCTAAAGCTGCAGAGACATCGTTGGATGCGCTACCTAAATCTTTAGAATACTCAAACTCTGCGCGGATAACACTAACTTCATCAATAGTCGTTGAATAAACACGTCGTACCTTATCTATGGTATAGAGCTCTTGTTCGATTGGAACACTAACTGTTGCGGCAATAGTTTTTGCTGAAGCTCCTGGATTGACAATGACGACTGAAACCTCAGGTCGATTAGAGTCAGGAAAGAGCTTTTTATTAATGGTGTTATAACCCACAACACCCAAGAAAAGAAAAAGTGTTAAAAATGAGTAGATAAAATAGGGACGGCGTAATACCCTCTCAATAAAACTATCATTACTCATCTTTTAACACTCACGTTTGAGAGTGTTGGAAGCAGTGATAGTTTTGCCTCAGATGCTGTAGCAACATCTACTGAAGGACAGGGTGAAATAAGAGCATCATCACTATTTTGTGCTTTAATATTTACATGTAATGTCTCAAATTTGCCTTGAATATACTGCACAACAGAGACTCCCTCTTTATTATGCACAAGCGTATTAAGTGGCACACTGCATCCAGCTATCTTATTAGAATATATCTCCACATTAATATACGCTCCATTAGCTTGTGTCAGTGTTGTAATAACTTCTGCCTCCATAACATCAAGGCCACCACTAGCATCAGCATAGTGTGAGTCAAGCCTTGCTACCTCATTACCATTCATGTAGACGTTTTGACCCACACTAAGTTTAAAATCATTCTGAGGAATATAACGAAGTAGTAATTTTTTGTTAGTCGAATTCAATGAAAGAATTGTCTTACCAGGAAGTGCCATATCTCCATCTCGCAGAAAAATAGTTCCAACTTTACCATCATAAGGTGCTCTAAGCTTCAAATAATCCAATTGGACTGTTTTAGCTTTGATATTCTCTCTTGTAGTAATTAGTGCCGCTTTTTTTGCTCTGTATAGCACCTCTGAAGCATCAAGTTTCTCCTTGGCCAGACCACCAGCTTTGAAAAGTTTCTGATTTTTTGTATATACACCTTTAGTATATGTAACATCACTGCTCAAGCTACTTAAATTTGCTTGGAGCCCATTAATTGCCGCTTGCACTTCTCTGGCATCAATAGTAACAAGAAGATCACCCTTGCTAACTAACTGCGACTCTTTTACATGTAAATTTGTAATAAAACCACTCATCTTTGAAGACACGTTAGCACGCTTAGCAGATTGCACCTGGGCTAAAAAACTACGCTTTTTACGAATACTCTTATTTGTGGGAGTCACTACTTTAACAGTATAAGAGGGTAGCAATGCTACTCCATTTCCCGCCACAGAAGCTTTTTTCTCTTTTAGAAACTTTATGGCTACAAAACCTAAGAGCAGTATTAAAATTATTACTATTACTTTTTTCATTACAACGTCTCACTTTCACGTAAATATTCAAGGTAAAATAGCGCATCTTGATAGCGAAACTCTGTTTCAATAAGACGACTCTGTGTCAATAGATATTTTGCTTTTGCTAAAAGAAGGTCGTTAAGTTCTACGGCACCATTGTCATAACGCACCTGCTCAATACGCTGTGTCTCATTAAGTAGTGCCACTTGCGCCTGATTACTTTTAATATTTTGTTGTTCAGACTCCACATTACTTACGGCTTGAATAAACTCTTTTTTCATCAGAAATTTCATTTTACTACTGTGTAACTTTGCCTGCATCTGAATAATTTCAGCTGATTGCATCTGTGCACTGCGTTTACCAAAATCAAAAAGTGTCCAGTTTGCAGTTACACCTGCTTGCCATAAGTTTTCATCAAAACCAGCTCCAAAGTTTTGCCCATAATAGGAGTTAAACATCACTTGCGGATAATACAATGCACGTACCTTATCTTGAGCTTTTTGGGCACGCTTCTCATTTAGAGCAACACTCCGATAGCGTTCAAGCCCCTCAATACTCTTTTCATAAACATTAAGACTACTATTTAACGCTACCTGCTCGATACTGACTTGTTCTAATTCCTCAAGATTTTCAACACCCATAAGCTCAGAGAGCGACGCTCTTAAGATTTTAAGATTTGATCTAATTTTAATAATTTGAAGCTTTGATTCCTCTATAGCAGCGGCTGATTTTAAGGCATCGAGTTTTGCTTTTTTTTCCAGCTCTACCTCTAAAACAATATTTTTATGCAGTTCATTAACAGCCTTAAGATAAGAGAGCTGTGCTTGAAGCAGTGCTTGCGATGCTAGAATTTTCAGATAAAGAGACTTCACATTATAAACCAACTGTTGAGAGGTAATACTCAAAGTGCTGTTAGCTATGACCGTACTAAGCTCTGCTATTTCAATATCACTCTGTTCTTCAAAACCTGTAAAAAGTGCTACCGTATACGTCACTCCCACGGAGCATAAGTTTTGAGTACTGGGGACACTACTCTCAATAGGAGGAACTAAGGGCTTCAGTGTTCGAGGTAAATTATAGTGTGTATATGAAGCTAAAGCATCTAGTTTACCAAAACGTAATGCCTGAGACTGTTTTAGAAGTTGTTTTTGCTTTAGGGTGTCAGAACGTACTAAGTTAATATTTGGATTTTTTTCTAACGCGGTGTGTACTGCCTCATCTAGTGTTAGCGCAAATAGAGGCATACCTAATAGCATAAAAAAAGGTAGATACCTCATTAAGACTCCTTAAGCCATATTGACTTGCATTATCTCATAATGGTACACATTAAGAGATGACGTAAAACAATTTTATTGAAATTTTACATCCTCATAACGGTCATAAATCCACTCGGCAACAGCATTTATCTCATCAGAATTTAATTTGCCCTTGAGCGATGGCATCACTCCAAAACGCTCCAGTGCCATAGCATGGCACATGCTATAGTCCAATGCTGGATTTTCAATATAGTCTTTAATAAATAGTGTAACGAGATGACGATGAATATCTTCATCATCATCTTTAACAATAATGTTCTCTTTAATCTTATTAGAAACCTCAACCATTGGTGGTGCCTTGAGTGTCTTAAAAGTTCGCTTGGTCTCTTTGACGCTTATCATCTCAACATGACAAGACATGCAGTGCTTTTTATAGACTTCATATCCATCTGCCGCAGAAACAACTGCACCTGCTATTAGTAGTAATAATAATTTATTCATTTGTAATTTCCATATCAATATTTTTGGTTTCAATCTGAGTAGCGGGTGTGACTACTGTATTTTGGGTAAACGTTTCTACTAGTTTTGCCTGCTGTTCTGGTGCAAGTTTTCCACGTTCAAGCGTATCCAAAATACGGTCTGCCATCTTTGCTTGAAGCTCTCTATCTTTCATATAAATATCTTTTTGTAAAATATCTTCATGCATCTTGAGTCGATCTTTACGACGTTTTTGTAAAAAATAAAATGTAAAGATTGTAGCAAAGAACATTGCAAGGGCAATAAGTCCAACATATATTTTTTGAACTGAAATAGAGTGTTGCATAATAACAATTTCAGTATCACTTTTTTTAAATTCAATCTCTTTTTCAATACCAGCTTTGTGCAGAGTAGTCTCTTGTCGAAGTTTTTGCAGGCTAATATCACGGTCTTTATTAATCAAGGCAATCTCTTTTTGGTTGGCTGCTTTAATTTTTGCAGACTCTATCATCACTTTTCTATCCACTTGAGGAGTATTTCCATATACTTTCTTTGGACTATTTGTTGCATTGGGAACAACAGGCTTTGATCGGTCAAAATCATTTCCACAACCCACAAGCAAGAGCAGGGCTAATATAAGAAAAATGTATCTCATTTCTATCTCTTTTTTTCAAGTCCAAGTATTATATAGAAATATGATAAACAAGAGTAGGTATAATAATTTTTTATGCTACTTCTGTATTGAATGTTTTATAAAAATCATAAAGCTCGTCTGCTAATAGTGCTTCTGTAAATAAGTACCCCTGTGCTGACTCTATATCTAACGATTTACTTACTTCTAGATGCTTGTCTATTTCAACACCCTCAGCAACAACACTCAATCCCATTACACGTCCTAATGTACTCATGGCGGAGACGAGCTCTTTATCTTTTTGATTAATTATTATCTCATTAATAAGCGACTTATCTATTTTAATTTTATCTATTGGTAAGCGTTTAAGATACCCCATTGAAGAGTATCCTTTTCCAAACTCATCCACAGCGAGTTGAATACCAAGATTTTTTAATTCACTTAAAATAGGAATTAATAATTGAGCATCTTGAATTAAGATTGATTCTGACACTTCTAGCTCAATTAGAGATGCTTTAATTCCATATTTTTCAATTGCATTTTTTACTGTTGAAATTAATCTATCATCTTTTAGCTGAACTACCGATATATTTATTGAGATTTGAGTCGGCATACCATCATCGCAATATTTTTTACACTGATAGCATACTCTATCTATAACCCATGCACCAATCTCAACTATTAAACCATTTTTTTCTGCTCGATCAATAAACTGTGAAGGCATTACAATCCCCCTACCTGGTTGGCTCCACCGTATGAGTGCTTCTGCCTCTTTTACATTAGAGTCTTGTAGGTTAATCCGCGGCTGATACACAAGCATGAACTCTTCATTCTCAAGAGCTTGCTTTAGTGCATTATCTAAAATAATATTTTTCTTCACTTTCTTATCAAGCTCATCAGTATAAAATTTATAGCAGTTTTTACCTCTCTCTTTTGCTTGATACATCGCCGCGTCTGCCGCTTTAAATAGACCTATCCTATATTCACCATTATCTGGATAGATGCTAATACCAATACTAAAGCTCATTGAGATGCTATGACCATCTATGACAAAGGGCGTATTAAAACTTTTAACAATCCTTTCAGACATAATGGAGGTCTGCTCTGGCTCACTGATAGCATCAAGAAGCATTATAAATTCATCGCCTCCAATACGTCCCACCGCATCATTTTCTCTAATTAATTTTTTTAGGCGGGTAGCAACTTCAATAAGAACTTTATCTCCTATATCATGTCCTAGCGTATCGTTAATGGGTTTAAAATTATCCAAATCCAAGTAGAGTATGGCAAACTTTGAATTATTACGCTTAGAGCGAGCAATTATTTTATCGATAAGAATCTCAACTGCTCGCCGATTTAACAGTGATGTTAATGAGTCCTGAAAGGCAATATTTTGAAGTTCTAAATTATAATCTTCTGTACGCTTGTCTTTTTTTGAGACAAAAGAGGCCCCAATAAAAGCAAAACTCAAAAGTACTACTGTCAAATAAAGAATGCTGTAAGTAGAAAATGGTGTACTGCTCAAAATAAGGGTTGATGTAACAACTAATATGAATGCCAAAACTAGAGATGTTGTCTTACAAAATTTGTTCAAATTCACCTCTTCTTTAATAGTTGCTTGATATTCCAACATATTATATTTGAATTATTTACTGTTATTGTAGAATAGTAGCGTAAATAAACAAAAAAAGTTTTGAAACACTCTCTCTTTTGTTATAATGGCTTAATGGATACTAATCAAACAGCAACTACTATCATTAACACGGCTCTGCTTCCAAACTTTTTACTTTGGTTAGCAATGTTTTTAATTATGGGTTATCTCTGGTATATACTTGAGTACAAGCCGCATAAACGCTAGGTTCTAGAGTTAAGACCTCTTTTTAACATCTCTTCAATATTATTTTCGTAGTTTGGATTCATCTGCTTGAGTTGATTTTCAAAATGTACTACTATTTTTGCATTGACATGTTTGTGATGACAAACTGTGACAAGCAGTGATGCGTACTCTTGAAATTTTTTATTGGGATGGATTCCCTGTTTTGGTGGAATGGTTCCGTAGTACTTTAAAAGATCATTAACAGCATTATGTAGTTCAGCTGTAGAAGCCTCTTGATTTTTCATAATAGCTTTTAGCTCTTTAAATGTTGGTACAACAGTATCTGCTTCACTTTTTTTAGATGAAATAGACTCTTTTTTTTTCTGAGCAGATTTAATATAGAAAACAACTAATGCTATAAGAAGCAGCGATAAAACTGCTATGGCTAAAAGTAGGTTAAGTGAAATCATTTTAAGACCTAAAAGTTTTACATGTATTTTAGCAGAAGTTTAAAAGGTGGGATGAGAAAGGAGGGGGAACCTTATCTCATTTACTATTTGGAGTGTAACTATTTTACCAATGTACTTCAGCAGTCACAAGTATATCTGTACGTTTTTCTACATCTATACCTTTGTAGTTTTTACCATCGGCAGGGTCATACGTCTGTCCAGAAAGTAGCCATTTTACATTTTTGTTTTGCTGCCATGCCGCACCATAAATGTAACTGTTAGTCTCATACTCTTCACCAGAAAGTGTCTTTTCAGCAGTCCAGTTATCATAACGACCAATAATTGAATACTCTTTTTTATCTCCAAAACGGTAGGTTCCATTGAGAGAAAAACCGCTACCATTATATTGGCTTGTGTCACTAAGTTCATTATCATTATCTGAAACAACATACTGACCACTCACAAGAAGTGATGGCATATTATAAACCGTGTGAAGACCATAGATTGCATAGGTCTGCTCATCATTTTTAGAGCTGTCCATATTATACTGACCAAAGAATGATGCATCAAAATAGTCATCTTTAAGTGGTTTACGTTTCTTCTTGCCGTTTCCTAAAATTGCTGCTGTTGCACGCCACTCTAGTGAATTACCTGCGCCTGTCTCTTGGGCATGATACCCTTCACCGTTGAATAGACCTACTTCAGAAGTAAAGTAATCTGTTTTAGTCTTAAAGTTAACCCCTAAGTCTGCTGAGTTTGTTAAATGAGATGCTTCACTTGCTTCAACAAAGACTTTAGAGATTGAACGCACCCACCAACCTTGATGCTCTTCATAATCAATCCATGGACGATGAACCTGTCCAAATTCCATACCTGTATTTGGAAGCACTTCATTTAAATAGAGATATGCATATTTAAGACGTACTTTCCAGTCACCAGTCTCATCTTGGTGTGTATCAAGAGTGGTACGTAAATAACTCTTTGGATCATCAAACAGATATGCTTTTACCTGAAAGTAGTTACGACGTGTTTCAAAGTTTGTTGTTGTGTCTCCATTTTCTGGACTTGACGCTTTAAATCCAAGGTAATGTACACCACTAAATTTTAGTTTACTTGTTTTTGCGTAAACTGGAGTATCACTCTTTTTCATCTCAATACGGTTTTCACCCGGCTGTGTAAATACCTGCCCTGTTGCAGTATCCGTATAGAGTTTTGTTGTACCAGCTAGAAGTGCTGGAGCTACTACCAATGCTGCTAGTGCAGAAAGTGCTATTTTTTTCATTAAAAAATCCCCTAACATTAAATTTGACGAATTCTATAACAATTTGATTACCTAAAGGTTACAAGAATGTTACAGATCTTGATTATGCAGCGTCATCTCATAGACCCATTGCTGCAATGGAAACATCGCTTCATAGGTCTCATAGAGCGTGTGAATCAGCTCTTTAGAGTGAATTGCTTTAGCTGAAAAGGTTTTATAGGTAAACATACTGGCAAACTTGGCAAGCTCCTCGAACTCCATATTTTTTTCAAATCCACGAGGCAGTCGTTTATATTTTGGCTCAGGTAGTAAAAAACCCTTAGATTTCATATCTTCTAAAATTACATGTAAATTTTTACAGTGCTCTCTATTTTTAATATATTCTCTGTAAATTACCAAAGTCTCACTAGAAAACCCTCTAATGCCCACAGCCACAAACAGTTCATCGGGAGAAAAATGCAGGTAAAAAGAGCTGCTCTGCATCCGCTTGCCGCTGCCTTGCCAAAATATAAGACCAATTCTGCTTTTTATGGGAGTTTTATCTTTGGAGAAACGGATATCACGGTATATGCGAAAAAGAGAGCCATTAATTTTTGGGATGGCATTAACAGTAGGTTCGAGTGCTTGAAGATGTTCTCCTATCTCCGTAGCCGCCTCACGACTTGGCTGTAAAATAAGGGCTTCATACTCACTTCTATGTGCTTCAAACCACTCTTTGGTATTGTTTTTTCGGATACGTTCTAAAAAATTTAGACTCTCTTTGGAAAAACAGACAAAACTCATACACTACTCCACGCCATTTTTTGAAGTATTTTAGCATTTAAAAATAGAATTTCTCCAAACACTCTTTAAAATCACTGCACCGGACACAACGTACAAAACGCTGCTTCTTCTTTAGTAAACTATAAGAAGTTCCATTGGCAAAAGAGATAACCCAAGCATAAGGAGCATTCCAAGAGTAAGTACTTGATGTCCAGTACTCTTTCGCTTTGTAGTAGATGAAACCTTTTAAAATCTTTCGACCCTGAGGGCGATTACTATCTACAAGTGTAGAGAGCTCTTCTTCACTTGGTAGCCACCAATCATCATAATTAGCAATATCAAGCTCTTCACAGTACTCTTTTGCCTCTTCCCAAGTAAAAATGACACCCTTGTTCTCAGGAATATCCTGCCACATGAGTGCCGTTTTATTATCTATTACAAATGGAGTAGCTAAGAGTAAATTACATGTAAATAGTAAAAAGCCAATGAATTTCATTAGTATTTATACGAAAGCCCCACATCAAAGAAACGTCCTACTTTGTAGCGTTTTGTGATATTTTCACCCTCTTTCCAGACAATTTCATCATCTAAAATATTACGTATTTTAAAGGTCAATTTTAAGTTTTCTTCAAACTTCTCTTGCCACGTAAAGTCAAGAATATTTGGTGGAACCTCAACAGAATCAGGATACTCTTTAACCCCATTCTTAAGCCCTATTTTACGAATACGTTCACCCATTTTATTGTACGAGAAGTTCACAGAACGGCTCTCTCTGTCATCATAACCTAAACTAAGATTAATAACATAAGGAGATAAGCCCTGCAACTCTCTGTTATTAGAGGTAAAGTGATTTTCTTGTTTCTCTGTTAATTCCACATTAGATTGAATATAAGAGAAGTTTCCTGAAATATAGTAGTTCTCTAAGCCGTCATCTACAAAGTCCATTGTTTTATATCCATCAATCTCAAATCCATACAGATCAGCACGTTTTGAATTCATAAATGAATACACTGGCATTGATGATGAGATTAGCTGGGTATCTTCAATAGGATTATCCATTATTTTGTAAAACAGTGACCCTGACATACTCTCCATTGCATTAAAATAGTGTGCGTATTTAAAATCAAAACTTGTAATGTCTGTATGTGTCAAAAATGGATTACCAATAACCGTTGCCACCTCATCAGGGTCATCATAACCACTACTTGAAAATTCTCTAAAGTCAGGGTAAACATACGTTTGTGAGAAAGCAAAACGTAACTGATCATCATCATTAAGTTTGTATTTCACATCAAAGTGTGGCAGTATTTTATCTATAGTAAGTTCATTAGGCTCAATAGTGACAAGGTTCCCGTTAGATGGATCTTTTTTATACTCATACATCACCTGCTTAAGAGCCACTTGACGTGCTCCAAATACCACCTCAAGTTCACTTGTCGGGTTCAATAAGACTTTAGCAAAAATAGAGTCTTCATCTAAGGTCGCATCATAATAATCTGATGGAGCGTAAAGAGATTGAATAAGAAAAGCACTTTGAAAATATGATGCATCACTCTGAGATACATACTTATCTAAAATAAAGTCCGGCTTCTCCTGTTTGTCTTGATCATCTATCTTTCCTGTACCTTTATCGGCGCTCAAATAGTACTTATTGGCACGAGATTCACGATATTTTGAAACCAAGTCAATACCAATTATAATACTATCATCCTCACTTAGCATTGGAATGTCCATTTTATTGTTTGCATAAAAATGGTCAACATCATCATTAGAAGTGATGTTATGAAAAATAAGATTTTGTGTAGATTGCGTCTTTAACTCAAAATTCTCACCTGTTTTTGAGTAATCAATGTAAATATATTTCAAGTTGGCAGGTTGATACATCTGTGCATATGCTTTCTCTCCACCAAAGTTTAATTCCATTGGCACATACGCCTCATATTTAAGAGAACCTGTCAACTGGTTAATATCTAGGGTACGCTCTTGCCACTCTAAGTAGTAGTTGTTTTGCAAACTATCATTTGAGCCAAGCTCCCCATCAAAAACACGTGTATTTTCATCAGTATTTAAGAGTACCATCTTTGTAAACAGGAGGTTGAAAATATCATCATAGTTATAGCTAAGATTAAGCATCCCTCCATGTTTATATTTACTTTTAGTTTTACTCACCTCTCCCATACTATCAGGCGTGTCTTCAACCTCACCGCTATCTAGCATCTCATAATCATAAGTCTCTTCAACGTAGTGCGCGTGTGCTTGCTCATAAGAGTAGTTTGCTAAAATACCGACACTGTGTTTATCATTAATCTCAAATCGTTTTGAGAACTCAATAGAGCCTTTATAGCCTAGAGGAACATCTTTAGTAAAAGTGTTCTGCTTGCGCTCGGCTAACATTTTTGTGTACTCTATGAGTTGATCTTTTGTAAAAGGACGGTTCCCGTCTTTATCTTTAAAAAAGGGGTCAAAGTTAGGGACTTTTTCACCCTCTTGGACACTACCTGCTGCTAAAATCTCTTGATCTATTTCACGGGTACCGTCATCTTTACCTCTCCAGTCACTACTGCTACCATGATAAAAAGTACCCTCATTAAAAGTTGAGCTATTACCTTTTAGCGACCCTCCGATTTTAATGTAATCCTCTGTAATATCTTTTTTGGTACGAATATCAATATATCCACCCCCAAAGTTTGCCGGAATATCTGCAGAAAATGATTTTTGAACCTTTAGACTTCCAATAACACCTGCTGGAAAAATATCTAAAGGTACAACACGCTTAATTGGGTCGGGTGATGGTAGGGTCATGCTGTTCATCTGTACATTTGAGTAACGTTCTCCAAGCCCACGAACGTAAATATTTTTTCCATCAACAATAGTAATTCCTGAGACACGTTTTAGTGCAGCCGCAGCATTGCTATCCCCTTTTTTTGAGAGCTGTTCTGAACCTAAAATATCTGCAATTGAGCTACTTTTTTTCATCTCGGCAGTTAGCGCAGCGATGCTCCCTTCCACCTGTGGCGCTAAGACAACAAACTCTTCAAGCTCCATAGCAGAGGGGGTCAGTTCAACAAGCTTACTCACGGTTTCTTTGGCAATAATTTTAACCTTAAAGGTCTGCGCACTAAAATCACTATGAATAGCAGAGAGTGTATGTTCACCCTCCGGCAGGTCTAAGGCAACATTTCCCTTGGCATCACTTTTAACATCAATACTCATTCCCTTAACAAAAATGCGTACCTCTGCAATTTTTTTACTATCTTCAGACGAGAGTAGAGAGAGAAGAACCGTACCCTTGGCTTTTGTAACGTCAACCTTCGCAATCTCTTGCTCACTACTGCCTTGTGATGCTTCTACATCAGAAAATCCTAATGTATTAGTCGATGTTAGTGATAAAATCACCTGAGACTCTTTTAACGCTTCAATGCTAACACTCTTTTTAACAAAGGCTTGAGCAACACCATTCTCTTTTGAAAGCAGGTGAATACTATAACTCCCTTCTGCTAATTTTGTAAAGATGTAGCCATCAGAGTCTGCTTTAAAGTTAAGCTCTACTCTCTCTTTGTTCTTGGCCTCTTTGTCTATCTTAAAAACAACTACCTCTTGTTGTGGTAGAGGTTTTCCATCTTTAAGCACATATAAAGAGAGTTCTCCTAACTCTGAAGCAATCAGTGAAACTGTTAAAAGTAATAGGCTAAAAATAAGTTTCATTATTGGCACTCCCAAAAATTGTCTTGACACTTTTCTATATTTTTTCTCACTTCAGTCGCTTTGGCAAAGAGGTCAGGTCGTGTCAGATTTTTTAGCTCTGATTCACTACTTACATAGTCACCAATAGAGTAATGACTGTAAGCTAAAGCGTAACGTATATCTTCATTTTCAATAAGCCCCGAACGATAAAGCTCTTTTTTCATAGCAACAATACGCTCATACTCCCCAAACTCAAGAAAAATAGCGATACGCTGTTTGTACTTCTCTTTGGTATCTAACATCTGAGAATTTTTAAATAAGGCTAGGGTAAACTCACTTGCTCGGCGCATCATCTCAGCAGACTCTTTAATGTACTTTGTATCTTCAATTGAGGCTTCATCAAACAGATCTGCGGCAGCTTGAATCATCTCTTTATCAATGTAAAGGTGTGCAAGCAGTACCGTTGTCTCAGCGCTACTTTCAAACTGCAAGTTGGCAGTTTCACACAACTCTATGGCACGGTTAGTTTCACCACTTTTACGCATAGTGTTAATAAATGAAAGTGATGTTTTAGCTGTTGGTTTGGCATGTTTCATGTAAACGCCAGCATCATCCAGAGCACTTTGATACAAGTTAAGTTCTATGAAGTAGTAGAAACGTTGCTTATAGAAACTCCACTGCTTTGGAAACTTTTTCAGAGCAGTTTTAAGTGTTTCTAAGGCATTTTCATGATTCTGTAGCTTCCAGTGAGCATCTGCTTTAAGACCCAGAACCTTAGGTTTCTCATCTGCTAATTTTCCAGCATTTTTAATATAGCTTATGGTGTTTTTATACTCTTTAAGCTGATAACTATTTTGCGCCATATAGAGATAAATCGATTTATCTTCTTGACCATTTTTTAAGGCATCTAAAAAGTTAACATTAGCTTTTTTGTACTGTTTTTTCTTGCTTAAAACCAATCCCTTGAGCGTATAGTAGCGCGGAAGATCGACACTGCTTTTGTTTAAATCAACTTGGTTAAGTGTTTCATTGGCTCTATCATAATAACCATCTTTCATTAGCAGCGCTGCCAATGCTACGAAATCCACCTCATTTTTTTTAGCATAGAGCACTACACTCAACGCTGCTGTAATAATAATACTTAAAAATAATTTCATCATCTTCACTTACTGTAGGTCAAAGCGAACTTTCTGTTTCGCCCATACTTTAACCGCTTTACCTTGATATACTGCCGGCTCAAACGTCCAGCTTTTCACACCTGCCACTGCCACTTCATCAAATACACCTTGAGGGTGACTCTCTAATACTCTCACCTTATCTACACGACCTGACTGGGTAATAAACAGGTTCATTAGCACATAGCCAGTCACCCCGTTTGCACGTGCTTTTTTAGGGTAATCCATGGCTGAACGTGAAACAGGTTTTGGTGCAACATCAACCGTATCGCCCGTCATCACCATATCTTTTCCCATATCGCCGAGTAACGAGTCGTCCATATTTAACTCTTCGCTCATAAAAGATTCTAAGCCTGTGTCAATACCACTAAGAGATGACATCATTGTAGGAACAGGAGCAGTTCGTTTTGGCTTAGACGGTTTTTTCTTAGGTTTTGGTTTTGGTTTTGGTTTTGGCTTAGGTTTTTGCATTTTTTTAACATCAAAATCAGCACTTGAAGCTTTCTTGTCTGTTGACATTAAGCCACCATCAGCATTCATCAGCATTAAAATATAGAAGACAAAACTAACACCAAGAAGCATCCATACAAATGCTTTGAGATGGTTTTTAACCTGAGACTCTTCTCTCACGCTATCCGACCTCTTTTTCAGTAGCAACAGCAACATCTATGGCGCCTGAAAGACGACACTGATCAACCACTTCAATAAGCTTCTCTACCGCAACACTCTGATCGGTAACTACTAATACAGATTTTTCAGTAGAAGCACGAAGCATGTCGCGTAACTTACCTTGAATTGCCCACACTTTAACAGGCTGTCCATCAATGTAGGTATCGGCCTGATTATCTAAATAGACACGAATTACCTTACTTGAAGCCTTTGAAGCCGATGATGCACCAGGGCGATTTAAATCAAGTTTCATATCTTTGACAAATGTTGAACTGACCATGAAAAATATGAGTAAAATAAATACCATATCGATAAGTGGTGACATGTCAACACCCTCTTCAACCGCCTTTTTCTTTCTATAACGCATTACTGCTTCCTTGTGAACATAAAATATCTTTAATCTGTTCGAGTTCAAATTCAATTATACTGGCATGACGTTCAAGAAGTCGTCCAATAATAAGCCCCGGTACAGCTACAACAAGTCCGAGTTGTGTTGTAAAAAGAGCTTGAGAGATTCCCCCTGCAATACCACCTGTTTGTGAAAACAGTGCTGATGACGCTAAAGAGTCAAAGGTCTCAATCATTCCTACAACGGTTCCTAAAAGTCCAATAAGCGGTGCGACTATAACAATGGTTCGCACTAAACGCTCCATGCTTTTAACTCTGGTCTCATAGTAATAGAAGCTATCATCAAGCTCTTTACGTGCAATCTTCATGTTAGCGTTGTTAGCGACAATTTTCATGCCCTCAACAATAGCTTCATCAATAATTCCGACTACTTTTTGACGTTTATTTTCACTGTACTTACGAACCAAGGTGCGAACACTTTTTTTAGAACCACGATTGACGGTATGAAAACGAAATCCAAGTCCATACCATAAAAGCATGGCTAAAATAAACAGTGGCCACATCACAAATCCACCGCTTTGCATGTAGGCTAAAAAACTATCTATATACAATTCAAACTGCATTACTTCTGCTTGTTATACTCGTTAATCAAATGTAGCGCTGAATGTTCCATCGCATCTTTAATTTTCTCTGCCCAGCCACTTAGTAAGTTTCCTAAAAGCAGTAGAGGAATAGCGACAATAAGTCCTAACTCTGTTGTAACAAGTGCAATTGAGATACCACCTGAGAGTAGTTTTGGATCACCTGTTCCAAACTCTGTAATGATGTCAAAGGTTGCAATCATTCCCGTTACTGTTCCTAAAAGTCCAAGAAGTGGAGCTACTGCTGCTAAGACCATAATGGCAGAACCAAAACGATCAAGTCGAGAACTCTCATGCATAATGGACTCCATCACAATATCTTCAATATGCTCACGATCACGGTCAAGGTTACGAATGGTTGCCTTTAAAACACGCGCTGTTGCTCCACTTTTTGTTTTTAAGTACTCTAAAGTTTTTGCTTCACCATCTTTTAGGAGGTGTTCTAGTGCATCAGGTGCTAATTTAGTAGTTGATTGACTTGAACCACTCAAAAACACAAAACGAAGCGCTGCTAAGAGCAGTCCAATAACTCCAAGGCCCACAATAACCCAACCAATAATTCCAGCTGAGTTAATAATACTTAGAACCGTTTTCACCTCTTTATTATCAATCTCTAAACTAGGATTTTCATATAAAAAGATATTTAGCTGTGACACTTGAGAGCCATCTTTTAGTGCCTTCGCACTTAATGCAGCATCTGGCTCATTCCAAAGTTTTAATTTTCCAGCTCCAGCAGGAACTAAAGCACCTGCTACATCACTAGCAAGACCATAAGTTGCAATATTTCCAACCTTAACTAAGGTTCCTTTTTTCTGCGTTCCATCTGCTAAGTAAAAAGAGCCCTCAGTAGTGCGAACTGATGAGAGGTTTTTTAAAAGTTCTTTTGACTTTTGAAACACTACCTTTAAAGTTTCAGGGTAGTTCTCTTCATCAATTTTCATCTTCATGCCGTACGGCTCTAAAGCTGACGTTGCTTGCAGTGCCACTGAGCCAATAAGAGCTGTGTCATCATCAATATTTAAAACATTTTGCTGTGCACGAAAAAGCTCTTCACTCATTAAATCATTTCTGCTACCTTTTTTAAGCAGACGATTTTGAAGTGATGAAACATCATTTTTAGCATTTTTAATTTTAATAGCGCTGCTACTTTTAACACTTTTTAGACGCTTGTTGAGCATCTGCTTTTGTGCCTTTAAGAAGGCATACTCTTTGGCATAAGCACGCTCTAAATCACTATCGGTTACACCAAAAGCCAAGCTTGAAAGCAGCAGGGTTAGTAGTAAAATACGTCTCATTATTTAGCCTCCACTAGAGCATTAGGCATTGTAAAATAGCCTGAGCGAATCTGCTTTTTAAACGCATCAAAAAGCGCTAAAATTTGAACTTGCTCCTCTTTAGCAACACTCTCTTGGTAAAAATACCCACTCGCATCTTTTTGCACATAACCGACACGTTCATCGGGTGTTTTAAAGTACATCATAACCATTCCAACACGTGCTATTTCAGCTAAACGTTCAGCACTATCAAGAGTAATAGTCTGCTTGAAGGTTCCATTTTCTTTGGTCATACGAATAGCATCTGAGTAGCTATTCCATGTTAAGGCTAAAGCTTTTTGTGGAGTAATAAGGTCTGCTTCAAGCTGAGATTCGATATTTTCAAGATCTGCGATTCTATCTTTAGTTTTAAAAGGCAGATCACTGTTTATTTGAGCTTTTAGAGTAGTTAGTGCCTCCTGAACTAGAGGCTTAATTCCTTCAGAGTTAGCACTTGCTGCTTCAATCTGCTTTTTAACTTTGTCTAGCTCTTGTTTAATCTGTTTCATTCTAAGATCTTCACGAGCTAGAGTCGTTTCAAGTTCGTTCTTTTCCATTACAAGCGATTTCATTGATGCCTTATAAGCATCTTTTTCATCTTGTATCTGCGTGTCTAGTCTTTGAACATCAGCGCGAAGCTTCATTAGCGACTGAGCCATATTTTCAACTGAACTACCCGCTAAAAGCGATGAAGTAACAATTGAAGTTGTAAGGCAGAGTGATACGAGGTTTTTGTACATACTATTTCCATACCTAATTTAAGATGTGAAAGAGTACTTAAGAGGAATTACTTAAATGATACTTTTTGGTTACATAATGGTTACGCTATTGTTCCAATTATACAATACCGCTAAAGAAAGAGCTCTTACTCTCAAACTTATCAATAATGATTATCAATATAATAAACAATTAAGCTTCTATAGTCTATCATTTTGATATCAGTTATCAAAAAGGAATTTATATGTCTATCTTAATAATCGGTGGTGATAAAATAGCCAAAATTGAGCATATGCTACAGAAACTCGGAGCTACAAAAACAGTGCATTGGGATAGTCGAAGAAACTCGACCTCACATAAACAGATACCTTGTGATACCGACGGTATTATTATGCTAACTGATTTCTTAAAGCATAATACTATGCGTCACTTCAAAAAAATTGCAAAAGTAAAAGAGGTTCCTTTTGTTTGCGTACGTAGAGGAAGCGGACGTATAGGAAATGAATTTATTAAGCTGTCAAATACAATTATTGATAGTGGCAAAATTAATTTCTAAAAGGAGCCCTTATGCGTAAAATAGGATTTTCACCTTATAGGGATGGAAGTAAAGAGATTCTACCAAAGACCTATATGATTAATCAGCGTCATATACAGAGAAAAATGTTTTTTACTTTAATTAACAGTTATTTAGGGGAGGATGCAAAGATTCCTCTTCAAAACAGGCATCTATTTAAAAAAGATTTGTTTAGTATTTTTATAGATAAAATTCAGTCATATTTTCAATTCTATAAGTTTAGACCTGAAAAACCACAAAAAATTGTTCGTATATATACGCATGAATCACTCTTGTTTCATCAGTTTTTCAAGCAGTGCAAAGATGCTAAAGCACGATACATCACTAAAAACTATCTCTTTAATTCAAATTTTGAGAAGTTGCTAGGCTACAGTCACCCTGCCGCAGAGCTGATACAGCTCATATTTAATGGCAAAGAGGTAAAAATGATGCTTGAGCTTAATAAAGTCTTTACACATACAGTATATGAGCGTATTAAACGAGAAGCTAACAAGAAGATAACTCTCGATATGCCATACATACATATTAATCAAGATGGAATTACTACCCGTCTGCATCCAAGATGGAAGCATGTCAATCCAAAAAATTTACAGAGGAGAGAAAATGACATAGAAGATGGGTTTTTACAATTAGAAGGGGAGGAGATTGATCAGTACTATCTGGTTTATCCCAAGACAGATACATTCAAACGCCATATAAAGGTCGAAAATGAATCGTTACAACATCTTAAGATGATTCCATATTCATTTACATTTTGCAATAGGAGCAAAAAACAATGCAAAAAATAGGACTATTTTACGCCAGTTCAACAGGAAATACAGAGAATGTTGCAAATGCAATTAAAGAAACAATGACCTCATCTCAAATTGAGCTTCATAATGTTGATAGCTGTGATGATGATGCCATGAACGAATATGAGTTTATTATTTTAGGTGTCTCAACATGGGGCGAAGGTGATTTACAAGATGACTGGGACGACTACTTACCTAATATGCAAAAAGTTGATTTTACCAATAAAACTATTGCGCTATTTGGATTGGGCGACCAAGAAGAGTATTGCGATAACTTTTTAGATGCAATGGGAGCACTTTATGATGTAGCCATTGAAGCTGGAGCTACTGTTGTTGGAAGCTGGTCAACAGATGGTTATGAGCATGATGAATCTACCGCTATTAGAAACGGTGAATTTGTTGGATTAGCTATTGATGAAGACAATCAAGAAGAGTTAAGCAATGAACGTGTTACAAAATGGGTTGAACAGATTAGCCCATATTTTACTAAGGAGGTAACATAGATATAAAAAATAAGATTAAAGCGATATAAATTTAAATAACATTGGATTAAGAATATCTAGAGCTATCAAGGCTAACAATAAGCTCATTTTTTCTCCTTACGTGATTTTTTTCTTCAAGTATTTAAAATTTATAACTAACTCCATACACAATTTAATTTCACAATCCGAGCTCTCCCTCGGATTACCATAAATAGAGTAAACATCATGCCATTGTTTGGCGTGGTGGCATGATGTTTACTGTGTTTACATTTTACATTAAGGATACACAATGCAAGATCAATGCTTGTTTTACGGCAGTTCCGTTAGGAATAGTAAAGATATTAGCAAGAAGATATTTAAAATTACTTCTAATGCACCACTGTCTATTAAAAATATGAGACGCTGCAAGGCAGAAGATTATAGAGAATTTAATCATATGCTTATGGGCATTTATGTCAAAGACAATAGGGGAGACTATCTTGTTTTTGCACAATTTAAACTTGCTGAGCCCTATAGTAAGTCAAAAATATCTTTTCTAGGCATCAATAACAGTGAAGTTCACAGTATTGAGTTTTTAAATGCTGTAGCTCTTCTTTACGACTATTTGGTAAATCAAAATATTCTTGCCATAGGACCATGGCCTGCTAACGAATATGATGACCTCTCTGCATCACTGAAGAGATATGAGTTTTTTGGTATTGCTAGCAAGCAGTGGCCTAAT
Source organism: Campylobacterota bacterium (assembly GCA_034661055.1). Taxonomy (GTDB): domain Bacteria; phylum Campylobacterota; class Campylobacteria; order Campylobacterales; family Sulfurimonadaceae; genus QNZR01. Next base: position 86,115 of record JAYEKO010000015.1, read on the forward strand.
GCTCTACATATTAACAATTGGAAAGAGAAAATCGCTGCCACTATATCTTTAAAAACTGAAGAGGCGGCCTAGCTTATGCCAACATATTTTGTAATAGATGAACTTAAAGATGGTTATAGCTGGTATGACTTCGAAGTGGCTGATCTTGGTTTTGATTATGCAATTGATGCCTTGGACATTCCTGAAGAGTATATTGAGACTGTTGAGTTGCTCTCTAAAGAAAAAATTGAAATTACACTAATTGACAACCAGAGTTTTACGCAAGAAGATTGGTACTACGTTTTATTACCTTATGCGGCATAGGTAGTAGAGCATAAATACTTACTTAGGAGTAACAAAGTGAAATCACTTAATCAAAACCAAATATTTACATTTTATAGTGACCATTTAAACCGAATTGGTGCAGATAAACATGCAGACCCCAGAGGTCAACTCTATGAACTTATTGTACATAGTGCTGCTCGTCTTGGATATAGCAAGAATATAATCAATTTATGGATACTGGGTTGGTCTCGAACAAAACAGAAATAATCTTTAGGTTTTACATCATCTACTCATTGACATTTAAGATACAATAAAAACATGAAACCCTGTAAAATAAACAACTATAGTAAATATATTCTCTCTCTTATATTGATTTCATCTGTACTAAGTAGTGCAGAACAACTGTGCAGAACTCAGATGATAATGGGAACGTATGCATCATTGTGTGCTCCTATTAAGCAGAAGAAGGTTATTGAAGAAGGTTTTAATCGTCTTAAAAGTGTGGAGCAGTCCCTCTCAAGCTATAGTAAAAATGCATATATCTACAAACTCAATAAAAATTTACATGTAAATCTCAACATTGACACCTATGAAGCACTTTTAAAATCGTACAGATACTATATACTAAGCGATGGATATTTTAATATTATGATAGGCTCTATTACAAAAAAAATATACCGTTTTGGTGACAATGAACATCTTGCAAAGGAGTCAGAATTAGATAGCGCCTCTGTCTTAATAGATGGCATTGATTTTAATGAAGAAGAGGCAAGATTAACATCTAATAGCAGTGTTGATTTAGGAGGTATGGGTAAAGGTTTTGGAGTAGATAAGGTACATGAGATTTATAAGCATCAAAATATTAAAGAGGGCAAGATTGCTCTAAGTGGCGATATACGCTGCGTCTCTACTTGTAAAATTTCAATTACCAATCCATTCAAGCCTCACAAAGCTATTGCTACCTTTAACACAAAACACAAAGGTATGGGTATCTCTACAAGTGGAAACTATTATCGCTATGTTCAAAACAAGAGACATAATCATCTTATTAACCCTAAAATAAAACGTTCAGCAATAATTTTTGCTTCTATTACGCTTATAGGCAATATTTCTAGTAGTGATTTAGACGCATATGCAACAGCTGCTTCAGTAATGCCTCTGCAACAAGCTATCTCATTTCTAAATTCGCAACGTCTGGGATATATTCTTTTTACTACTGATGCGACTAAAATAGTTAGCTCTAATATAGATCAGTTTGTAAATAATCTATGCATAGAGCCATCTTATTAGCACTTATAAAGCTACTGGTGAGCAATAGCACCAATTTCTTTATCAATCATGTAGAGTCCACGACCTTCCATACCGATAATATCAATCTTATCTAAAATATTTTTAAATAACATCTCCTCTTCATGCTGTTCAGACACATACCACTGTAAAAAATTAAATGTTGAGAAATCTTTTTCAGTAAGAGCAATAGCTACTAAATCATTAATTGACTTTGTAATCATTTTTTCATGATTCAGTGTAATCTCAAATATCTCTCTTATAGATTCAAATTCATCATCAGGCTTATCAATAGTTCCTATTATGGCCATTGCTCCTGTCTCATTGACATAAGAGAATAGTTTTCGCATATGATCGAGCTCCTCTTTAGCATGTGCATAAAGAAAAGATGCAGCTCCATTTAGACCTTTAGATTCGCACCATGAACCCATCTGTAAATAGATATTTGAAGAATACATCTCCAATGTAATCTGTGTATTCAACTTCTCTACCATTGTACTGCTTAACATTATAACTCCTCTAATAATTTGATAATAAAACTATACAAGAAATATCTCTTTTTTATATGATAATGATTATTAATTTAATAAAGTATAAAGTTTTCTATCTGTATAATTTGATATCAATTATCAATAAAGGAGATATGATGTCAGTAAGCCAAATTAGAAGAGAGGTGGACAGCCTCATTTTAAACTCAGGGATGAAGCCAGATATTCGAATGCACTGCTCAATTTTAAGAGCTCTTAAACTTCGTCACCGAAATATTGACTCTCATGTTACTCATGACATTATTATGCATGCAATTAAGAAGTTAGTTTAAAATAAGTTTTGATAAACGACACAATAGTCAGCATCATTGCTAACCAAACAATATCTACAGAATATCAACCTATAATATCTATTGATAATCGTACTATTTATGCCTATGAAGCATTAGCTAGATTTCAAGTAGATGGTGTAAATATTGCCCCAAATGAGGTATTTTCTCTCTGTCATGAAGATCCTGATGTACTTTTTCTATTAGAAAGCATGGTTAAACAAAAACAGCTCCTTAATCGACCTAAAGATGCAAAACTATTTATTAATCTTGACCCAGACAGCTTTACAAAAAGTCACTATAAAACATTTTGGGTTGAACTTCTTCAAGAACAATCAGATATAGTAGTTGAGATTATTGAGAACTCTGAAGAGGAAAACATAGTAGAAATTAGTAATTTCATAGACTTCTTAGATCAAGAAAGCATCATTTACGCCATGGATGACTTTGCTCAAGATGGTTCAATTTACTCTTCTGACTTTTTACTTCGTGCTCCTATAATAAAGCTCGATATGGGTTTCTTAGAAAATGTAAAGAAATTTCCTCCTTATGCTGAAGTTCTTAGAGGTTTTACTAATTTTATAAAGCGTACAAACAAGTTAGGTATTCTTGAAGGAGTAGAGACTGAGGATGACTTTAAAATTGCAAAAGAGTTGGGTGTTGAATATGTCCAAGGATATCTTTTTAAAGAACACTTTCTTTAAAAAGACGCAGAGAAAATCCTACTCCTAGCATCACTAATATTACTACACTTAAAAGTTTAATCCATGTAAAAAAAGCACTCTTAAACACAACAATAAACAGTGGTGCCATTAGACTAGAGAGCGCCGCTACAAACATAGTTATAAACCACCATCTTGCTTTATATCTTAGTGATGTAAATAGAAAAAAATGCCCTAGCACCATAATGAATATTCCCATACCACCTAAATGAGGATATGAAAGTTCCAATAACCCGTCATAGCTTTTAACACGGTAATACTCTAGTGTTCCCTCAAGACTAACACCTGTTTTAAGGTAAAACATGACCAAGCCTGTCATAAGCAACAGTACTGAAAAAAGTGCAAAATAGCTAATTCCTACTTTATATAATCTATACATTACCTAAAGAGCCTATAGAGTGATTCCAAACTCATCATAAGTGCTAAAACATGCCAGAAGCATACTGCCAGCAACCAAAAAGGAGTTATAATAGCACTACTTTTAAATGCAATCAGCAGTAATACAACAGAAGCAAAAGCAGAGATATTAACACTATGTATAATCCAGTATGTTTTTTTTGATTTAGATGCCAATCTCCCATAGATGGCACAAAGAACAAGCAGTGTCATCATCATAAAAAAGATATCTGCGTGAATAATCTCTAAAAGTGCTTCTAGTGAAATGGGGTCTAAAAACTCCTCTTCATTACCATAAAGTGTGGTATTAACACTATTTACATGTAAACCTATCTGGGACTCTTTTTGAAAAAGATCGCTTACTAAAAACAGCAGTAAAAAAAAGATAACACCCGTAAGCAGTGGACGCATTAGAGTATCTTTAGCGAGATCTTTTACTAAGGTGAATTTCACTTTTTAATCACCTCATTGAAAATGGCTAATGCTAATCTTGCCCCTTCACTAATAGTACGTGCACTCATTGTAGCGCCACTAATAGCAGTAACACCATCACCTAGACGAAGTGTTGCGGTATCATTAATATCACTAAACTGTTTCATCCAATCATCTGTTGGTAGATACTCCATTGGCTCTTTAAAAGAGACCATTTCAGCAGCTTTTAACACTCCATTGGGGGTGACAATATAGAGGACAACCGCCTTTTTGGTACGTACGGTTTTATTCAGTAAAATACCGACTCCTTTTACGCCATCTTTTTTTGCTGTGTACACCCGTACAATTTTACTATCAAGCTTTACTTTAGCTATATTCTCTACAATTTTAGCTTCAGATGATTTAAGTAATATACTTTTTTTACTCACTTGTACTTCACTGCCTAGAACCTCTTTTAGCGCATCTTGTGGTGTAATCAATACAGATGCAAAAAGTGGCAGACTAAAGAGGATCGTAATCATCCATCTCATAGATATTCTCCTCATAATTTGGTGGTACTTTTACAAGGATGTACTCCTTGTGACTCTTGTTGGCAACTTGAAGCCAACCCATCTCTCTAAAAAAGTTTACATGTCGTGCTACCGTGGGATAACTTGCCGATTTTCGGTACTCACTACTTAATATTAGCACGAGTTTGTCAATGGTCGTGGGACAACTCTGTTTGTAGAGTATCTTGAGCACCTGTTCACGCTGATCTGAATAGCGCAAATCATGCTCTTTTAAATGTTTATAAAGCGATTCTCTAAAAACAGAGAGGCTTTTTCGTTGTTTTGGACTGATATATATCATTTTACTCTTCTATAAGATACTCATAGCGTTTATCTGTCAACATATTTAAAAAGGATTCAAGTCCAGCAATCTTTGAATCAGAGAGTGCTTTTGTTGCCTCTAAATCTTTATGATTAATAGTTGCACTGTTGTCATTTTCTCCCCAAGCTTCGCCAGTTTCAGGATTAATTGCATGATTTCCTTGTCCTGCCATGTGATCATAAAACTCTAAGACAGTTGTTAAATCTTTAAAGACTCCATTATTCATATACGGACCTGTCACTGCAATATTTCGAAGCGTCGGTACTTTAGTTTTTCCAAGATGTGCTCTCCAGTTTTCATCGCTCTCTTTAACCGTGCCGCCAAGTCCTGCAAAAGTTGCATTAGCATCTTGAAGACCAAGTGTAGCTCTGGCATTCATAGCTTCAATATTTCTTGGTGTTCCAATATTTTCATATTCATAATTTGTAAAGAGCTCATTTGGGCTCTCTGATTTAGAGTTAAGGGTATGACATGTGGCACAGTTTGTATTTGCCTGAGAAAAGAAGAGTGAATACCCTAAATCTTCTTTAGCCGTCATCGTGTACTCACCTCGTTTAAAGCGGTCATATTTACTATCAAATGGTGCAAACTCTTCTGTCTTTTCAAACTTGGCAATCGAATCTGCCATAGCATCATACGAAGCATCAATATCATCAAAAATACCATCACCGTAAAGTGTCTTAAAATCCTCAACATATTGAGGATTCTCTTTAAGGCGTTCCACTACACTATATTTCTCTGGCATCATCATCTCAGCACCATCAAGTGGCGGTCCCATAGCTTGGATTTTTAGCGTTGCTGCACGTCCATCATGGAACTGCCCACCACTATAGTTGCCATCTGACATCTGATTAAACTCAGGACTAAACTGTGCATAAGCTGCTGTTGGAGCATTGCGCCCACCCAATGAGAGATCATCATCGCCAACCGAAAAAGCACCATGAACAAAGACATTCTGATTGACCCCTTCTTCGCTAAATCTAACATCTACAAAACCATGCTCTGGATTATGACAGGTTGAACATGATGTTTTTCTATCTAATGATATGCTAGTATCAAAGAAGAGTTTTTCCCCCAATTTCTGCTTTGTTATTGGCTCCAAAGGAGCAACTACATCACTACTGCCACAGCCAGTGAGTAGCACGATGGTCAATATACTTAATGTTGTTACTTTTTTCATCTTTTCCTCTTAAAAATATTTAAATTAAAAAATAAAACCGGCTTGAACGGTAAAGCAGTTTTCATCTGCTAGGTTGGCACCACTCGCATAATCTTTTGTTGAATAGTCTGCTTTAACAACCACTTTTGGATCAGGAAAGTAGGCAACGCCTATACTATATTCATAAAAACGGTGATTATCTGAATTTTCTGTTGTTGAAGAAGCGTCCATATCTAAGCGTTCAAAGTCTAAAACACCATAAACCTTATGTGATGAACCCATCGCGTGCAGTACATCATAACCAATCGTAATGTACTGTCCATTTACCTCATCTGGAACTGCGCCTAGTTCAGCAACATCATCTCCTAGTGAACCAAATGCAGCCATCGCTTTAATGTCAAAACCGTTATTACGATATGTTGCATGAATTTCTGCCATTGTGATACTAATATCTGCAGCCGTGGTATTGCCAGTTGATGCGCCTGGACGATCTTCTGCTAAGACACTAGAATCTCCATATAAAAATGAGCCTCCAATATCAAGTCCTCCACCAAAAGCGTATTGACCCCGAAACACTAGTGAAAAATCATCAGTAAATTGACGCGCTCCTAAACGTCCTTGCTGAATAAAACGTCCTGCTACAAAATCACCAGCATCAGGTGAAGTCACCACACCTCCATAATATTCAAATGCATCGATTTTACCGTGCATTAGCGCACCATTAGTATGCCATGTTGATGGAATAATAAAAGTTTCAACCACTGGGCGCTCTGTAGTTAGATAAGCTACAGGTTCATGATTTAAGTTTGTTAGACCCATCGGTACTAAAATATGTCCGACACGCAGTGCATATTCTGGCTCAAACATAAAGTCCAAATAACTAAATTCTACGATTGCATATTTGTAGTTATTGGTAGCATCAGAGCGTGCTCCTCCATTTTCAAATTCGATTTCTGTATTCATAACAATCCAGTCGTTGAATTTAAAGCCGATATATGGAACAAAACGAACAATATTAAACTCGCTCTTATTGCGAGTCTCATTAGCAGTATCACTCTTATAGTTTTTAAAGTCACTGTACTTTTTAAACTTATATTCACCATAACCGCCAATAGAAACAGTGTTTTTAGCGTGATAAACTTTTGAAGCAGCCTGCCCCATTGAACTAACGCTTTCATAACTGTCAACTGGTGCAAAAATTGACTCTTGCAGTGAACTCACCTCATTTAAAAGTGCTTCACTCTGCTCTTCATTAGCAGACTTCATACTTGCAACCTCTGCTTTTAATGAATTTATTTGAGCTTCTAGCTCTTCATTGGTTGCCGAAAGTGCCAATGAAGCAGCACAACTAAGCAGTATTACAATTTTTTTCATACAATTACTTCCTTTTTAAATGGTTCAATTATTAATGCAATAATTGAGTGATGATTTGTCGGTTCATTGACTCCAAATTCAAGTGCTTGAACCTGATTTACATATAGAGTCTTAAACATTCTGTCCCAGATAGCTAAAGCTCCCCCAAAATTTGTGTGTACTGTTTTTTTTGCATGATGAAGCTGATGCATATAGGGAGATATAAACCACTTTTCAAGTCTGTATCCAAAGCGAATTGGTACATGAGAGTGTCTCAAGTTCGAACCTGCAAGCGCAAAAACAAAAACAAAAATATTGACACCTATAATCTCAATAAGACCAATTCGTGCACCAAAAAAATAGATAAATATTCCCGTAATGACACCAGCACTTAAAGCGTATCGTAACCCAAATAGAAAGTTCTCTACTGGATGTATACGATAAAATGTCAAAGGATTTAAAACCTCTGCACTGTGATGTACCCTATGAAATCTCCAAAGCAATGGAATTGAGTGCATAAGACGATGGAGCCAATAACGAGTAAAGTCACTAACAAGAAATAGTGTCAATGAAAATGTAAACAAAATCATCTCTCTGCTCCAATCTAAAGCACTCACGTAACCAAAAAGTTGCTGCATTAAAATTACTGTAAACACAGAAACCTCTTTAGAGCTTAATAGAAGAGGAATAATCACTACAACTTTTATAACCGACACTACTATAAAGTAGCCATAATCAATTTTTGCGGATTGATGCCACCAGATATCACGCGAAAAGAGATTTAGTCCTTTATGAAAATACATGTAAATCAGAGCGATGCTTAAAGACGAGAGAAGATAGAGCCAAAAAACTCTCTGATGTGTATTAAAAAAGTACTCAATCCCTAGCAGTTCAGTCATATTAATCCCCATCAGCCTCAATAATATCTTGCTGAAAATTTAATGCTGAAATAAGAGAAGAGTAAGAGTTTTGCAATGCATTAACAGTCGCATAAAGTGTTTTTGTCTCATCTGTTACAGGGTTAGACTCTAATAATCCACTCATATTATTGATCTGATTAATTGCATCTTTAATTAAGTCAATAATGGCTTTAGCTTCATTGGCTGCCGCATTTTGAGATGCAATAGACTCAAGCCCCTCTTGCATCATCTCTAGTTGAGCAGAGAGTATCTCTACAATAGATGCCCTAGTGTTAAAGCTTTTATAGTACTCATAGCGTGAAGCATCTGGTTTATCTTTATAGTTTTGCGTATATCCTGCGGCATCTCCAATTCGCCACTCTTTTAGCTTATAAGTACTATCTATGAGTTGATTAATCATAATGCCTACCGACTCTTCGCTACTATTGACAAATGCTGATGAGCTTTTATAGAATTCTGCAATAACATCACTTTTTTCTATAAGATACTCTATCATTACCATTGCAGCATCAGCTCGACGCTGTGTCATATTGACATCCAACCCTTCCTGATTTCCAAAAAGCGTATATTCAAGAGCTGTAGTGCTTCGTGTAGAGCTCTGAAATAGAAGATCTTGCAGAGCAAACTTAGAGGCATAGATATTATCTAGCTTAGATGTTAAAGAGCCCTTCCCAATATTAAAATAGTCGATCTGGGAGGGGTGGTCAATCATTGTGTCATTATATTTTTTTGCTACATAGAGTGCTTCAACGCGCTTCCATGTATTAAAAAAAAGTGTTGCTTGCTGCTGTGCTGCCTGTAGGTTAGCACTACTCTGCTCTTGAGAGAGTTCAGCAATTGCATTTTTAGCAACATCGGCACGTTGCACCTGAAGTACTGAGTTTTTAATTAAAACATTATTATTAATTTGCTTTAAAAAGGTAGCAGTTTCACCGCCAGCACTTGCACTGCCAATAAGTCCCGTCTCTCCATCATACGCATTATCGCTACCGCAACCTAAAACCAGTAATGCCATAGCAATAGATAAAAAAAATCTTTTCACTATATTGTTCCTAAATATTCAATTAACAGCTCTCTTTGGGCTTTTGGAAGTTCTTTAAAAGCCTCCTTGGAGTTCTGTGCTTCTCCGCCATGCCACAAAATTGCTTCTTCTATACTTCTTGCTCTTCCATCATGCAGATAGTTTGCTTCTCCGCTCACTTTTTTGTAGAGCCCTATGCCCCAAAGCGGAGGTGTTCTCCACTCATTAGGGGTTGCTAAAAAGTTTGAATGTCCATCTGAAAGTTCATCTCCCATATCATGTAGTAAAAAGTCAGAATAAGGTCGTATTTCAACACCTTCAGATGTTACGAAACTTGGCGTATGACACTGGCTACAAGACAATTGAGTAAAAAGTTTTTTTGCCTCTTTGCTATTTTTAAACTTTCTTGGAAAGGGCGCTTTTAAATGTGTTAAATAGTAGTTAATCGCATCGAGTCTACTATCTGGCATATCAAAGTCGTGATACCCTTTGCTCGCCGCATTACACTCTTTTTGAATTGACGTACAGTTCTCTTTGGGAAAAATAGAAGTCGTTAATCCCATATCATTACTAGCTGCATTAGCAGACTGAAACCTAACTGACGGAGAACCTGCCTTCCAAGTAAACAGACCAAGCTGCTTATTGCCATTATCTGGTTCATAAATCCAGTTGGCTTTTCCAGATATGCCATCGCCGTCACTGTCATTAATATCTTCATTTACCAATATATCTCTATGTGGAATCTGTTCAATTAGGCCTAGTCCTACTAATGCCAATGCTATATGTGGCGCAACTACAGCATCTTTATGAAGTGGCCCATAATTTAAAGAGTCAATTGAGTACTCTGGTACCCGAAGTGAGTAAGATGATCCGTCGTGATACTTACCCATTTCTTCTACATACTTAACTACTGGAGTTCCCTCAAAAGGTACTTCATGGTTTCCATTGACACTTAACTGCCCACCGTAAGTTGGCTCAGGAGAAAATGGCATTTTCATTTTCAAGACATTATTAAGATTTTGAGGAATTGAAAGTCTAAAAACGAGATCTCTCTTAACCTTTAAATTACTATCTACTGCTACGCCTGCTCCATTATTTGGATGACAATTTCTACAGGTATTGGCACTAAATAGTGGTCCCAATCCATCTCGAGCTGTTGTAGCAGAGGGTGCTTCAATCCATGGAATTCTAAAAAAGCTTTTACCACGAATAAACTCATCAACCTCTTCATTACTCATACCATCGTAAGGGTGAGAAAATACCATTTTAGAATTACATGTAGTTAAATATTTAGCCGTTAATTTTCGATTTTTTGAGACCTCTTTATGTGCTGTAGTGGCAGAAGTGTTTTCAACGTTTTCTAGAGTAGTTTTCTGTGATGAACTACATCCCACAAGCATAAAGCTTGCAAGTGCAATATTAGCAAGACTCTTAATCTGCATAACCCGGAGTCTCTTCGTTGTCAGTAACATTACTTGTAATAAAATTTATTCCAAAATCCCTAGCAATATTGACAACTAAGTCACCTAATGTACGCATCTGGTTTTTAGCAGTGATAATATTTTGTTTCATATCTGCATTATCATCACGAACTTGCCAATCAAAGTGCGTTTTATTATTTGAAGCGTGCGTTCCCTCAGCAGTATCACTAATGCTTTGAGTTCTAGCTAAAATATCCATTACTACAGGCATTACTTTTGATTTAGTCTCATTAGAAATAAGCTCACCCATAGTTTTACCACCTAGTGAATTACCAGTTGGATACTCATTTTTCATAACATTTGCAAAACCTCTAAAGTTTAAGTAAATGTCGCGGTGTGTCTGATCAGAAAAACATGAATGCTCATCCTCCTCAGATGGGTCAAGTACCGCAATAGCAATACGCTCATTTGCTAACTCTGATTTGGCAAATGTTCCCATTCCAGAAAATACGTTTGAAAGAGCAGTGTCTGTTGCTAGATTATCTGTAGCATCCACACCTGTAAGTTCACCTAAAAATGCTGCACGGTAACGACCTGTGTTACCATTAACACCATCTTTCCATGCTGATGCCACTGTCTTAAGGTCTGCAAGCATCTTATTGGTAGCAGCAACTAAGTAATCTTTACGACGATCAGCATTATCAGAAGTTGTATAGTCCGTAAATGGACGATTTCCTGCAACCGCTGGACCGTGTGTTACATCATCAACTATCATACCGTTATCGTAATCTTGATCTTGTCCCCACAACAAGAACTCAATAGCATGATAACCTGTAGCAACGTTAGCATCACCACCATTCTCATTGAGTGCAGTTAGCACATCTGCGGTAATATTTGTGACATCAACAGCTTCACCGCCACTTGGAGTAAACATACCAGTGGTATTAATAATATTTTTACCTTGAGTCTTTTCATTATGCTCAGCATCAGTAACATAATCAATCATACCCTCATCAAGTGGCCAAGCATTAATTTGGCCCTCTAATGCACCGTAAGCATCTTCCTGCCAGTCGCCTTCTGCATCAATTGGTCCATTGCTTAGACGAAAAATTTCACTCATAGAGTACTTTTCACGAGAAGTTTTCCATGCCTCTTTTGCTGCATCTAGAGTTATTTGTGTCGGAGCAGCCACAAAGGCATCAACTGCTGTTTTTAGTCCTTGTGCGCCAGCAACTGCATCTTCATAAGAGAGCTGTGCCACCTCTGCATAGCCACGTAAAAAATTCACTTTATCTTCAACAGTAACGCCTGAATCTGAAATGCTGCCTAGATATATAGTATTCTCTATCATTGTATAGTCAACATCAATCTTAGCAGAGTAATCAAATGTACCATTAGATTTCTCGCCTTTTAGCTTGTATGCCGCTTTGTTATCCATATCTGTTGATAGTAACATCCAGTCAAATTTTTTTGAACCATCACCATCTACATCACTTCCTAATGAGAACATATACCATGCAGGTGTTGGAGCGGTGATGGAGACCTCTTTCCAACCAAAAACATCATTTTTACTAGGTGCTTTTCCTTGAAGCTGGTATGATTGACCGTTAGAAGCTGTAAATGCCCAATCAAAGGCAGACTCTTTTCCTTCAAAATCATGCGTCCCGAAAGTACCCGCAAGAGAATAAGACTTATTATCAACCTCACTCTTAATATCAACAGCGGCATTGGCAGCTGTAAACCCTGTAGCTATCAAAGCTACTGACAATATAATTTTCTTCATGTATATCCTTATTATGATAATTGTTATCGTAATCATAGTGAATTTTCACTTATTAATATATTATATTGATAATCATTACTAAGTGAAAATTAAGTTTTAGAAACTCACTCTTGCTCCTGCAAAACAATACCTACCAACATTTGAACCTAAAACATCATCAACTTTACTGCTAAAAATATTGTTAACTCCACCATAGACTTCAAATGTTCTACTAATATGATAATTGGCTGTTATATCAACAGTTGTAAACGAGTCAGCAACAGCATCTTCATTTTTACTCTGTGTAGGCGCTCCTCTGTTAATGACATCTGTATAGTGCTGTTCACCAATATATTTACCAATAAGACCTAGGTGTAGATTTGGTACAGCTACGTAGCTAAAACTCAACATAACAGTTCTCTCAGGTTGAAATTCAAGATCTCTTTTTGTCTCTTCATTTTCTGTTTTAAGCTCAGTCCAGAAGAAGTTTGTGCTTAAATTATTTGAAAAACTGTAGTTTAGAGATAGCTCCATGCCTCTTGTATTTGCATTAGCAATATTTTCAAATGTGTAAGCCGCTAAAGAGTTATAGCTACCCATAATCTGGGCAATCATGTCATTAACTTGATTGTAAAAAAGAACTAAATCGTAGCTTATAACACTATCGTGACCACCTAGTCCGATCTCAAAAGCATTTGTTGACTCTGGTTTTAGGTCATAGCCCATAACATCAGCACCAACTTGAAGACCATTTGGAGTCTGCTTATAGATATAGAGTTCTCTAATATCTGGTGTACGATATCCCTGTGCGAAGTTAGCTCTTAGTTTTGCTAAAGAGTGGAACTCATATATACCCCCAAGTCTAATCGTAGGTTCATTATCTGCATTACTAATAGCATCATATCGTACACCTAGAACTGCATTAAACTTCTCATTAACTTCCCACTCATCTTGAATATAAACTGATTGGTAATCAACCTCTTTTGTGCTCATAGTGGATGCTTGTGTAAATACTGAGGAGCTTCTCTCTTCATCTCTGTATTCAACACCTGTTGTCACCAGATGACTCTCAGAGGCTAAATAGGTAGCAGATAGCTCACCTACTAAAATGTCAACATCTGCATTCATTCCGTTATGCTCAGAAGATTTTGCATCTGTATAGCCCATATCTTCATACTCAACAGCTCCAGTGCTATTTCTTTTCTCATAAGAACTACTATAAATGCGAGCTTTGACCTCCAAGTCATCATTAGCTGCATAAGCGATATCTGCACTCAGATCTAAACGATGATTTTCATCAATAGAATATACAGGTACATTATAGGTTGGAATAGGTCTGTTTTGCATATTTACGGGTACTCCAGAACTTGGAGTTTTATAGCCACTAGGATGAAAATAACCCACATAAGTACCACTTCTCTCTTCATTAAAATAATTAAAATCCACTCCAGCAACTAAGTCAGGTGAAAAATCATAAGATAAACTGGTTCCAAAAGTATATACGGTGCTATCTTCTCTGTAAGTTACATCTGTAGGATATTCATCTTTTAATGTCATAGGGTCAATAAAGAGATGTCCACTAGAGGGTTTAGCCTTCCCCATAACAGGACCATTCGCAGTAAATACTGGTGATGCTACCCATACATCAGCTGTCTCATTTTGTGTATATGGATCTGTGCTCGTCATACTGGCATAAGTACTATAACCAAAAGCACTGTCTCTACCTTGAATACTCAAGTTAAGGTTAACATTATCAGCATCACCATCTTCATTTGTTCCGTATCTTGCACCTGCGTCTATTGTCATCTCATCAGTTGATTTTTTTGTAATAATATTAATTACACCACCAACAGCATCAGCTCCATAAAGTGAGCTCATAGGACCCTTTACAATCTCAATTCTCTCAATTATTGAAGCGGGGATACGATCTAAATCGTAAGGATTAGCTACCTCTCCGGCAACTCTTCTTCCGTCAAGTAAAAAAAGTGTACCATTGGCACTCATACCACGGATTGATATAGATGATTTACTTTTTGCAGAGGCACTTGGAAAGGTGCCGTACTGCACATTGATTCCAGGTGTTTTATCTATAATATCTTTTAGGCTCTCAGCTCCCATCTGCTCTATCTCTTTTTGTGTAACAACTTCAACAGTAGCTGCAACTCCATCTATGCTTTTAGCTGTTTTTGTCGCAATACTTACAACCTCTATAGCCTTCATATCTTCTGTAGCATATACAGTAGAACCCATTAATAGTGCTAAAGATGCACTAATAGTAATTTTTTGTAGAGTAGACATTTCTACCCCTCCTTTTTATTTAAATTTATAATTCGGAGTTGCATAATGCCCCTCACAGAACCGTACTTGAAGATTTCCCTCATACGGCTCTTCAACTTAACTCACACATTGTG
>JAYEKO010000016.1:0-56960 GCA_034661055.1 Campylobacterota bacterium
TATCGTTAGGTATTATAACACATAACGATGATTAAAACAAGGTAAAAGTGTTAGAATTAAGCTGTTTTTAGGGGTTTAATGAAGATTAATTAGATTATCGTTAGGTGTTGTTTACGGAATGTAGGATCTATGAGACGTTCAAAACATTTTGAAGAACACTTTTATGATGTTCAGACAAAAGATGATAGAAATCTAGCTATAGTTAATGCTTATTTAGATGGTTATTCACAAGTCGATATTGCAAAGTACTTAAATGTATCCAAGTCCTTAATTTCAAAGGTAATAAAAAGTGGAGATTCACTATAAGGGGTGTAATTTAGGGGTTTAGTGGCGGACAGGGAGAGATTCGAACTCTCGGTACCGTTACCAGTACGCATCCTTAGCAGGGATGTGGTTTCAGCCAACTCACCCACCTATCCGTAGTCTTAAAAAGAGGTTGTAATTTTACTATGATAAAATAATAGAGAGCTTAAAAAAGATATATTTTTAAATTAAAATTTACAATGGCAAGAATAATAGATCAGATTTAATCTTATAGCCTAGTCTTTTTAGCTTTGCTACATATGTATAACCCACATCGGCATATGCTTTTTCCATCATATCAAACACCTCTTTATACTGTTTTAGAAAGCTATACAATGGCTCTTCCATCTCTTCATCTAAGTATAGTTCTGTAATGAGCAGTACAATATAAGAGTGCTTATTATTAAAATCTAGTTTTAATTTTTTAGTGGGATGTCGAATAAAGTCTCTTTTTAGCTTACTAAGCTCGCGCCAACCTACTAACAATTCACGCAGGCCAATACTATTTATTTTTTTATTGAACAGCTCCAGACCTTCTAAAATATTGTATCTGTCTGTAAATAGACTAGGTGCTTTTTTGTTTAAGGCACCATATGTCAAATTTACAATTTTGGAATAATTTTTTATATTAGTAATAATATCTTGAGTAATTAATACTTGACTTTGTTGAGCATTTAAGAAATAAACAACAGTATCTATATTTTCATTAAACAAGGCTATACGGTCATATTCCCCACGTTTAATTATTGCACTTGTGTCTTTAACACTTTGTTGAAATAGTAACTTGTAGTCAACTGATAACGACGATGTCATTTCACTCTTAGAAACATTACCCTGCAGTAATAGAGTAAGCATCCATAGTAAAAACAATAGCTTAAGCATCTATACCCTTTTTCAAAAGGATATAAAACTAATGTTACTTCACCATTACAAAAAAACTACAATTTAGAAAGTATATTTTCTACAACCTTATTAGGATTTTTAGCATTATATATAGGACGTCCAACCACTATGAAGTTTACATTGGCATTTTTAGCAACCTCTATTGTTGCTACACGCTGTTGATCACCTGCGTCTTCACCAAAAGGTCTAATTCCAGGTGTTAGTGTGAGAAAATCACTATTGGTAATATTTTTAATTGAGCTACTTTCAAAAGCACTGCACACTACGCCATCAAGTTTAGCATCATAAGCATCTTTTGCAAACTGGTCGGCCTTAGTAGCAATACTTTTTTCATAGATTGCTGAAAACTCTTCTTCATTAAATGATGTAAGAGCAGTAACAGCTAAAACTAAAGGACGATTCTCATAAGATTCTAAACGTTGCATAACAGTCTGCATTGCTTTTTTCCCTGCTGAAGCGTGGACATTAAACATATCTACATGTAAATTAATAATTGATTCGGCAGCATCTGCCATAGTATTTGGAATATCATAAAGTTTGAGGTCTAAAAATATCTTAAATTCGGGGTTTATTTTTTTAAGTGCATCAATAAATGGCTTACCGTCACGAATATAAGAGCGTAGTCCTACCTTTAACCATACATCATATACTTTAATTTTTTCTACAAGTTTAAGATTATCCTCTTGAGTGGGAAGATCCAGGGCAACACAAAGTTCCATAATACACCTCTTTAAAAATAGTAGTGAAAGTATATTATAGAATTGATTTGAGAGAGATTTACATGTAAAAATATTTTACATGTAAATCTGATTTTAAAGATTAAACTTTACAAGAGTTTACAGTAGATTCAATTGTTTTAACAATTGATGGGTCCTCTAATGTTGAAATATCTTGAGTAATTTCTTCACCTTTTGCTATGGCACGCAAAATACGGCGCATAATTTTTCCTGAACGTGTTTTAGGAAGTCCTGGAACAAAGACCATATCATCACAAAGAGCGATGTTACCAATCTCTACTTTAATAATTCCGTTAATCTCTTTTGCAAGAGCAGATTCTTCACCAAAGCTATCTTCACCTTTCATTACAATATAAGCAAAGATACCCTCACCTTTAAGATCATGCGGTTTACCAACAACGGCAACCTCAGCAACACCAGAATGTTTTTTAATTGCTGCTTCTACCTCAGCCGTACCCATACGGTGACCTGAAACATTAATAACATCATCAGTACGACCAGTAATAGTGATGTACTCTTCATCATCATAATTTGCACCGTCACCTGTAAAGTAGACAGGCTTACCATCTTTTACAACATCACCAAAGTAAGATTTTTTATAGCGCTCAGGATCACCCCAAACACCACGAATCATTGCAGGCCAAGGACGGGTTATACACATGTAACCACTCTCACCACGACCAACTCTATCACCCGTTTCAGGATCAAGAATTTCTGCCATAATTCCTGGAAGTGGAAATGTTGCGCATGCTGGTTTAATTGGTGTAGCACCTGGAAGCGGAGAGACAATATGTCCACCTGTCTCAGTTTGCCAATATGTATCAACAATAGCACAGTTACTTGAACCAACCTCTTCATAGTACCATTTCCATGCAGGAGGATCAATTGGTTCACCAACTGTTCCAAGCACTTTAAGTGAACTCATATCGTATTTAGCTGGCTCATCTTCACCCATTTTATGTAAAACACGAATTGCAGTAGGAGCTGTATAGAACTGATTAATCTTATGGTTTTCAACCATTGCCCAAGGACGGCCAGCATCAGGATAAGTAATAACCCCCTCAAACATTACAGTTGTCGCACCCATTGCAAGTGGACCATAGACAATGTAAGTGTGACCTGTAATCCAGCCAACATCTGCTGTACACCAGTAAGTGTCATTCTCTTTAACGTCAAATACCCACTCCATAGTCATCTGGGCCCAAAGAATATAACCAGCAGAGTTATGTTGAACACCTTTTGGTTTACCAGTTGAACCTGATGTATAAAGTAAGAAAAGTGGATCTTCTGCATCCATAATTTCTGGTTCACATGCTGCAGATTTATTTTTAATTAACTCATTATAAGAGTAATCACGGCCAGCTACCCATGTAACATCTTCATGATTTCTCTCAACAACAAGAACTTTTTTTACTGGAGTATCACCTTGTAATGCTGCATCAACAACTGGTTTTAGCATATATGGCTTAGTTTTTCTGTAAGCACCATCAGCAGTAATAACTACTTTAGCTTCTGCATCTTCGATTCTATCCTTTAAGGCTTCAGAAGAGAAACCACCAAAAACAATAGAGTGAATTGCACCAATTCTTGCACAAGCAAGCATTGCGTAAGCAGCTTCAGGAATCATCGGCATATAAATAACAACTCTATCACCTTTTTGAACTCCAAAATCTTCTTTTAGAAGGTTTGCAAATCTATTTACATTTTTAAACAGATCCAAATAGGTAATGGTTTGAACATCTCCGCGGTCACCTTCAAAGATAATTGCAGCTTTATTCTTACGAGACTCTAAATGACGGTCAATACACTGAACCGATACATTTAACTTTCCACCGTCAAACCACTTTACAAAAGGAGCATTACTCTCATCTAATACTTCAGTAAATGGCTCAGCCCATGTAATTTTATCTTTTGCAAAACTGTCCCAGAAACCTTCATAGTCCTCTGTAGCCCAATCTTGAAGCTCTTGGTACTCACACATATTTTTAATGCGCGCTGTCTTTGCAAACTCTCTATTTGGTTTGAAAACTGGTTTTTTAATATCACTCATTCTTGTTCCTTAAATTTAAGATTTTAATTTTAAATATATCATTGCCGTCATGATGGCATCATTAACAGCATTATGCTGTCCCATCTGAGGAACCTGTAAATCTTGCAAGATTGTATCGAAGCGTAAATCAATATTACCTTGAGGAATTAAGGCAATTTTTTTATCAAAGTAAAGTCCAGAAACTTCAATCTGTCTATTAGGCAAACGAATACCTAAATATTGTTTTACATAACGTTCAACCATTGCCACATCAAATTCTAAATAGTAGCCCACTAAAGGGCGATTTCCAATGAAGTCTATAAACTTCATAACTGCTTCTTTCGGCTCTAGTGCTCCCTCTAAATCACACGGACGTATATGGTGAATTGTAATACTTTTTTCGCTAATGGCACCTGATGGCTTTAAAAAAACTTCAAAAATCTCTGAAGTAATAATTTTGTTGTTTCTAATCTTAACAGCACCAATGGAAAGTATCTCATTCTTCTTGGTATTTAAACCTGTTGTTTCACAGTCATATACGACAAATTCATTACCATCATACTCATCAAACAGATGAGCAAAAGACTCATCTTTAAGACGGTTACGATTGAATTTTTTTTTGAAATATTCAAACATTATGTCACCATGTTAAGATGAAAATGAAAACTCAAGAATTTTTTAAACTTATTTACAATTTTAAAGCTGTCTTTTAAAAGATCACGCTCAACCTTATCTAGCTTTTTAGGATTAATAAAATTAGCACTTTCAATATTATCATGTGTAAGTACCGCTTTAAGTCTAATCGCTAAAAGTGTATCAAAAGACTCAATAAGTTCTGTTGCAAATTTTTTATCAATTACATGTAAATTATTAAGCTCTTTAATTCTCTCAATAGTGTTAGTGCAACGAATCCTTTTTTCTAGTGCTAAAGTTCGAATACCATGAACCATAGCAAATATTCCACCTTTTTTAAGATCTAGTTCCGCCTTATGGTCACTTTTTGAAACAACAAACCCAGAGAATATAGATAGAGGTGTCTCAAAACTCAGCGCAATTTTTGCAATATGTGCCAACAGATCATCACGTCCCTCAAATTTAGTACGCAAATGACTTGTCAAATCATCATAAAGTTCTCTATTTCCGACAACATATTCTGCATCTAAAAAGATAGATATTTTCTGAAATGTCTCTTCATCAAAACTGTACATCCAGTGGTCAATGTCATGCTTATAATCTTTAATGTCTTTACACCAGTATGGATTATTAACCATGACCTTGCCTGGGCACGGAGGAAAGCCAAGCATCTCTAAAGAGTCGCTAAACTTGCTCATGTACTCCTGATATTTTTCAACATCTTGATTATTTTCAACAATTAGAGCATTGTCTTGATCACTTCTGTAAACCTGCTCTCCTCGCCCTTCACTACCCATAACAATAAGGGTACATCCATTACGATCCTCTTTAGGAACGCACATTGTAAAGACTTTTTGATAAATCTTATAGTTAAGCTCAGTAATAAGCTTAGAGATGTAGCGTATTTTAACACCTTTGCTATAAAGTGATTTCACGACATTTTTAAACTTGTCTTCAATATGAAGCAAAACTTCTAAAGAGTTCGCTTTCTCAATTTCTATTGCAATAAGATGGGAATGGTTTGCAAAGTGACTTAGTAGATCTAGCTGTTCAAGAATTCCTACAATTTTAGAATCTTCTGTCACCGCAAGACGTTTAACACCATATTTTGTAAACATTAGTAGTGCATTAAATAAAAAATCATTTTTTTCAATACTTAGAAGTGGAAAGGTGGCAATTGTAGAGATATTATTTTGCACAGAAGTGTTATTTAGCAGAACTTTCTCTTTAAGATTGGAATCTGTCACAATTCCATAACCATCTTCAGTATCTACAATAATAGTTTTAGAAAGCTCTTTATCTGCTTGATGTAAAGCATCATATATACTCACATCGGGGTTAACAATACAAGGCGTATGTAAGAAAATTTCATCAACTTTTGCCACCATAAATGAGGACATATCACTTTGTGATTCTCTATGTTTCATTCGTTGATGTTTGGTAATAAAGTCTTGTAAGTAAAATGATTTAAACTCTTCAAAATCTTGCATAAGATCTAAAAAAGTATTTTTTGGAAGTTCATAACAGATGAGATCTTCTTGGACAACATATTTACTTGCTGTTGTACCGTAGATTAATGAGTCGGCATCAAAGCTGTCCATCTGAACATACACACCATGAAGCTCATCATCTAAAAACTCATGAACACACCCTTTAATAACAATGTAAAGATGCTCAGAGTGAATGGTAGGAGTGATTAGCGCCGTGTCTTTAGGATAATACCCTATATCCATCTGGGTAATCAGTTTGTCAATTTCTCGTTCTTTAAGTACATCAAAAGGATGAATTGATGATATCAACTGCTTTTGATCAAAAATACTCACATGTTTTCCTCATGATATGAACGCCATAAAGGCGTTCAATTATTTGTTAGTGATCAACGGCACCTTCAGAGCCAATACCAGTTTGTGAACGAATATTTTGAGCTTCAAATGCAGCTCTTTCGTTTTTCGCGTCCTCACTATTATCTGTAATAGAGAAGAAGTAAATCGCAAGGAATGATACTGTCACTGAGAATAGTGCAGGATATTTATATGGGAAAATTGCTTCTGCGTTTCCTAAAATCTGCACCCAAACAATTGGACCAAGAATTACTAATAATACTGCTGTTGCAAGACCTAAAGATCCACCAATTACAGCACCACGAGTCGTCAGTTTAGACCAGTACATTGAAAGGAATAGAATTGGGAAGTTAGCTGATGCTGCAATCGCAAACGCCAAACCAACAACAAATGCGATATTTTGTTTCTCAAACATAATACCCATTCCAATAGCAACAACACCTAAAGCCACTGTAGCAATTTTAGAAACTTTCATCTCCGCCATTCCGTCAGCTTGTCCTTTTTTAATAACTGATGCATAAAGGTCATGTGAAATCGCTGATGCACCTGCAAGTGTCAGACCAGATACAACTGCAAGAATCGTTGCAAATGCTACTGCTGAGATGAAACCTAAGAAGAAGTCTCCACCAACTGCATGTGACAAGTGAATTGCTGCCATGTTGTTGCCACCAAGAATTGGTGAACCACCGCTAATTGCTTGTTTTGCAACATCTAAATATTCCGGATTAGTAAATACCATAACGATCGCACCAAAACCGATGATGAACGTAAGAATATAGAAATAACCGATAAAACCTGTTGCATAGAATACTGATTTACGAGCTTCTTTTGCATCACTTACTGTAAAAAATCTCATAAGGATGTGTGGAAGACCGGCAGTACCAAACATTAGTGCCACTGCAAGTGAGATCGCTGAAATCGGATCACTGACCAGACCACCCGGACTCATGATTTCAATACCTTTTAAGTCAACTGCTGCTTGGAATAGTGAACCAAAGCTAAAGCCATAATGTGCCATTACCGCAATAGCCATAAAGGTCGCACCAGAAAGCAATAAGAAGGCTTTAATAATCTGTACCCAAGTTGTAGCAAGCATACCACCAAATGTTACATAAAGAATCATCAATACACCAACTAGCATTACTGCTACTTCATACTGAAGACCAAATAGTAGCTGAATCAGTTTTCCTGAACCAACCATCTGAGCGATAAGGTAAAGAATTACAGTTGCAATTGAACCTGAAGCTGCAAGAGTACGGATTGGTGTCTGTCTTAGGCGATACGCTGCAACATCTGCAAATGTATATTTACCTAAGTTTCTAAGTGGTTCTGCAATCATAAATAGAATAATTGGCCAACCAACAAGAAAACCGATAGAGTAGATAAGACCATCATACCCTTTTAAATATACAAGACCTGAGATTCCAAGGAATGATGCTGCTGACATGTAGTCACCTGCAATTGCCATACCATTTTGAAAACCTGTAATTCCACCACCAGCAGTGTAGAAATCTTTTGCTGTTTTTGTACGTTTTGCTGCCCAGTAAGTAATACCTAAAGTACCACCGACAAACAGTAAGAACATCACGATTGCAGAAATATTAAGTGATTGTTTCTCAACTTCACCCTCAATTGCACCACCAGCAAGTAGTGATGTAGAAATAAATAGTAATGATACTAATAATGCTCTCACGACTCACCTCTTTGAATATTTTCTTTAATTTTGTTGTTTAAATCATCAAACTCACTGTTAGCACGTTTAACATAGACTCCTGTAAGTGCAAATGCAAATACAATAACAAACATTCCAATAGGAATTCCAATAGTTGTAACACTGTCACTACTTAATGGTGACCCCAATGCTGCTGGATTAAATGCAATCGTTAAAATAAATGCAAAGTACACTACTAGCATTGTAACACTTAACTTAACTGCAAAACTTCCACGTTTTGTAACAAGTTCTTGGTAAGCAGGATCTGCTTTAACCTTATCAATCATATCTTGTTGCATAATATCTCCTAAAAATTATAGTTGGCAATGAAACGATATTCGCTCCAATCCACTGCACCATCTGCTGCTTCATAAAAGTCTGTTGGAAAGTTTCCACGTAGACGAAGCTGTAAGTTTTTAACCATCTCAGGATAATAAATAAAATCAAATCCTGCTTCAGTTGCTGTACGCTCAATTCCATATCCACTATTTGCACTCATATCATATGAACTATAATATAGTATTGTCGATAATTTTGGACCAAAATCTTTCCAGTTATATGAACCAACTGCTTTAATAGCGTCTGTTCCTGCTAAGAATTGGTGACGTGTTACCATACCTTGTGTAAATGCCGGCATACCACCCCAAGGTGTTACAACTGCGCCATTTCCAAAAGCACCTTCACTCTCATCATTAGATGAATATGCTGCATAAATATTGAAATTATTAAACTTCGAGCCTAGTTTAACAGCCCAATACATTGCGTCAACTTCACCAATGATCTCATCGCCCACTTCGCTTTCACTTAATAGTTGTGCTGAAGCATACATTTTCATTGAATCATTCAGCCTACAGTTCCATGATGTGTCTGCTTGTAGATAAATTGCATTTAAAATATCGTGAGCATAGTAATCCCATGCTTGTAGTTTAATATTATCTATTCCAATATAGGTAGCAGAGGCAACTGTAACACCAGCAGTACTCTCACCAACAGCGTAAGTACCCATATTTACAAACTGACCCACTTGATTACGTGAGTCAACAAAAGAGTAACCACTTGTTACGGCTAAAATACCGCCATTATACACTCTACCAAATGTACCTTGTGCAAATTTAGTTACATGTCCGGCAATTAATGTAGTATCTTCTACATCAGTGTTGATTAACAAGTATGCTTCAAATAAGTTTGGCAGCATTCTAGCATCATCAGCTCCAGCAAGTGGAGTATTTAATTTTTGACGTCCACCTTTAAATGTTGTATTGCCACGTTTGTACTGCAAGTACGCCTCACCTAAAAGTGAATACGACTCATTATTTGGCCCAAGAAGTGTTGGATCTGTTTTGGTGTAGTCGTTTCTATCTTCTCCGCCAATAAATAATCCATTGGTGGTGTAAAAAGCAGTTCCTAAACTAAGACCTGCAAAATCAGCTGTCTCATACTTTAAGTAACCCCCAACTGCACTAGCAGTTCGAATATAATCATCTTTACCTGGTCGTGTATCTGTAACATCACGACTGATACTAAATTCACGGATCTGGCCGCTTACTTTTCCTTCACTAAACATGCTCTCTATATTCTCAGCTGCATTAAGTGATGTCACTACTACTAAAGCAGCAGTGCTTAAAAGTATATGTTTTCTCATAAACTCCCCTTAAATAGTTTTCAGGCTAAGAGTAAAATGAAAACATAGCATTAACGTAGCATTTTTGCTATTTTCTCTAATTCGTCTCTTTTTTTTATAAGAAGTTTAAATATGTATCTTTTTGTAACATTATATGTAATGCGGAATATCTATCATGTACCCCATCGATCGAATATTTTGAATAATCTCTTCTTTAAGGACTTTTTTGAGCCGATTAACCTCAGCGCGTATAGTAGCATTGTCAATAATTGCTTCATCCCATACATAAGATCGAAATAGCTCAAAGTCAACAACTCGACCTCTATTTTTTGCTAAAAGACTAATCATTTGAGACTGGCGTTTAGTCAATATCTGCGGAATGTTATCAAACAAGAGTGTACTGCTTTGGCTATCAAAACTGTAATGACGCGATAGTTTAATATGAACATTAGTCTCACTATGAGTATTCATAAGCTTTTCAATTCTAATAGAGAGCTCTCTAAGATGAAACGGTTTTTTCAAATAATCATAGCAGCCTAAGTCAAAGGCACGTGAGATATCTTCTATATCAACTAAAGCACTAATATAGATAGCAGGAGTCTGAATCTTATTCTCATGTAGATTTTCTAGTAAGCTAAAGCCATCGGTTCCAGGAACATTAATATCAAGTATTAATAGATCAAAAATCTTTTTTGATGCAGCCTTTAAAGCACTGTCTCCATCATAGTAACTAAAAATACTATGTCCCATAGCACTAAGATACTCCACAATCGACTCATTAAGCATCACCTCATCTTCAAGAAGCAGTATTTTCACTATGAAGTCCTCTTAAACCCGTAACTAAAACGAGTCATATCATCATCTGATTCTAAGTTAATTGTAACATCTTCTTGATTACAGATTGAATGGACTAAACTTAAACCTACTCCAAAACCACTTGATTCATGTAGCTCTTGATAAAAAGGATCAAAAATCCTTTTCACATCTTCAATTTTATATGACTTGCTAAAAATTTCAAAAATAATTCTATCATCTCTGCCTTCTAAGTTTAAATATATGGTCTCATTTGGAATAGTATATTTAATAGCATTACCAATGTTATTATCAACTATGCGCTGGAGTTTTGTCTCATTAAAAACAATACTACTCTCATCTATTTTACATGTATATTTAAAGTTAAGATGTGAAAGACGGGCCACCTCTTTAAAAAACTCAATACGGCTTTTTATATATGATTTTAAATTGATTGTAAGTGAAGGGTACTGTACTTGGTCTCTTTTTACCATATAACTCAAATCATCATAAATAATAAAAATATTTTTAACAGCAGCATCAATTTTTGAGAGATACTTATTACTCCCTTCTTTTAAAGTAAAGAGGTCAATATTAGCCATAATAACACTCAGTGGCGTATTGGTTTCATGTACTGCATGACGTAAAAACAGCCGTTGAGCGCTTAAGACATCTTGTGAAAACGCTTTCTCTTTCTCTAAAGCACTATTTTGTTCCTCCAACGCTAATGTTTTTACATGTACTTTGTCTTCAAGACTCAAATTAAGCTGTTCTAATGATGCCTTTTGATTATTGATTGTACGAACCATACTATTTGCTTGAGTAATCATAAGATGAAACTCTTTAAAAAATGTCTTATCTGGATCCATATATTCTGAACTTTTAGCTGCTTTACCAAAGAAGCTTAAAAAACTGTTCACATCACGCTCTAGCATCGTAGCTACAATTTTATTAATACCAAGTATAAACCCAAAGAGAATAAAGGAAAGCGTTACAATCTCTAAAATAATTCGAACCAACCGACCTTTCATCTCCTTAATCTGTATAGAAAAGAAAGTATCTGAAGAGTGTGTGTATAGTCCACTTATCACTATATAATCGTCAATCACTTTGGTACTAACTATGGCATCTCTAACTGAATCTGAAGTTTTTACATGTATATTATTTAAAACTTCACTCTCAAAATCAATATGTTTTAACTCTTCAAGATCAATAACCAAGGAGCCTTGTAAAAGCTCTAAGTCACTGTTATAGACCTGAATAAATCGTCGTCCTGTATCATTGAAAATTTCAGAAATATTCTTTAGAGCATCTTCAACGGTCACTAACGTGTGTTTCATATAATACTCAATTAGCTTATCGATACGGTGCGATACTTTCTTTATTTCATCATACTGACCTATAAGATATTTCTGCTCTTCTTTAATAATATTCTTCTCAAAACTACTATACTCTTCATGAATTAGCAGTGTTGAAAATAAGATTGTAAAAAGTAAAATGAAAAATATTGCAAGTGCATTGACCTGATAAAGACTAATATTTTTAAAATTATACATTCTGCTATTATAGCTTTAATCCATCTTAGTGTACAATCTATTTTATGTATCATACCGTCACTGCCCAAGATCTTAAAACTGTTCCTCTTTTTAGTACACTTAGTACACAAGAATTAGAAGAACTCAGCACCATTGTTAAAGTAAAACATTTTAATAAAGGTGATATTCTTCACTATGAAAAAGATAAACAGTCTAAAATATACTATCTTAAAGAGGGTCTAATTAAAGTTTACAAGACCGATAGATTTGATAATGAAATCTTTATGTACAATCTGTTTAATGAAACACTGATCTCCGAGATTACCGATTTTGAAAATATTGGCTGTTTTGCCAACGCAGAGTTTGTAGTCGATAGTAAAATCTTAATTGTTGACTTTGACGGCTTTAAATTAATCTATGAAAATAATCCAATTCTCATGATGGAACTTTTAAAAGAGTTCGCAAAAAAAAGTAAGATGATGCAGTGTATTATTAACCGAGAAATTGTCTTTGATGGCACAGCTAAAGTCGCTTTTATGCTCATTAACGATTTACAGACCTTTAATCAGCTAAAAAAAACTGAAATAGCTTATATGCTAAACATTCAACCAGAAACACTCTCACGAATATTAAAAAAATTAACCCGTAATAAAATGATTACCTCAACCAGAGGTAAGATTGCAGTCAATAATAATGAAGCGCTAAGAGCCATTTTTGAGTAAGGGATAGACAATGAATAAGATTACATCACAAATTAAATTTATAGGCGGAATCCTCTCTTTAATGATTGCTTCTATTGTTGCTATAACAGTCTATATCAACCATGCATCAAAACGGGACTCAATTGTCATTAATGTCTCTGGAAAACAGAGAATGTTGACACAAAAGATTACAAAAGAGGCGTTTTGGTTACAAAATAAAATGTCTACAGATTTTTCAACACTCGATAAAGCAAGATCTGAATTTGAGTATTCATTAAATGATCTGCAAAATGGAAATAGTGAACGTGGAATCTATGCCCCGCCAAAGCCATGTATTGCAGACCGACTAGATCAGGTCAATCAGTTATGGCAAAAATTTGACGGTTATCTGAATGAGTTTAAGCTACTTTTAGCAGAGACGAACGAGCTAAAGTCTATAATGCATAAAAGCAATAGTGATATTTTAAATATCTCTGATGATGTTGTAAAGCTAATGGTTAAAAATAATCTAGTTGGCAGACTCATAGATGATGCTGGTCGTCAACGTATGCTAACACAAAAAATTGCATTTTACTCTTCTCAATATTTAGTAACTGGAGAAATTAGGTTTATTGATGAATTCTTTAAAGCCTATGGTCTCTACGCTTCTACATTGGAAATTTTTTTAAAAGACAACACTATTATTCAGTCTGCATCACTCAAAGCAGTTTTACAGAAAAATAGACAGATGTGGAATGAGTATGCGAAATACAATATGGAACTTATGAATAAGCAGAAAAAATTAAATCAGATTCTACTACAAATCAAAGATATAAATATTGTAACACTCAACATTATGGATAGTGCGGTAGATGCGTACAGTAAGTATTCTGAAGATCAACGTCAACTACTGCAATACTTTCAGTATGCAGCCACACTATTTGCACTCCTGTTTATGCTTTACTCTGCACGATTAACTCATAATATTGAAGTTAACTTCAGTGACTTTTTAAAGCATTCTGAAGCGCTAGCAATCTCTTTAGAAGACAAAGAGACTATAGCTTCCTATAAAGATGAATGTCCCTCAACTCATAATGATGAGCTCACTATTGCATCAATGCATATGAGCCACTTTGTTGACAAGATGAATACCGTCATTGAACACGCACAACAAGCTATTAATGAGTCAGAAAATGCAGCTAGGGAGCTCGAAGCAGTAAGTGAACAGATAGATGAAAAACTCGATGATCTAGAACTTGATGAAGAAGCTAAAAAAGATATTGATGAGACCATTGATACAAGTGAAGATATTGTAATTCAGACGCTTGAAGAGCTATCAAACACTTCAAAGCTACTTAACCAACTTCAAAGTAATTTAAATAGTGTTGTGAATAAGACTCAGAGTAAGTAAAGAGCACCTCTAAATTACATGTAATTTACGACCCTACGCTTTTCGCCACCCTCTTCACGAATTTTATCATAGAGTTTTTGGTGCTTTAGCTTATCTTCATGACTAATAGGAGTGCGGATTGATTTATATTCGACCAACTCTTCACCTTTATAAACGCCACTCACTTCGGCAAACACCCAATAAAAACCGGTGTCTGCTCTCATATTTTTAACAAAACCACTCCACTTTTTTCCTGATACTAAAGTTTCCCACATCTCTTTAAATACAGAAGATGGCATATCAGGGTGACGAATGATGTTATGTGGCTTTCCAATTAAGTCATTGATGGTATAACCACTTATTTCAGCAAAGGTATCATTAACATAAGTAATGACTCCTTTTAGATCTGTACGAGAGATAATCAGTTCATCTTCTGGTACTTCTGTTTCAACCAAGAATTCCGATCTATTGTACTCCATTTTACTCTCCTTTATCTAACTGCTTAGCAAAGTCTTCTAAGTTCATTTTCTGCTTTAAATCACCATTATATATAATGTCTGAAGGTTGAAGATCATCATCATTTAACATTTTTGGAACAGCATCTGCACTGTTAATAACATCAATGTTTTTCTCTAACTCTTCTTCTGAATATGCCATCTGCATATCTGCGGCAATCACATGAGGAATAGCTTCTATAACACGAAGTTTTTTTAACTCTTCGTCAACACTTTCACCTTCAATGGTAATAATAATTCTACCCTTAGCATCATGAAGATGATAATCACACACCTCACACGCTTTAATATCACGTAAAACTTCCTCTAAAAACTTTGGTGTTGTCTGTACTACTATACTTGAAATATTCATTCATTTACTCCTATTTTAATGTCCAAAAATTAATGGTTTGACTGTCACTACTTGCTACAATATGACTCTTATCTAAAAAAATAATCTGGGTCATGGTAGAGTCTTGACCTCTTAAGTTATAACGCTTTTTCTTATTCTGTGTCTCATAAACTAAAATATCATTCTCTTCATTATAAGCTACTGCCGAAAAAAAAGCATCAGGACTTAGCGCACAGCTGTAAAGAAGGAAATGAAACTCAATATAAGAGGCACTTCCATCTGCATTATAAGTTGCTGAACGTCGATCTTGTCCAGCAGTAAGAACAACTCCTTTTTTATAATCGAGCTGATACACCTTATCTACATTTTGACCTTCTAAAACACGTTTTACTTCACCACTTAATGTGTCAATAATT
Source organism: Campylobacterota bacterium (assembly GCA_034661055.1). GTDB lineage: Bacteria > Campylobacterota > Campylobacteria > Campylobacterales > Sulfurimonadaceae > QNZR01. The sequence continues at coordinate 15,438 of JAYEKO010000016.1, forward strand.
CGTACAATACCACTCTCATCTGTAGTGGCATAACTCATTTTATCTTCACTAAGCATAAACTCAGCGAATGATGAAGCACTCACCTGATTTTTATAAATTACTTTAGAGGTGCTAATATCGTACAAAATAAGTTCATTAGTAAGCAGTGCTATTAAGACCTTATTATCATTAACATACATCGCTTTACGCATAAACCACTTTTGTGATACATCAATAATTTTTTTAACCTTTCCATTATCGTCTAACCAGAGGTTACGATAGCCTTTTTTACCTTCTGAAACAAAAATAATTTTGTTATTTAGCATATCTACCGAATAGATTTTAGAAGGCATTAGGTCCCCCATAAAGTCCTTTAAATACGGAATCTCAATACGACGTGTTAACGCTTTAGTTTTAAGATTATAAATTTCTACAGCACTGTTGCTGGTAGCCACATAGAGTGAACCATCTTTTTGAACAAGTGCTTGAACATCTCCACTGGCTTTAATAGTAACTTCAGGTTGTACATTTTGTAATGCTAGAAGATTGCTTAGCATTAAAAGTGATGCTAAAAATACCTTTATCATTTTGTCTCGATTCCCATCTCTTCTTTGTGAGCATGCATAGCAAGTTCTACTTCATGGAAATGTTCAGCACTGACATTAGGGTCTTTACTCCACTGAACTTCAATATCTCCGCCATAATCATCACCCATCAGCTCAATATTTTTTTCAAACTCTGCCATATCTTGACAGAACATTTCACGACCATCTACCGTGTCAGTAAGACGAATCCACCAACCGCCAATTCCGTTTGACTCAATATTTGATTTAATGACAACTTTACTCATATTTTTCTACCTCTATTTTTTGAAAGTTTATTGCATCTGTTGGGCATACTTTAACACAAAAACCACATGATGTACATTTACTCATATCAATTTGGGGACGAAATACCCCATCAAATATAATGGCATCATCCAAACATGGGTCCTTACATGAAAAGCACATGGTATTATGCCAACTCATACATTTCACAACATTAATCTCAAACATAGCATGAATGTCAGATCTGTAATCTACATGTAAAACACCTGGCTCACAAGCTATAGCACACTCATCACAGTAGGTACATCCACTCTGTTGAAAAACCAAATAGGGCGTTTTATCTTCAGCAATCTCAATAATTTGCTCTTCACAAACAGTGGCACACATGCTATCACATTGGTGACACTCTTTGTCAAAAGCAGATTCATCTTGAAAATAAGAGGGACGAATTAGTGCTTCTTGCTTTGGCTTAAACGCCGAAGCAAGAGAACCAAAAAGTTCTCTTCTCTTCATTTAGTCTTTAAGTGTATCTAGACCATCAGTAAGACTAGTACCACTCCAACTAGATTTTGTAGCACCATCTTTATCAGTGTACTGTGCTTCAAAAGTATTCTCAACCACTAAGTCTCCTGTTGACTGTGGCGCATGACACTGTGAACAGTTAAAACGTGCGCCAACAAGTTTTTGCTCTTTCTTTATTGAAACATCAGCCATATCCGCACTAGAAGTATTCTTACCAGATACTGCCATTGACGTAGGTCTAAAATTCATAAAGTGTGAACTTGGAATTGATGTAGCTCCCATTGAAGAAGCGACATCAGGCAAGTGACATCCTGTACATGCATTGTTGCTAATTGTAATTGGCAACATCCCCTCAACACTGTGAGAAATCATTGGTGGTGCATCTTGAAACGCTCTTTTCATCATTTTAGATGTACCTGCTGTAGCAGTATTAAGAGCTGTTTTATCACCAACTGTATCTGCTTTTTCAGAGTAAAGGTCAGTTTTTCTAAGTCCTAAAGACTCTTCTGTAACAAAATCTCCACTTACTGATTTTTGAGCTGCCGGAGCAGCACTGCTAGCTTCATTACACCCAGTTAACATTAAAATTGCTGTCATTAATGCAATACTTAATTGTTTTTCAAATTTCATTTTCTCTCCTATAGTTATTTTCTCAACTAGCTTATGACTTTGAATCGCTAATGAATTTCTTAATCGAAAATTCTAAAGCATCATCATCACAAACTTCTACACATCGTCCACAGTTTGTACATTCACCTGAAAGAACAGGAATACTATCCTTGCCAATCATATAGAGCACCTGAGATTCAGGACAGACCACTTTACACTTCATACAAAGTGTACAGTGCGACTCATCATGATGGACACGAACCAAACTGTATTTTCCAACAAGTGCATAAAATCCACCGATTGGACAAATATGACCACACCAGCCATTTTTTAAAACAAACAGATCAAATAAAAAGATAACGAGCATTGCTGCCCATCCAAAACCAATACCAAAAATAATACCACGATGCACCATGGCAACAGGCGAAATAAATTCAAACGCTGTCACACCAAATGCAAATGATATAATAAGACTCAGTCCTATAACCCAGTAGCGAATATTGCGTGAAGCAGGCTGTTTTTTCTGCTCTTTATCAAAGTTAAACGTGCGTCGTAAATAGTTTGCCAAGTCAGTAATCATATTTACCGGACAGACCCAACTACAAAATACACGTCCACCTACAATAAAGTAGAAAATCACAATAATAGCAGCACCTAAAAGTAAGTTACCTATCATTGCTGCACCTGCTGCAAACATCTGAAGTGCCGCATACGGATCACTAAGAGGAATCAGACCTAAAATTGATGATGAACTTAAGTTCCCCGTCAATATAGTCCAGCCCCAATAGTTACCTGCCATGTAAAGTAGCAACAGTGAAATCTGAACAACACGTCTTAAAATTAAGAATCGGTACTTATCATATAAATTTTTCATTAATATAAGTCCCCCGCATCATTTAAAAAATCTACTGCATCGCGATTACTTCGCTCAGTAACTGTTGTCTCTGCTGTTGCATTTTCAAGACGTTTCTCATCAGCTTTATCCCAACCTTTAATGTAGTAATCTCCTGCTTTTCCAAGAGCCACTTCACGAGGCAGAACAAATATTGCCGCTTTTTCTGTTACACATGCACGTTCACACAGACCACAGCCTGTGCATGCATCACTGTGGACAATAGGTTTCATAAAGGCGTGTTTACCAGTACGAGAATTTTTCTCATACTCAATAGTAATTGCCACATCAAGTAGCGGACAAGCACGGTAACAAGCATCACATTGAATACCCCAAAAAGCAATACAGCTCTCATCATCAACAACTGCAAGTCCCATATCTGCTATATTAATGTCTAATTCACCTTTGTCATTACTAACACTTGCAATATCGAGTGCTCCCGTAGGACATACAGGAACACATGGAATGTCTGGACACATATAACATGGTATATCTCTAGGAACAAAATATGGAGTTCCTAGTGGTTTTTGATCACCTGGTTTTGCTAGCATCAATGTATCAAATGGGCACGCTTCTACACACATACCACATTTAATACACGTTTTAAGAAAATCTACCTCAGCTAAGGCACCTGGAGGTCGTAACAACAGTTCTGAAGCCGTAACCTCATCAACATATGCACTCCATACCAGTCCACCCATTGCAGCAAGCCCTACGGCTCGTGCTGCATTTAGTAAAAAACTTCTTCTGCTAACTTTATCTTTTTTCATTTCTCTTTCTTTATCAGGAAGCCTATTGCTCAAGACAATATTCTCCTTTTTTTCTATGCTTTATAAATTTTAACAGCACATTTTTTAAAGTCTGTCTGTTTTGATTGCGGACATGTTGCATCAAGACATACTTTATTAATAAATACTTTTTCATCAAACCATGGTACAAATACTAAACCACGGCTAGGTCTGTTACGTCCACGAGTCTCAACACGCGCTTTAACTTTACCACGACGAGATTCAACCCAACAGAGTCCACCTTGTTTAAGACCTTTGTCTTTCGCATCTTGTGGGTGCATGTAACATAATGCTTCAGGAACCGCACGATATAACTCAGGTACACGCATAGTCATTGTTCCAGAGTGCCAGTGCTCTAACACACGACCGGTACTTAACCATAGTGGATACTCTTCATTTGGCATTTCTGGTGGATCCATGTACGGACGTGCAAAGATTTTAGCTTTGTTTTTAAGTGATTTTTTGGTTTTGTCTTTAATGCCGTTTAAATCACCTTGCATTAGTGCTTTAGCTAACGTACCATAGAATGCGTGAGAGTTGTTTGTTCCCGCTTTTTTGTTAGCTTTTGCAGCATATGGATCGTACTTAACGTTAAATCTCCACTGAGTCTCTTTACCATCAACAACTGGCCATTTAAGTCCACGAACTTTATGGTAGGTATCAAAGTCAGCCAAGTCATGCGCATGACCACGACCAAATTCTGCATACTCTTCAAAAAGATATTTATGAATATGGAAACCATAACCTTTCCACTCTTTACCATCAGAACCAATAACACCACGACTGTCACCGTTACACTCAGTGTCATCATAACCAGCATTAATTGGGTCATCCATGACTTTTGGAAATTTCTTACCGCCTTGCTCAAAAAGAATCTCATACATAGTAGTGTTAGCAGTGTAACCCATTGCATAAGCAGCTTTTCTAACATCTGCAAGTTTTTTATTACCACGAAGGTTTTGTGGTCCCCAAACATCATCAACAGTAAAACGCTTAGAAAGCTCAACCCACTGCCAAGTATCAGACATTGCATCACCTACCGGAAGTACTTGTTGTCTCCAGTGTTGTGTACGACGCTCTGCATTACCGTATGCTCCCCATTTCTCATAGATCATCGCTGATGGTAAGATAAGGTCAGAAACTTTTGCTGAGATACCTGGGTATCCGTCAGAAGTAACAATGAAGTTATCCATCTCACGAGCTGCTTTAATCCAGTGACTTGCAGATGCAGTATCTTGGTAAGGATTACAAACATTTACCCATGCAAATTTAACAACACCATCTTCAATATCACGGTGAATTTTCATAATGTGCTGATTACCTACAGGATTAAGTGTTCCATTAGGAATTTTCCATGCATCTTCAGTAATTTTTCTGTGTTTTGGATTTTTAACCATCATATCTGCAGGCAGACGGTGACAGAAAGTTCCAACTTCACGAGCAGTACCACACGCTGAAGGCTGTCCAGTTAGTGAGAACGCACCATTACCTGGTAATGCTTGTTTGTTAAGTAAGAAGTGAACATTGTAAGAAAGTGTATTTACCCAAGTACCACGTGTATGTTGATTCATACCCATAGTCCAGAAAGATACTACTTTTCTTCCTTTTTCAATATACATGTCAGCTAAAGCTTTAAGTTTTTTACCATAAGCTTCTACAGACTCATCTGGATCACCTTTTGCAATATTTGCTACATAGTCAAGTGTATATGGCGCAAGGAATTTTTTGTACTCTTCAAAAGAGATTTCCCAGTGCTTAAGACCAGCAGGCTTATTAACCATAACGTCACCGGCTTTGTAACCATAAGGAGCAAGAGCAGGTGCTTCTTTTTCAGAAACAACGTGTTTCATCTCTTGATTAATTGTCTCCATCTCTTTAGCAGTATATTTGCCATCTTTAAGAGATTTTTCACCAGCACGTCTCATACCGTAACCCATATTTACAGGTGACGCACAGAAAATCATATGATTTTTAACAAATTCCCAATCAATTGCTTCAGGGTGATTGTACACGATCTCACGAGCAATGTAGTTCCAAAGAGCAAGGTCAGTATTTGGTGAGAAAATAATCTCAATATCAGCTAAATCTGATGTTCTATGACGATATGTTGAAATATTTACAACTTTTACACGATCTGGATCTGAAAGTTTACGATCGGTAACACGTGACCAGAGAATCGGGTGCATCTCTGCCATGTTTGAACCCCAAGATACAACAGTATCTGTTAGCTCAATATCATCATAACAGCCAGAAGGTTCATCAATACCAAATGTCTGATAGAAACCAACAACCGCTGATGCCATACAGTGACGCGCATTAGGGTCAATAGCGTTTGAACGGAATCCACCTTTCATTAGTTTTTGAGCAGCATAACCTTCCATAACAGTGTATTGCCCAGAAGCAAATACCGCTACACCCTCAGGTCCGCTAGCTTTAAGAGCTTTTCTAATGTTAGCTTCCATCTCATCAAAAGCACGCTCCCAAGAAACAGGACGGAATTTACCGTGCTTATCAAATTTACCATTAGCATCTACTCTTAGTAGTGGTGTTTTAAGACGGTCTGCACCGTACATAATCTTGGCATTAAAGTACCCCTTAATACAGTTAAGACCACGATTAACCGGAGCTGCTGGATCCCCTTTAACAGCAACGATCTTACCACCTTTAGTTGCAAGCATAATACCACACCCTGTACCACAGAATCGACATGCTGCCTTATCCCATCTCCAGTCGCTTTGTGCAGCGCTAGATTTGGCCTCTAAATCACTCGGAACAGCCATACCAATAGCTGCTGCAGCTGATGCTGCTGCCGAACTTTTCAGAAAATCTCTACGTGAAATTGACATCTTTGACATCTTCTCTCCTTTTTTTTCGAGTCGGAAAAGATTATAACTATAAGAGCAGTATATAATCTTGACATCAGTCAAATTTTTTAAATTTTAATTAAGGATAAAATTTGTCTTGTTTTACAGGTAAAAATTTAAATTATCTTGTATAATTGCACCATTATTTTACATAAAGGTACAAAATGTTTGGAAGAGAACCAATGAAAGAATATGACTACACTGCAGAAGAAATCGCAAAGTTTGCATGGGCAAAGATGACAACTTCTAAAGGTGTTATGTGGCTTAAGCTTTATGGAGATGAGACGCCAAATACGGTTGCTAATTTTGCAACACTAGTTAATGACGGTTTCTACAATGATTTAGCATTTCACCGTGTTATCCCAGGTTTTATGGCTCAAGGTGGCTGTCCGCATGGAACAGGAACAGGTGGTCCAGGCTGGGCAATTGAGTGTGAAACATCACAAAACATACATAAACATGTAAAAGGAACGCTTTCAATGGCTCATGCCGGTCCAAATACAGGTGGTTCACAGTTTTTTATCTGTTTTGTACCTTGTGGTCACCTTGATGGTGTACATACTGTTTATGGTGGAATCGAAGAAAATGATGCTGACTCAATGGCAGTTTTAGACAGCATTGATGGCAGTGACAAAATTGAAACTGTAGAAATTTTAGCAGAACGTGCATAATCACTAATGTTAGTTCATATTTGCTGTAGTGTTGACTCTCATTTCTTCTTAGAGAAACTACAGGCAGATTATCCGCAAGAGAAGCTTACGGGCTTCTTTTATGACCCCAATATTCACCCTTACTCAGAATATCGTTTACGTTACTTAGATGTCCAAAGAAGTTGTAAAAAACTTGGTATCGATTTAATTGAAGGTGAATACGACTATGAAAACTGGCTTGAAGCTGTCCAAGGTTTAGAAAATGAACCTGAAAAGGGCAAGCGTTGTGAAGTCTGTTTTGATCGCCGTTTTGAAGTAAGCGCCAACAAGGCACTGGAGTTGGGTGAGACTAAAATGACCACCACCCTCCTCGTCTCTCCACTAAAATCTCAAGAGCAACTCAAAGCAAGTGGTGATGCTTTTCATCAAAAATATGGGGTTGAGTTTATTGCCGTAAACTATCGAGCAGATGGTGGAACTCAAGACCAATCCCGTGTTACTAAACAAGAGAGACTCTACCGACAAGATTATTGTGGTTGTCTTTTTGGACTCACCATACAGCGTGAACAGCAAAAGCGTATAATGGATGAGATGTTCTCTCCCATTTCTAACAGCACACTTCCAGCTTCTATTGAAGAGCGTTTAGAGATGTATGAAAAGCGCATAAACCTTGAAGATGAAGGAGTTAGTTACCAAATTATCAAAGAGAAGTTTTTAAACTATCGACAATTTACATGTAAATTAACTTTAGGGAAAAAAGAGCCAATTCCTGCCTACGCATTATGCTACTCTACCCTTCCAAGAAAAAGGGCACAAGGACGAATTGAAAACTCAATAAACAATATCTCCTACCTTAATCGAGAAGAGGTGAAATTTATTACCTTAAAACATTTTAACAATCTAGCAGATACCAACTATTTACATGTAAATGAACTTATTTTTAACCCTCCTAGCTTTAATGATGAACTTCGTATTAGAAATACCATCATCAGCAGTCAGTTTGATCTTAGCCCTATTGTTATCGTTGAGACAATTAGTGATAAAAAAATCACCTTAGAGCTTAATGCCAAAGTTTATGAAGACACTAAAGAGCGACTCATAACTAATTATTAATCTTTTTTTAGATAAAATGTCTGAATTTTAGTTTGTAAAGGCAGATCAAACAGTATGAAGATGAACGTAGAAGAGATTCAAAAAATTATTCCACACCGTTACCCATTTTTACTTTTAGACAGAGTGACTGAAATTAAAGAAAATGAACTTTTAATCGGTTATAAAAATGTCACCATTGGTGATCAGATTTTTCAAGGGCACTTCCCAGGTCACCCTATTTACCCCGGCGTAATGATTTTAGAAGGTATGGCACAAGCAGGCGGTATCTTAGCATTTAAAAGCATGGTGGATTTAACGGAAGAAGAAGTTGCCAATAAAGTTGTCTATTTTATGAGTATTGATAAGGCAAAATTTAGAAGTCCTGTAACTCCTGGTGATCGTTTAGAGTACCGAATTGGTGTAATTAAACATCGCGGTAACATCTGGGTACTAAAAGGTGAAGCTTATGTTGATGACAATATGGTCTCAGAGGCTGAACTTAAAGCGATGATTGTTGACAAGTAAGGTTAAAAAATGAGCAATATATCTCCTCACGCCATTATTGAAGATGGTGCACAAATTGGCAAGAACGTTGAAATCGCACCATTTTGTTTTATCTCTAAAGATAGTGTAATTGGTGATGGCACGACCATTGCACAAAATACATGTATTTATGGTAAGACGACTATTGGTCGTAATAACCGTATTTTTTCACACTCTGTATTGGGTTCTATCCCGCAAGATTTAAAATTTGATGGCGAAGATGTAGAGCTTATCATTGGCGATGACAATACTATTCGTGAATTCACACTCTTTAATCCAGGAACCAAAGGTGGTGGTGGTAAAACCATTGTCGGTTCTCACAACCTTTTTATGGGCTATGTTCATTTAGGCCATGATGTTATCATTGCAAACCACTGCATCTTAGCCAATGCAGCAACGCTTGCTGGTCACGTTGAGATGGGAGATTATGCCGTTATTGGTGGAATGACTCCTATTCATCAGTTTGTTCACATTGGTGACTACGCTATGGTTGGTGGCGCTTCAGCGCTTGCACAAGATGTGCCTCCTTACTGTATGGCAGAAGGAAATCGCGCATCATTACGTGGTCTTAATTTAACAGGTTTACGTCGCGCACTGCAACGCTCAGATATTGATGCTTTAAAAAGTGCATATAGAGATCTCTTTGAATCTGGCCAACCGCTTAAAGAGAGCGCATCGGAACTTTTAGAGACTATTGATAATTTACATGTAAAAAATCTCTGTAACTTTGTTCTTAAAACAAAGCGCGGAATTCCATTTGAAAGGAAAAACTCATGATGCATCGACACTGTAGCTTCTGTGAAGCAAAAGAGAGTGATGAGAACCCACTAATTGCAGGAAATGGTGTTTACATATGTAAAAACTGTGTCTTCTCTGCTTATAAGATTATGTTTGGAGATGAAGCCCTCACACCTGAAGATGAAGCCAAACTTGATGCTGTAGCAGAACTTCTCACTCCAAAAGAGATGAATGAGTTTTTAGGCCAATATGTCATTGGTCAAGAGAAAGCTCGTAAACTACTTTCGGTTGCGGTCTATAATCACTATAAACGTATCTTTAAAGCGTCAAAAATTGAAGATGACGATACTGAAATTGCAAAGTCCAATGTCCTTCTTATTGGTCCAACAGGAAGTGGTAAAACACTTATGGCGCAAACGATTGCTCGCGTTCTTAATGTTCCAATTGCAATCGCAGATGCGACAAGCCTTACCGAAGCAGGCTATGTGGGCGAAGATGTTGAAAATATTTTAACGAAACTTCTGCAGGCTGCCGATGGGGATGTTGAACGTGCACAACAAGGAATTCTCTTTATTGACGAGATCGATAAAATCTCACGTATGAGTGAAAATCGTTCTATTACAAGAGATGTCTCCGGTGAAGGAGTACAGCAGGCGCTACTAAAAATCGTAGAAGGGTCTATTGTAAATATTCCACCAAAAGGTGGTCGTAAGCACCCTAACCAAGATTTTATTCAACTCGACACGACAGGTATTTTATTTATTTGTGGTGGAGCATTTGATGGTCTAAAAGAGATTGTTCAGAAAAAACAAGGTAATAACGTTCTGGGCTTTGGACATGATAAAAAGACAAAATCAGAGCAAGAAGCCACTTATGATATGGTAGAGCCTGATGATCTTATTCATTATGGTGTTATTCCTGAGCTTATTGGACGGCTTCCAATTATTGCATCACTTAGTGAGATTAGTGAAGAGGATATGGTTCGTATTTTACAAGAGCCCAAGAACTCACTTATTAAACAGTACACTAAACTCTTTGCCATCGATGATGTGGAACTCTCATTTGAAGACGATGCACTCCGTGCCATTGCTGCAAAGTCTATTGCTCGCAAAACCGGTGCACGTGGGCTACGTGCCATTTTAGAAGAGATTATGATAGATGTTATGTATGAACTTCCAGAGTTTAACGGTTACGAAATTGTTATCACCAAAGAGGTTGTCACTGAAGGTGAAAAGCCTCTATATATTAAAAACTCTAAACAAAAAACGGCATAAGGAACTCAATGTTTTTAAATAAACTCATCGGTATGTTTTCAAACGATCTCTCCATAGATTTAGGAACAGCAAATACAATTGTTATTGCAAAAGGTCAAGGAATTGTCATTAATGAACCTTCTGTTGTAGCAGTTAAAACAGAAAAATTTGGTATTCAAAAGGTACTAGCAGTTGGTCGTGAAGCTAAAGAGATGGTAGGTAAGACCCCTGGTAATATTAAAGCCATTAGACCTATGAGAGATGGTGTTATAGCCGACTTTGATATGACAGAGCAGATGATTCGAAAGTTTGTTGAAAAAGCTCACGGTCGCTCATCATTTATAAGCCCTCGAATTATTATCTGTGTTCCTTATGGTCTTACACAAGTTGAAAGAAAAGCGGTACGGGAATCGGCTATGAGTGCCGGTGCTCGTGAAGTATTTTTAATTGAAGAGCCAATGGCTGCAGCCATTGGTGCAGGTGTCGATATTCGTGAGCCTCAAGGAAGCCTTGTTGTAGACATTGGTGGAGGAACTACTGAAATCGGTGTTGTATCACTTGGTGGTCTTGTACTCTCAAAGTCAATACGCATTGCAGGTGATAACTTTGACAAATCTATTGTCGATTACGTTAAACGCAAATACAACCTTCTTATTGGTGAGCGAAGTGGTGAAGAGATTAAAATTGAGATTGCTACAGCACTTCCTCTTGATACTGATCTAAAAAAGATTATAACAGGTCGCGATCAGATTGAAGGACTTCTTAGTTCCATTGAACTCACTTCAGAAGATGCACGTGAAGCGATGAAAGAACCTTTAAAAGAGATCTCTGAAGCACTTAAAGAGGTACTAGAGAAGATGCCGCCAGACTTAGCTGGTGATATTGTCAATAACGGAATTATCTTAACTGGAGGAGGTGCTCTCATTCGACAATTAGATAAGTACCTCTCTGATATTGTTAAAATTCCTGTTTTTATTGCAGAAGAACCACTTTTAGCAGTAGCACTTGGAACCGGTAAAGCTCTTGAAGAGATAGACCTGCTGCAAGAACTTTTCGAAGATGAATAGAAAGCTCTCCAGCTTTTTACTCATATTTGCAATACTTTTAAGTTTTGCGCTCAACTATAACAGCGCCCTGCAAAAACCTATAATTAGTTATTTAAATAGTATTAAATATTTTTATCACAATACAATCACTACTATTAACGAGACCATAAATCAACATTTTTATCAACGAGACAACATTATACAGCTTCAAAAAAAATTAAAGCTTTATGAGAAAAATCATCTTATATCGCATCAGATAGCAAGTGAACTAAATAGACTTTATCAGGAAAATAATGCAACATTTAATGCAAATCCTAATGTTGAACTAGCACAAGGGCTCTCTTATGTCACTTTAGGAGATATGAACAAGCTATGGCTTCATATGAACGATTTTAATAGCTCAAAAATCTATGGTCTTGTTTATAAAGAACACAGTGCAGGAATTGTTATTTCAAAAAACTCTCAACCTTTAGCACTTTTAAATAGTGATCCAAAGTGTACCTATGCGGTCTCTATTGGGAGCAACAGAGTACCTGGTATTATTCACGGGACTAATCAAGAAGAGATGTATGTTGAATTCATTCCATCATGGATGAAAATTAAAGTTGGTGACGAAGTTCACACTTCAGGGCTTGACAATCTATTTTTCAGTAATATCTTAGTAGGTAGAGTCACTGCAATTAGCCAAGCGCAAGGGTATCAAAATGCTACTGTACTCCCCTATTTCAAAGATAGAGAGGCAGGATACTTTCACGTTATAAAAAACATAAGATAATTCCACTTCTCATCAACTTTTAAGTGCTTTTTACCTATAATATCCAAATTTTAAAGATCCAAGGGTAAGCATGCCAAAACGTGACGATATTAAAACTATTTTACTCATAGGTTCAGGTCCGATTGTAATCGGTCAAGCCTGTGAATTTGACTATTCAGGAACACAAGCTGTTAAGACTTTAAAAGAGTTGGGCTACCGTGTTGTACTCATTAACTCCAATCCAGCAACTATTATGACTGATCCGGAATTTGCAGACAGAACTTATGTTGAGCCAATTAAAGAAGAGGTTATAGCACAGATTATTACAAATGAAAATGTTGATGCAGTACTTCCTACCATGGGTGGTCAAACAGCGCTTAATGTCGCTATGAGCATGCATGAAAAAGGGATGTTAGAAGGCATTGAGATTCTTGGTGCTAAGCCTGAAGCTATTAAAAAAGGTGAAGACCGTCAAGAGTTTAAAGAAGCAATGATTAAGTTAGGAATGGATCTTCCTCACTCAAAATATGCTCACAACATGGATGAAGCGTTAGATGCAGCTGATGCTATCGGTTTTCCAATTATTATTCGTGCTTCATTTACATTAGCAGGTGGCGGAAGTGGTGTTGCTTATAACATTGATGAATTTAAAGAGTTAGCACAACGTGGTCTTGATGAGAGCCCAATAACTGAAATTTTAATTGAAGAGTCTCTTCTTGGTTGGAAAGAGTATGAGATGGAAGTTATTCGTGACCGAGTCGATAACTGCATTATTATCTGTTCAATTGAGAACTTTGATCCTATGGGTGTTCATACCGGCGACTCTATTACTGTGGCACCTGCACTGACATTAACCGATAAAGAGTACCAGAGAATGCGTGATGCCTCTTTTGATATCTTGCGTGAAGTAGGCGTAGATACCGGTGGATCAAATGTACAGTTCTCAATCGACCCTAAAACGGGGCGTATGATTGTTATTGAGATGAATCCTCGTGTCTCTCGCTCTTCTGCTCTTGCATCTAAAGCAACTGGTTACCCTATTGCAAAAGTAGCAACACTTTTAGCTGTTGGCTTTACCCTTGATGAGATTACTAATGATATTACTGGAACACCTGCGAGTTTTGAGCCGGTAATCGATTATGTTGTGACAAAGCTACCACGTTTTACTTTTGAAAAGTTCCCTGAAGCTGAAAGTACCCTTTCAACCAGTATGAAATCTGTTGGTGAGGTTATGGCAATTGGTCGCACCTTTAAAGAGTCAATGCAAAAAGCCCTCTGCTCATTAGAGACTGACCTTTGTGGTTTTGATCCAATTGATGGTGACATTGACTTCATTAAACATGAGATTCGCAGAAGCAATGCAGAACGTATGCTTTACGTAGCTGAAGGGTTTAGACGCGGACTAGATGTAGAAGATATCTTTAATCTATGCGCCATTGACCCATGGTTTCTTTACCAACTTGAGGAATTAATAGCAGTTGAAAATACTCTTGATATTGATCTCTTAAATGATGAAGAGAAGTTCCGTGATGCTAAAGTAGATGGTTTTTCAGATAAGAACATTGCTCGTTTAATTAATAAAAATTCAAATGTAAACCTAAGTGAAAATGATGTTTATGAAGCACGAAAACGTCTTGGTATCGCACTAGAGTACAATGAAGTTGACACCTGTGCTGCTGAATTTGAAGCCCTAACACCATACCTCTATTCAACCACCAACATAACAAAACTTCCCAATATCACCAATCGTGTAAGTGATAAGAAAAAAGTGATGATTCTTGGGGGTGGACCAAACCGTATTGGTCAGGGAATTGAGTTTGATTACTGTTGTGTTCATGCTGCCTTTGCTCTAAAAGACATGGGCATAGAGACTATTATGTACAACTGTAATCCTGAAACGGTTTCAACAGATTATGATACTTCTGATGTACTCTATTTTGAGCCAATTGATTTTGAACATGTTCGCTCTGTTATTGATAATGAACAGCCAGATGGAATTATTGTTCACTTTGGAGGACAAACGCCTCTAAAACTTGCCAATGCGCTAACAGCAATTGGAGCAAAAATCTCTGGAACATCTGCAAAAGTCATTGATTTAGCAGAAGATAGAGAGAAATTCTCTGCATTTGTAGAAGAGCATCAGCTCAAGCAGCCAGAAAACGGTATTGCTACAACTAAAGAACAGGCAGTAAGTGTTGCTACAACACTAGGCTATCCCGTTTTAGTACGTCCCTCTTTTGTTCTTGGTGGACGTGCTATGCGCATTGTCTACAACAAGAGTGAACTACAGCAGTATATGGATGAAGCAGTATCTGTAAGCAATGACGCTCCTGTTCTTGTCGATAAATTCTTAGATCAAGCTATTGAGCTAGATGTTGATGCTATTTCTGATGGAAATGAAGTTTATATCGGTTCGGTAATGCAACATATTGAAGAGGCTGGTATACACTCAGGTGATAGCGCCTGCTCGCTTCCTCCAATGAATCTATCTAGTGAACTAATTTTAGAGGTAGAACGTCAAACTAAAAAAATTGCGCTCGGACTTGGTGTTATTGGACTTATGAATATTCAGTATGCCATCTACAAAGATGAGATTTATCTTATTGAAGTAAACCCTAGAGCATCACGCACCGTTCCATTTGTATCTAAAGCAACTGGAATGCCTCTAGCAAAAGTGGCAACACGTGTTATGATGGGAGAAACCATTAGAGATGCTCTTAAATTCTATGACCGCTACAATATAGTTGATGAGGGTAACAGTGTCTTAAAACCTCGTCTTAAAGGTCATGTCGCACTTAAAGAAGCAGTATTTCCATTTAACAAGCTCTACGGAGCTGACCTAGTGCTTTCACCTGAGATGAAATCTACCGGTGAAGTTATGGGAATCAGTTCAAACTTTGGTGTCAGTTTTGCTAAGTCTCAGATGGCTGCTGGAAATATTATACCTACAAGTGGAACCTGTTTCTTGTCTTTCATTGATATGGATAAAGAGCATGCTCCAGAAATTGCTCGTGGACTACATGAGAATGGCTTTAAACTAGTTGCTACTGGTGGTACACAGAAGATTATTGAAGAAGCTGGTATTCCTTGCGAACGTGTTCTTAAAATCTCTGAGGGTCGTCCAAACATTGAAGATATCATGAAAAATGGTGATATAGATATGGCTATTAACACTTCTGATAATAATACCTCTAAAAAAGATGCTGTCGTCATTCGTCAAATTGTTCTGAGTCGAAAAATTCCATATTTTACAACACTCTCTGCTGCACGTGCAACCATTGCTGCCCTCTCGCATATGGATGATGACTCTTGGAATAAGCCCCAAGCACTGCAAGACTTTTTAGACTAAAATGATTAAAAAGGTGCTCCTAGCACAAACCGACACCACTGTCGGTTTTTTATCTCAAAGTGCATCTAAACTCAGCTTAATAAAACAGCGTAGCTCAAGTAAACCTTTTGTACGTGTATTTAGCAGTTTCACCTCGCTTAAAAAGCATAATATACGCGTACCTTCTTCTCACAAAAAGATGCTTCGTCGCAGTAGAAAAACTACATGTATTTCTAAAAATTGTGCGTTTCGTATTGTTAAAGAATCACCTCACAATCTTCTTCTAGATAAATTTAACTTTCTCTACTCAACTTCTGCAAATGAGAGTGGTTCATCATATGATGAGACATTTTGTTATAACAGTAGTGATATAATAGTACAAGACGCTAGAGGACTTTATGAAGCAGCACCCTCATGCATCATTAAGTTAGGGAAAAAAAAGGTAAGGAGAGTTCGATGAGTAAATTTGTATTGGCCTTATTGGCAGGGGTTTTTTTCACTTTTATTTTAGATTTTTTTCTCTTTTTAAGTTTTAAACTGCACTATATTGATTTATATGAAATAGATGTCTATTACAACATATTATTTGCTGATAACCAAAATATTTTTATCTATTTAATGCTTACATTTATTTTAGGCTATTTAGTTATCTACTTTGAGGACATGAAAATAGTAGCATCAATTTTAGGGCTGCTTTTTTTAACAGTGTTAACACTAAATTTTATCCCATCATTGGGTCAATATGTTGCAAAAAGTGTGTTAATGAAAAAAGGTCAGCGTATCTTTGACGGTAAACATATCTACAAAGGTGATATCTACTACAACGATAGAGATAAAATTTACATGTACGACATAGAGATTCAGAAATTAATTACAATTAATAAAAAGGATATTAAAGAGTGAAACATATTTCAACAATAGGTTCAAGTGTATTATTAGGTTCAGTTGGTGTTACTGTTATGAGTGTACTTACAGGCTGTGAAGCACCACAGGAAGAGGCTCAAAATAAATTTTTAGTCATTGAGCAGCAGTCAAGCGGTAAGTATGTTGTTATTGAAGAGATGCCTACTGATGGAGCGAGTCGTGCTATTATACGTGAAAAAGATGAAAACGGAAAAGTCACCGAACGTTTCATGAGTGAAGAGGAGATGAAAGCACTTGCTCAACAAGAGTATGACAAGATGCAAGCTGGTAACTCTGAGCTTAATTCAGCACCATCAGGCGGTGAAGGCATGGGTCTAGCAGGTACTATCTTAGCTGTAGCTGCAGGATCACTACTTGGAAATATGATCGGTAATGCGCTTATGAACAATAAGAATTTCAAACAGCACTCAAACCGTGTAAATAAATCTGCTTACAGCCGTTCTGCAGCTGGAAAAAAAGCTGCTGGAAAAAGCAGTGGAAAAAAGAGTTTTTTTGGTGGTTCTAAATCTGGAACATCCAAATCAGGCGGTGGTTTCTTTGGCGGTTAAACTAAAACATGTTGAGCCTCTTAATGACGCCTCACTAGATGAGCTTGGATTTACATGGCACACCGACAGTGACGGCAGTAAATATGTAGCAGACGAACTGGTATGTGTCACGGATGCTGAAGCTGAAGCTTACTACGAAGCGGCAAATACGATTTATGATATGTATGTTGAAGCCGCTGAGTATGTAATTGAAAATGACCTCTTCTTTGAGCTTGGTATTCCGTTTAATATTATTGAAAGTATTAAAAAAAGCTGGGAAAATGATGTACATTGGCATATTTACGGACGTTTTGACTTCTCTGGTGGAATTGACTCTCAGCCCATTAAACTCATTGAATTTAATGCTGATACTCCAACCGGACTCTATGAGAGTGCAGTACTGCAGTGGGCACTACTTAAACATAATGACATGGATGAAGCACGTCAGTTCAATGACATCTATCAGGGTATCTCATTAAACTTTCAACGTCTCATTACCCTATTTGACGATACAGAACTTTTTGATGAGCGCTACGACGGCTGGAAAATTCTCTTCTCATCAGTTGAAGGTAATGACGAAGAGGAGATGACAACAAAACTACTTCGTCAAATTGCAACAGATGCCGGTTTTAAT
The DNA here is from genome assembly GCA_034661055.1 of Campylobacterota bacterium. Taxonomy (GTDB): domain Bacteria; phylum Campylobacterota; class Campylobacteria; order Campylobacterales; family Sulfurimonadaceae; genus QNZR01. Next base: position 33,408 of record JAYEKO010000016.1, read on the forward strand.
ACAGGTTTTGAGTTTTTACAAAACACACATTTTAGTGATGAGGGTATTTTTGATGCAGAAGATATTCCTTATGAATACTGGTTTAAACTTTACCCTTGGGAAGATATTGGAACTGATGAACCAGAACTCGCAGTAGTGTTAAACTCCATTATGGACAAACAGCAAGCTATTATTTTAAACCCTGCTTACACCCTGCTCTTTCAATCTAAAGGAATGATGAAAATCTTATGTGACCTCTTCCCAGATTCACCATATCTGCTTCAAACATCTTTTGAGCCGCTAGAGGGTGTCAAACAGGTTGAAAAACGTATGTTTGGTCGTGAAGGTGCTAATACTAAGATTATTGAAATTGGTGGTACTGTTTCACACTATTGTGATGGACCTTATGAAAACTATAAACCAATTTATCAAGAGTATGTTGACTTTGCCAAAGATAGCAAGGGAAGCAAATATCAAGCAGGAGTATTCTTTGCTTACGAAGCGTGTGGCTTAGGGTTTAGACGTGGGGGAGAAGTGCTTGATAATATGAGTAAATTTGTAGGGCACATACTGACTTAGACATTTTTTATACACTTTTAAGCGCTATAATCTTTTAAAGGATAATTTATGAAACATTTTTTAGTTTTACTGCTACTTCTCTCATCTATTATGTTTAGTGGATGTGAGCAGATTGACGAGACAACTGACTCGCAGACCAATGAATCATTTGTACCAAATGAAGCTAATACCTGTGACCAATCTGATGAAAACACCCTTGGTTGTTTTGGCGATGATATGAGATTTGGAGACAATTCACTACTCACCGAGGGAACATGGAGCATCTACGCTAAAAGAGATGACAATATCAACTACTACGATACTTATCTCTATAGTTATGAGTTTTCTAATCAAGGCTATGTCGCTTTCATAGATAAGGTGCAAGAGAGTGTCATGGAGTGGGGTATAAATAGAGACGGTACTAAAATCACCATTAATCCTGATGGAGTCATAACCTATAAAAGTATCTTTACCTCTGATGAGTGTTATGAGATTTCACACAGTGCCTACAGCGAAACCCTAAAGATGTGTCCTGACGCATTGGTAGATACTACCAATGAAAATGAATTTGGCTACTACTCCAAGAGTATTAAGTTTGGTAACTATCAGTATGGTGACTACACTGCAGTCGGTACATGGACTGTCTCAAACTATGGAACTAGTACTACAGTAGATATTCATACACTCAACAGTGATGGATCAACAGTCGATGGAGGGAACTGGGGTATTAATAAAAATGGAAAAATTCTACTTGTAAATAGCTCTTCTTATCTTATTAGTAAATATCTCTCAAACGATTGCCTACTATGTTTTGACTTGCAAGGGAGCATGTTAGATCCACTACAGCTGTGTAAGCAATAACAATTAAGAGCCATCAGAGTTATATATTTTCCCATTTTTTTCTATATATAACTCTAAAACACTCACTGCACCTTTACGTTGCAATTCATCAATAACATCAATTCCACTACACAAAAGTGCTTTTTTCCAATCATCCACTTTAACCCCCTCATCAAAACCGATAGCACGTGCATCACTATCTGTTGCAGCAGAAACCACCAATGAGAGTCCAGACCAAGGAATAGCCCCAAGACACATAGCGCAAGGCTCTGTAGAGGTGACTAATTCATATTCATCAGGATTTAGACTTCCCAAGTCATAGGTACCTAATCTCTTTTGAGCCAAGGTTATAGCCACCATCTCCGCATGTAGTATGGAGAGATTTTGCGATGCAACAAGGTTAACCCCTAATGAGATTAATTTACCACTCTCTTTTTCAAAAATAGCTGCAGCAAAAGGACCACCAGTTTTATGAACAACATTGTGTCGTGACGCTTCAATGACAAACCCCATACGCTGAGTACGATCTTTAATATACTCAATGTCTTTAATATATTCCTCAATCCAATCAGGTAGTGAGAATGTGATAGTATTTGACTGTATTGACATCTTAAAATTTAGAACTGATATTTAATCATAGCTTGAAGAACACTGGTATTTACATGTAAATCACTATGATTATAATAGACCCATTCTGCACCAATAGAGAGTGACTCTGATGAGTGGTTGTCTCTGTAGAGTTGGTACAAGAACTGATTATGCGTGTTGACATCATTACTCGTCATATCAATAAAGCCACTAAGATATAGTTTGTGAAATTTTAACGTCTCATATGCCAATGTTATCTGGTAAGTATCATCAACAAGATTAGAGTTACGATGATAAATATTCGCAGAAAAAAAAGCAAATAAAGGCATCTCAATATCAGTTCCAATCCCTAGTAGTGTTGCTCTAAAACCCTTACCCATATTAATTTGTGAAGCAATATACAGATCTTTAAAAAAGGAGAATGAAAAGTCAGATTTTGTTACTTTAGAGAGTGAGAACCTTGGTGCAATTTCACTGTAGATATCATACTCTGCATCATCAAATTTAATCCCTTTCATCATATCAACAAACATATAGAAATCACCATATTTAAAGGTACGAAAGTGCTCAAACGTAAACGTTGTCTTCTCACCATCAAGCGTATCGTAAATAAAAGCGTTCCCTTTAAAATCATTAGAGTATAGAAGCTGTACATTAGTAGCTTCAAATGCCAAAAGAGATAGAGACAATGCAACTGTTATTAAAAATATTTTCATCAGTTTTTCCTTATTAGATTACGCTAAAAGCGTTGCAATCCATTTTGTATTTTGTTGAGCATCAAGTGCAATTTTCACCATAATAGTCAATGGAATAGAGAGTAGCATACCAACAGGTCCAAGAAGCCATCCCCAAAAAATTAGAGACAAAAAGACAACCAGAGTAGAGAGTCCTAAACCTTGTCCCATTACCTTAGGCTCTATAATAGAACCAACAACAATATTTATGGCAATATAAACTGCACTCACTACAACAGCCATCGCAGGACCAAATTGCACCAAAGCTAAAATTACAGCGGGAACCGCCGCTATAATGGAGCCGATATTAGGAATGAAATTAAATAAAAATGCCACCAGTCCCCAAAGAACATAATAATCAACCCCAATAATCATCAGTAGTAAAGAGACAATAATACCTGTAGCCATTGAAATTACAGTTTTTAAAAGCATATAGTGCTTTATCTTAGTGCTGATTTCACTGAACTGCTCACTGCTCTCACTATCTAAAGAGATGAACTTTTTTTGAAAATGTGAAATCTCAAGCAGCATAAATATTACCATTAACATAATCATGAGACTTTTTGTTACAATTGAGCCAAAGTTTTTCAGTGTTCCTGCAATATATTTTACTGTTGTTTTAGGATCAAACATCTGAAGAAGCTCATCATTAGGAAGCTCTAATCCAAACGCTTCTAAAAAGACAATAATACTATTGAAGTTCTCGATTAGTTTCGCTTCATACAGAGGCAAGTTACTACTAAAATCTTGTACAGAATTACCTACAAGAACCGTTATCGCACTCATAAGCACTACTAAAACAGACATAACCATAACAATAGCCAACACATCTGGAAGTCCTAATGACTTTAACCATTCAAACAGCGGTGCCAAGATAATTGCCAAAAAAACAGAGAGTAGAAATGGCACCACAATCACTGCTGCAAGTTTTATCCCAGCAAGCACAATCACCACAGAAGCCATGACCATAAAAATGTAACCTACACGCCTCTTACTCTGTACCATAGCTTACTCCTGTACCTGCTTTTGGTTCGTAATACTTTGAAGATAATTAGATATATTCATCAGAGAAAAAGTGACTAAAAATATCATTAATCCTGGAAAAAAACTTACCCACCACGCAATATCAATAACCTCTTTTCCATTACTCAAAATAGTGCCCCAACTCATCTGAGGTGCTACAATTCCAAGTCCTAGAAAGCTCAATCCTGATTCAGCCAAAATGGCACCACCCACACCAAATGTAAAACTGACAAAAAATATTGGAGCCAATAGTGGTGCATAATATTTAAATAGTATTTTTAATGTAGGCACATGAGCAATGTTAAGTATTTTAATAAAAGGTTTTTGTGTAATTGCAAAACTTTCAGATCGAATAAGACGTGCAGTGGTCATCCATCCAGTAATAGAGATAATGACAATTAACACCCAGACCGAAGCATTAACATAACTCACCAATGCCAGAAGTAAAAAGAACGTTGGAAATGTCAAGAACAGATCAATAATAACAACAAAAGCTTTATCTACTTTTCCTCTAAAATATCCTGCAGTTGCTCCAATAATAAGACCCAAAAAAGAGGCGATTAAAGCACTTCCTACACCGATCATTAAAGATACTCTCCCACCTTCAATAATACGTGCTGCGATATCACGTCCCAGCCTATCAGTTCCAAAAATATTATCTAATGAGGGAGGAAGTAGAATCAACTCTTTATGAAGATCAAAAGGACTCACTGAATAGAAAAATCCTCCAAAAAAGGAGAGGAAAAAGATCGATGCAAGTATGGTACTACTTACAGTAGGAAACTTCATTACCGTTTAATTCCTAAAAGAGTATTTAGCATCTCATCAACTGTTGTGATTACCTTAGAGGCTGCTCCGTAAGCGGTCTGGTATTTAATTAAATTTGTTAACTCTTCATCAATACTTACCTCTGAGATAGATTGATACTCTAATTCAATAGCACTAAACTGTGCCGTATATGTATCATCAAGGCTAATCATTGCATTAGTAGTACTACCAACCTCAGTTACTAGAGTGTCATAATAGCCGTAAACTGTATCATTAACACTCCCACTTCCTAAAGCATAATCAAATCGTTCAAACTGTAATTGGACCATATTTAGAGCAACAGTATTGTTACCAGGAATATTTTCTTGAAAAGGTCGAATTTCACTAGGATTATCTTTTATTGCCAAATTCAAATCGATACTCTTAGCATCATTACCATCAAAGTATCTACTAATTCCAGTTGCACCTGCAAAGTTAGATCCACTTGCTGCACCATCACTAGTATTATCTACTAATGAAAACCTGTACCCTTGTGCCTCAAATTTAGTATCATTAAAACTAATACTGGCAATACCGTGTATATTATCATATGAAAATGCCAAATAATCATCAATGTCATTAAGTGCATTATTATCATTATTATCATCGGTGTTGAGTGCAACCTGTGTCTCAATATCATTCATAGTTGTCGTCGTATCAATAACAATTTCACGACTAGCAACCTCATTACCATCAATGTCATACATAACTAGATTAAAACTACCCGTACTAAAACCTAGTTCTGAATAGTTAGCAAGAGCATTATTCTCATCTACAGTAAGTTCATTTGAGCGCATACTAGTTGTTGAACTTGCAGCATAAGTATTATTAGTACTTTGAATAAGACCTTTAGCAAACTCATCTAAGTTACGGATAGTATCTTGAAGAACACCATTAGTAGGTGTTCCATTTTCATCAAACTCACTTCCTCTGAGCTCCATTAACGCACCGATTTTACCATCTTTTATATCTGTAATTGGGAAAGTTACTTTATCTTGACGCTCAAAATAGAGTTCATAACTACCTGATGCGTTATCGTTGTCAATACCAATTGGATGGTAAGTTGCTCCATCTACAATATTAAAACCACCCACCATAATGACATAATTTCCATCAGGCTCAGCAATATTCGTATTTACTGTCAAATTTGTAGATATAGGGTGGTCAAAAACATCAGCACCAATGAGTTTTGCAAGTGACTGCTCTAGAAGATTTCTCTTATCTCGTAAGTCGTTAGCATTAGCAATTCCATCAGATTCTGCTAAACCTATTGATTTATTTAAATCTGCAATATCTCTAGCAATACTATTGACCTCATCTACATAACTCTTTACCTGATCATTTAGTCCAGACTGTAAATTTGAAACCTGCTCGCTAGTATAAGAAATATTTTGAGCTAATACTTTTGTATCTTCAGCTAAGGCCATCTTAATAGCACTATTATCTGGTGTGTCTGCTAATGATTGCCACATGTTAAAATAGTTTTGCAAATCACTTTTAACACCTACGCCATCAATATCTGGAAAGTAAGTTGAAAGCTCTTCCATAGTGCTACGCATATAACTGGAGTACTCTTTATTTTCTGAAGCATCTACATAACGATCATGTGTAAATGAGTCAAAAATACGTACTATTTCTGTAATATTAACTCCATTACCATAAGATCCTGGGCTACCATCTATGGGTGATGAAGTAGATGTTACAATTCTCTGTCTGCTATAACCTTCAGTCTCAGCGTTAGCAATATTATGACTAGTAACACTAACACCAGCTTGTGCCGCATTAAGACCACTGTAACCAATTCCTAATGTATTAAAAAGAGATGGCATATCACACTCTCACTTTCAGAAAAGAGGCATCTTTAGAAGTAACTCGCTCATAACCTTCCATCTCTGTAGGAATTACACGCTCTAGTAGCGAATTGTAAAAACTACCTACACTCAAAACCATCTTTGCATATTTTTTATTGACTTCACTTAAATCTGCTAATTTTACTTTTAACTCTTGTAGTGCAGTATGTTGTTCATCATCTAAAAGTTCTGACATATCTAGTTGAGGATTAGAGCGCATCAACTTAGATATCTCATGATCAATCATCGCCTTACGGTTCTCAAAACTTTTAATTTTTTCTTCTTTGAGGCTGATTCGTTTGAATTGACTATCGTGTTGCGCTAGTTTAATATCTTCTATATCTTGTTGTGAAATATCTATAAGATCATTAAGATCTTTAAGTGCGCTTTGTAGATGAAAAATAAGCATCATAAACCCCCTGCCATACATTTCTGACTTCTGTCAGATTAAAATAATTTTTTTAAAGTAACTCATCAGCTATTTTCTTTGCTAGCGCTTCTAAGTTAATTTTATATTCACCATTTTCAATGGATGCTTTTAAAGACTCAATCTTACTTGCATCACCTTGTTCAGAAACGTTCTTAGAACCATTTTCTGTTCGGCTTCTGACGTCACTATTTTGAAACGCGCTACGAACTGCACCGCTATTAATATTAGAAACCATTGTACTTCCTTTTACTCTATATCTTATGTTTATGATGTTCTACCATATACATCGGCAATAAGAGAAAAAACTTTACCTATTTGAGCTTAAATGCTCAAACAACATCTGTGAAAAACCAAAACTTCCAGAACTAGCTTTTGAAAGCTCATCTCTGTACATAGACTTATATATTTTATCACCTGGATCATTCTGTGATGAGAATACATTTTTCTCATCTTTCATCGCATTATCCAGTAACATCTTAATAATTATTGATTCAAACTGATCCGTCTTTTCACGCAGCGCTGCGGCATCTATATTCTCACTAACAGTAGGAATAGCTGCTTGAGGAAGATGTGTATTTACATTCATATTATTCATTAAATTATCTCCAGATCAGCAGCAATAGCTCCAGCACTTTTCATCGCTTCTAATATGGAGATAATATCCTTAGGAGTTGCACCAAGTTTTTGAAGAGATCGTGTCACATTTGCCACTGTAGTTGTACCCTCTTTGGTATAGAGTTCATTTTCATTAAGACCAATAACAAGATCATCATCGATGCTGACACTCCCTTTTGGTGTGGTCATTTCAGACTGCTCTTTAATTTTAATAGTAATATCACCATGGGTGATAATAATGGGTTTTATTCCAATATCTACACCTGAAACGACTGTGCCAGTGCGTTCATTAATAATTATCTTCTGTTTTTGCTCATAGTCAATTGGCATCTCTTGGACTTGTGCTAAAAACTCAATCATAGATAATGCTTCAGGTTTATGAAGTTTTATAGTACGAGGGTCAAGTGCCACGGCTACATCTGCTTTGTAAAATAGATTGACTGCTTTTTGAATGGCAACTGCATTTAAAAAACTTGACTCCTTAAGCGAAAGTGTAACATCAGTACTGGAGTAGAGATTTTGAGTAATTTCACGCTCTACTAAAGCGCCATTATAGACCATACCTGCTGTTGGATGTGACTCAGACCCTGCTCCACGAACATTCTTACCACCAATACTAACTGAACCCTGTCCTAAGGCGTAAATTTTTCCATCTACCCCTTTAAGTGGTGTCATAAGCAGTGTTCCACCCTCTAGTGACTTTGCATCACCAATAGAAGAGACCACAACATTAATCTTGTCACCTTGACGAGAGAATGGCTTTAGTTTTGCAGTAACAACAACTGCAGCAACATTTTTAGATTTAATATCTACTGGATTCATATCAATATTCATGGCTTTGAGCATGTTAGAGATTGACTGAAGTGTAAATTTTGAGGTAGTACCATCACCAGTTTTTTTAAGACCAACAACTAAAGAGTAGCCTATGAGCTGATTGTCACGAACACCGACAACATTAGAAATTTCACTGATTTTTGCCGCTTCAAGACTAAGAGAAAGCATCATAATAAGAAATAGTTTGAACTTCATAAATCACCTTTACCTAGTTTAAAGCAAATGGTGTTCCATTATTAACGAAAATATCAAGGTGTTATGTGTGTCGAAACATATGCATTACATTGGAGCTTAGTGGAACAACCACCACATCAGTATAGATATTATCATGAAGCATTCTATTTATAGGGCACCTCTAATAACTTATAAATAAACTTAAAGCTACAATAGCTGCTAACAAATAACTCTAAATTAAAGTATTCGCCTTATGTTACTCTATCTTCATATTCCATTTTGTGATTCTAAATGTCACTACTGTAGTTTTAACTCTTATGTTGAAAAATTTCATCTGAAAAATAGTTACATGAATGCCCTGCATCTACAGCTAAAAAATAACCTTGAACGTTTTAAGATTTCACCTCACTCCATAGAGACACTATTTATTGGAGGAGGCACGCCTTCAACCATAGACCCAGAACTCTATATGCCAATTTTTGAGACTATAAAGCCCTATTTAAAAGCAGATGCCGAAATTACTTCTGAAGCTAATCCAAATAGTGCTACACGCTCATGGCTACAGGGTATGCACTCACTTGGTCTAAACAGAATTAGCTTTGGTGTACAGAGTTTTAATAATGATAAACTTAAACTTTTAGGACGCTCTCACAGCAGCAAAGACGCTCTACTAGCCATTGAAGAGGCATCACGCATAGGGTTTAAACACATCTCGCTTGATCTAATCTATGCTACTGCCAACGATAGTGTCTCACTGCTGAAAAACGATCTCAATACTGCATTTTCACTACCAATAGATCATTTAAGCGCTTATGCGTTAACCATTGAAGAGGGAACTGTTTTTCAACGCACTCCTGAAGTGGCACGTGAAAAGTTAGAATTGACTGAGTGGTTTTTAAACAGCATCAAAGAGAGAGGCTTTAATCAGTATGAGATATCTAATTTTGGAACATATCAAAGCAGGCACAACCTTGGTTATTGGCAGTACAAACCATACTTAGGCATTGGTGCTGGTGCGGTAGGCTCTATTAACAATGTGAGAGAATATCCTCATCGTGATATTGAGGCATATATTGCAGATCCTACATTTGTCAAAAAAGAGAGGCTTACTTCTCAAGAGATTAAAAATGAACGCATATTTTTAGGACTGCGCAGCATTGTAGGAGTTAATACAGAGCTTTTAAACTCTCAAGAATATGAACGTGCCATCTTACTCATAGAAGAGAATAAGCTTACATGTAAAAAAAATGGTATTTTATATAATAATGATTATCTGCTTAGTGACGAAATTGCTATGTTTATAGAAGACTAGATGTTACCAAAAGAGTCACAAAAGTAGCAAGCTTAAAAATTATCACTCAAAACTATTACAATTTAATATTATTTACTAAATTAGTAGTTTAAACTGTACTTAATTTTATTACTTCACACTAAAGGTATTTTGAGATGAGTAAAAAAACAATATCAATTGAACTAAAGCTATTTTTTCTGACACTAATTCCTGTACTTGTTCTGTTTTATTATGCAGCTATTGGAAGTTATCATGAATATAAAAGTTTCTCCAATGCTTCAGCACTAGAACAAGAGGTAAAAATAGGAGTCATCTCTGCAAACCTAGTGCATGAACTTCAAAAAGAACGTGGCTTTACTGCTGGCTTCTTAGGAAGTGATGGCAACAAGTTCTCTAATGAGCTCTTGGCACAATATGATCCTACAGACAGCTTGATTCAAGAGCTTAAAAATCATCTTTTAGATAAATCACTGCATCTTCCACCTAATATCAATAAACCTCTTAAAGAAGCATTAGTAAAGATGAAGTCGCTATCATCGCAACGTAGTAATATATCAGCTATGAGCACTGCAGTACCTGAAGCTATAGGTTATTATACCTCTATCAATACACTACTACTCAATATGCTTGTTCAGGTTTCTAAAGAGAGTAAAGATTTAGAAACAACAAAAGAGCTAATAGCATACAGCAGTTTTTTACTATCTAAAGAGAAAGCAGGCATTGAACGGGCCATTGGAGCCAGCACATTTTCTAAAGATAGTTTTGCGCAAGGAAGTCGTACAAAATTTAATAATCTAATTGCGATGCAAAATAGCTATATGGATACATTTTTATCCTTAACATCTAAAAGTAACAGTGACGCTTATTCAAGCAATTTAAATATTGATGAGATTAAAACCATCCAGGAGATGCGAAAAAAAGCTCTTGAAGCTACAAATATTGGTGGCTTTAATATTGATGCTTCCGGATGGTTTAATACAGCCACTAAAAAGATCAATATGCTTAAGGAGACTGAAAACTTCCTGTCATCCAAGCTTAAAACATCAGACAAACATCTTGATAAAGCGTGTCAACTTGATAAAAAACTGGCAATGCTTCTTCATGAGACACAAAAAGAGCGCGGAATGACGGCTGGATACATTGGATCTAAAGGTAAAAAGTTTTCTGAAGCTCTAAAAAAACAGAAACTTCTTACTGCAGCAAAGTTTCATGATTTTAAAACACTTTACGATAAAACTGATCTGCTACAACATCCAAAAGCTTTTGTAAACGAAATTACAGCAGTAATTTCACTATACCATGGATTACCAGAGATTAGAAAACGTGTTGTATCAAAGAGTATTGGTGTTGGTGAGGCCATTAGTTACTATACGAAAATGAATAGCTCAATGTTGGAGTGTATAGCACATACAATCAACATCGCAAAAGGTGGCTTTTGTGTCCGTAACCTCAATAGTTTTTATGCTTTTTTAATGGCTAAAGAACGTGCCGGAATTGAACGTGCTATTTTGGCAAATACATTTGCACTCAACCACTTTGCAAAAGGTATGAAAGAGAAACTTGTTCGTATTATAAGTGAGCAAAACAGCTTTCTTACTATTTTTAAAGCCAATGCTCTACCTGAAGCATTACAATACTTTAAGCAGAAGCAGCAAACCAAACCTTTTAAAGAGGTTGAAAAACTACGCACTGCTGCCCTTGGTACCCAAAGTATTGGTGGCTTTGGAGTAGATTCAAAAAAATGGTTTAAAGCTATGAGTGCTAAAATCAATGCACTTAAAACTACACAAAAAGATATTGAGAACACCATTACTACTAAAATTAAAACATTTAAATCCGATGCCTACTCAACTCTTATTATGAATTTAATAATATCTGCGGTTGCAATGGTATTAATATTGGTCATAGGGTATCTTTTAGCGCAAAATATCATCTCAAGGTTAAAACAGCTACAGAACGCTTCACAAGACCTCTCTATAGGTGAAGCTGACCTTACCAAGAAAATCTTAGGTATGGGAGAGGATGAGATGGGTGCTGTTAGTAAAGAAATCAACAGTTTTATTGATCGAATTCTTACCTTGGTTCAAGAGAGTAAAGAGATATCCAGCAATAATATGGACAAAGCTATCTTGCTAAGTGATGCCAATGTACTACTTAGAGACAAGGCAAAAAAACGAAATTCACTTGTAAATGATATTTCTGAAAAAAGCCTACAGACTAACGAGCACCTTCAAGACTCTGTAGCACACTCAAAAGAGACACTAACAAGCATGCAAGATGCTAGCCAAAATCTTGAAAGTGCCTCTTTGCATCTTGTAACAATGCATAAGAAAATTGAAGTGACTTCACAAAATGAGATAGAGACAGCTGAACACTTAGCTCAAGTATCACAAGACACTGATCAGATCAAAGATGTACTCAGAATCATATCAGACATTGCAGACCAGACAAACCTGCTGGCACTTAATGCTGCAATTGAAGCTGCTCGTGCAGGTGAGCACGGTAGAGGTTTTGCTGTTGTTGCCGATGAAGTACGTAAACTCGCCGAGAAGACACAACACACTTTAGCAGAGATTAATGCAACTGTAAATGTTGTTGTTCAGGCGATTAATGATGCCAGTGATGCGATGAATAGAAACTCACAAAGTGTTATTGAGGTCTCCACTATGTCAAATGAGGTAAATCAAAGAATTAACACTACTGCCTTAACTGTTGAAGAGAGTACTCAAAAAATGCAAGAGAGTGTTAATGCAATCACAGATGATTTAGAAAATATGAATGAAATTTCAAAATACTCAAATCAGATTGAGGAGATTTCAAAAGAGACATCAGTGATTATGTCAGATGTCATGATAGCATCTGATGAGTTAAAGACACTTTCTGGTGAACTAAGCAGCAAACTTCATGAGTTTAAAACATAAGTAAGGTACGTCAAATAAATGTTTGGCTAAAATCTTTGTTCTATAAATTTTAATAAAAAGATTCAAATATGTTTGGAATGGGTTTTACCGAAATAGTTATTATCGCCATAATTGCCATACTTTTTTTAGGGCCAGACAAGCTTCCTGAAGCTATGGTTCAGATTGCCAAATTTTTTAAAAGTGTAAAACAGACTGTAGGTACAGCAAAAGAGTCTATTGAACACGAACTCAATGTAGCAGACATTAAAGAAGAGGCGCTAAATTATAAGAAACAACTCACTGATGCTAGCAGTAAGCTTAATGATGTTGCTAATTTTGGAGATTTAAATGATGAGTTCAATGACCTTAAAGATGACATTGTAAGCAGTGCAAGTGATAATACACAGAGCAAAAAAACACCTTCTAAGACACCTAAACCTGAAGTGGTGACTTTTGCAAAAGAGACAAAGAAAAAAAATGAAAAATTAGTAGATGGAGAGGATGTTTAATGTTTGAAGATTTACGTCCCCATCTAATTGAACTTAGAAAACGTCTTGCTATCTCTGTTGGTGCCATTATTGGTATGTTTTTTGTTGCTTTCTTTTTTCATGAGCCTCTTTTAGAGTGGATTGTTGAACCCTTAAATGTAGCCCTGGCAGAAGTAGGTAAAAAATCGGTTCATGCTGCTGATGGAATGGTAACTACCAATCAAGTCGGTGGAGCATTTTTTGTAGCACTGAAAGTTGCATTTTTTACAGGAATTTTAGCGGCTCTTCCAGTAATATTGGGACAGATTTGGATGTTCATTGCCCCAGGACTGTATGCAAATGAAAAAAAAATGATTATTCCATTTATTGTGGGTGGAACGGTAATGTTTGGCATAGGCGTTGCCTTTGCTTACTACGTCGTTACCCCTTTTGGATTTGATTTTTTAATTACCTTTGGTAGTTTTAAATTTACGCCACTTATTAATATTGAAGATTATGTTGGATTCTTTACTAAAATTATGTTTGGTTTTGGAATTGCATTTGAACTCCCTATTTTTGCCTATTTCTTGGCACTATTAGGGCTTATAAATGACCGTCAAATGGCAGCATTTTTTAAATATGCTGTTGTTATTATTTTTGTTGTTGCTGCACTTTTGACACCACCAGATATTTTAACGCAACTCTTAATGGCAGGACCACTTATTATTTTATATGGTCTCTCTATTCTTATTGTTAGAGCAGTTAATCCTGCACCAAAAGAAGAAGATGATTTAGAAGAAAAGTATGAAAGTGAGTCAAAAGCATAGTGCTAGACCCACTTCTTACCTCTAGCTACGACTACACCCTCCCTAAAGAGCTTATTGCCACCCACCCTGTAGAACCACGTGAGAATGCACGACTTCTTGTCTATAACAGAGCAACAAAGAGCATAATACATAGTCATTTTTATGAGTTAGAGCATTTTTTACCTAAAGAAATTGCCATTATCTTTAATGACACCAAGGTCATTAAAGCCAGACTTTTTGGAGCTAAGAAAAGTGGTGGAAAAATAGAACTTTTAATTAATCGTCCGCTAGATGCTCACACAATTAATGTTTACATTAAAGGACGTGTCAAAGAGAAAATGGAACTCTTTTTTGACAATGAGTTAGTTGCAACTGTTACGGCGCTTCACGAAGATGGAAGTCGAGACGTTCAATTTACATGTAATTCTCAACTACTGCGTTTTGAAGAACTACTGCCAGTTATTGAGAAAATTGGTCATATTCCTCTGCCACCCTACTTGAACCGAGATGATGAGAAAATAGATGAAGAAGACTATCAGACAGTATTTGCCCACCACGAAGGTGCGGTAGCTGCTCCAACAGCATCACTGCACTTTAGTGATGAGCTTTTTAAAAATACATGTAAAAATCACAATAGTGCTTTTGTTACTCTGCATGTTGGTGCAGGTACTTTTAAACCTGTTGAGAGCAACACCATAACAGACCATCCCATGCACTCAGAATATTTTGACATATCAGATAAAGCCAAAGAGATTTTAGAAGGGGATAAGCAACTGCTTTGTGTGGGAACCACTTCAACTAGAACTGTAGAGTATTGGGCACGAACTAAAGAGACTCATGGTGAAGCAAACCTTTTTCTTCATCCCAATAATAAACCGTTACGTACGGACTCTTTACTAACGAACTTCCACCTACCTAAGTCAACACTTTTAATGTTAGTAGCCTCTTTTATAGGCTTGAAAGAGACCCACAAAATATACGCTGAAGCCATTAAAAAAAAGTACCGTTTTTTTAGCTATGGCGATGCGATGTTGATTATTTAATATGTTTTGAGGAGCAGAGTGTTGCTGCAATTCCTGTACTAAATCCAATTGCCACATCACTCCAAGTCTTTCCAGAGTGTAAATCATAACACGCTTTGTTAATTGAACGCAGTGCCTTACTTGCAGTAAAGTCAAAAAGATCAATAAATCCGTTAGCTTGCATCACACCCTTGTCGTAACTATAAGGCATTGGAACAGTTTTTGTAATACCATTCATTGTAATGTCAACTGTAAACATTCCAGTCTTTGGTTTACCGCGTTCACGTTTACCTGCTTTAATACCGACAATTTTAGCAATAATAGTACTCCCGTTCATCTGTTTAAAGAAATATTTTACTAATGTCTCATCACGGCCTTTATTGCTTGAGTTAACACTTGCTGTATCAATTTTTACTGTTGAGCCTACCATGATTTCACGAAAATTTTTACCACTTGGTGCAATCGAAGTGTATTTTACAGAATCAAACGTACCGCCTACACCAATCTTTGCAGGAGTCTTATAGGCTTTCCATGTAACACTGACTTTTCCCTGTTGTGCCAAAGTACAACCACCATTAGCAGCACTCATTTCAACTGCACTACTCAATGTTAGTGTAAGTAACATTGAAAGAATAATTTTTAACATTGTAATCCTTTTATTTCGTTATAGTGAAGGCAACCCCTCTTTTTTCCACTGATTAATGCCATCATCTACATTATAAGGGTTAAACCCATGTTTTTTTAAGATTCGTGATGCACTAATACTGCGATTACCACTTCGACAGTAAACTAAAATCTTTTTATCTCTACTTTTTTCTATTTTAGAGAGATTCTTTTCTAAATCACCCAGAGGAATTAATACCGAGCCTTTTATTTTACCGTCATGTGCATACTCCTCTTGGGTACGAACATCAAGCAACACTATACCATTTGGCTCACTTTTTAATAGCTCATATGCTTGACTTACACTAACTCTCTCAAAATCTGCAAGAATATACCCTTTTTGATAGAGAAAAAACAGCCCTGCAAATGCCAATAATATTAAAGATAGACCATCACCCATACGTTTCATTTAACCTCATTATTTCATAAAATAGTATACAGTAGCCACAACAGCCAATCCGACAATAACTGCTGCCGAAATTTTTACCACACTATAGGGTCTCTCACCACTAATATCACCATTTCTACCATTAATTACATAAGAGTAAGTCTTACTATCAAATGTAAATGCTGATGCATAAATAGGAAGTAAAATATGTTTAAATGTGATGTCAGAGTAGTCGCTCTGTAATGCGTTAATTTCTTGTTCATCACCACCAATTTGACGTTTTATCAGAGCACGTATTTTATGCTCCATAATGTTTTTGGCTTGAACAAGACCTACATCAAGTTCAACTGAGTAGACCTCACTCTCATAACCACTTAAAAAAGATTCATCATAATCTACTAAATTCTCTAAATCCCAATCTAGAAGTGACTGATTAAGTGATTCTGTTGCCATGACTAGTACATCATCAAAGTCGTGACTCACATTACCGCTCACATTTACCCAGTTAATATGCTCTTCTTCTTCAGTATAAAGCTCTGTTCTACCGTTAATCATACGCTGTTTACTGACGGTCTCATAGTACTTATCACCTCGACGACCGGTGTAGTGACTAAAGGTACTGGCATCATAAGTCCAGTAAGGAATATATACCCCTTCTAGCTTAGAATCTTCAGCCCCGTAACGTTTAAGTTTATCTGGAGCAAACCAGTGACTTTTTAACCAACTCTTAAAAACTTCTCTTGCCTCTTTTTTAGTGACTTTAAAAGGTAAAAGAGCTTGAGCTTTAATAGGTCTATAGAGTGCAGTTTCATTGACAATAGCACTTCCACAAAAAGGACACTCTGAAGCGTGAATATCTTCGTGTAGATCAAAAACTGCAGCACATGTAGGACATTTACTACTCGTTATTTCACGAGAAGGTGCATCTGAAAGGTTTTTAAGAGTAGCAATAACACGGTTGTAATCTTTTTCTACCACTTGCGTAAATGCTCTCTCTATGAGATTAATATGGGAGCAGTAAGGACATTTTAACTCTCCAGTTGCTACTGAAAAGTTAAGTTTTGCCCCACACTGCTCACAAGGGAATATAACTTCTTTATTCATCTAAGTCTTCTAAGTTGGAATAGGAGGTGGTGTAACTGAAAATAGTGAGGCTAAATCTTCAAGAGAACCTGCGCTCTCCCATCCATTCATTCCCTCTCTCCAGCATAAGGTCTCTTTTGTAATCTCTGCACTATGTATTGAGGTTTTAATCTGCTCTAGTGTTAAAGGACCTTTTGAGGCGCCTGCAATAACAACATGATAGGTCTGCGCTTTGGGAATTGGAGGCGGTGTCACAGTAGCCGTATTGTGTGCACCTAAATTTGCTGCCATCTGCTGAGCCATAGCAAAACCCATACCCATGCTCATAGCATCTCCAGCAGTTGAAGCACCACCCTCACCTGAGCCACCACTGCTGAATGCTTCTGCTGCACTGTATTTCATATAGTCATCTAAATTACCTGCTAGTCCCATACTGCTTCGTTTATCAAGAGCCGCTTCTACATTAGGAGGCAGAGAGATATTTTCAATTAGTAATTTGGTAAGCTCAAGTCCATAAGCACTAAATTCAGGAGCAATTTTTTCCTCAACAAAGTCACTCATCTGCTCATAATTTGCAGCCAAATCTAAAATTGGAATATTTGCTTGTCCTACAATAGTTGCAAAACGTGAGACAATTAGGTTTCTAAGCTGATCACTCACTTCATCAACAGTAAAGTAACCATCAGTACCGACAATCTCTGTTAAAAATATCTCCGGATCTTCAATACGAATACCATAGGTTCCAAAAGCACGAATACGCACTGGACCAAACTCTTTATCTCGTAACATCAATGGGTTTTTGGTACCCCATTTTAGATCTATAAAACGGCGTAAGTTAAAAAAATAAATTTCAGCCTTAAAAGGACTTTGAAATGCATGATCCCAGTGCTGCAGTGTTGTCATAATTGGCATATTTTGAGTCTCTAACTCATAAATACCAGGCATGAAAATATCGGCTATTTCACCCTCATTGACAAAAACCGCCACTTGACTCTCACGAACCGTAAGCTTTGCGCCGTACTTAATCTCATTGCCGTATCTATCAAAGCGATATACCATTGTATCGCTGGTACTGTCAGTCCATTCAATGACATCAATGAACTCACCCATTAACTTATCGAAAAATCCCATTGTTACGCCTCCTTAGGTGCTTGTATCTGTTCTTGTCTTGCCTGAGAAGCCAGAAGTGACTCTTTTAGCTCTTTCTCTAAAACAACAAGTTCTGCTTCTGCTTTTTGACGGGCCGCCTTACCTTCATCTGCAATGACTAGACCATCTTCAATGGTCTCAATCAACAGTTGATTGGCAAGCTTAACACTCTCTATGTCAAAAATACCACGTTCGGCAAGCTCTCTTGTCTGACGATTTGCCTCTTTTAGATTTTTAGCATTAGCTTCTAAAAGCTCGTTGGTCAGGTCCATAGCCTCTTTTAAGACTCCACCAGCTTTTTGGTTTCTGTAAATAGTGATGGTTTGTGCCAACTGGTTTTTCCATAGTGGAACCGTGTTGACAAGAGTTGAATTTATTTTATTTATGAGTGTTTTGTCATTATCTTGAACCAGACGAATTGAGGGGAGTGACTGTAGTGCCACTTGGCGCGTTAGCATTAAATCATGAACACGTCTCTCAAAATCATCTCGTGAGGCACGCATATCTTTTAGCTCTTGTGCTTGAAGCATATTGTCACTCTCTTTAGCTTTATCTTCTAAGAGTGGAATATCTGTACCGTCTAAAAGCTCAAGTTTTTGACCACCTGCAACAATATAGTGCTCAAGTTCGTGAATATAGTTTAAATTGGCATCATAGAGACGATCTAATGCTTCAATATCATTAAGAAGTGTTCCTTTTTGACGTTCTAGTTCATCAGTAATGGCTTCAATCTGCTCTTTAGTATCTTCATATTTGTTTAAAAATACCGCTAGTGGTTTTGCTCGACCAAGAAGTTTATCAAAAAAACCAAGCTCACGGTTTGGGTTAAGGGCAGCGACATCAAAGCCTTTAATCGTCGCAATCATATTTGAAAGTGGTGCTCCCGCTGGTCCTAAGTCTTTACCTTTAACTCCCTCTAACATAGAAGAAGAGACTGTTGTCACCTCCTCTTGCGCCTTAGAGCCAAATGTTATAATTGAAGCACTACTGCTTAAATCTATCTTCTCAACTAAACTACCCACTGCCTGTTCATCTTGCACTTCAATTGCTGCAATCTCTTTTGTTGTCACTTCCACTGCCTATTCCTCACTTTCTAATCTTTTTTTCATTACGGAGAGCTTGACATCCAAGTCAACCATATCTTCGTCTAATAGTCGCTCATACTGCTTATCTAGCTTCTCTATGCTACTATCTATGGCATCAAGAAAGGACTCTCTCATCTCCTCACAACGCCCTCTCTTTTCTAGCTTAATAAATGTCTCACTCATTAAACGCAGTTCCCCCAAATAACTTACTAAATATTTACGGGCTCTATCGTAATCATCCGGTTCATTCTCAATATGTTTTACCATCTTAAGAAATGCCTCTGCCATATGCTGCATCGATGTTCTTATTAACTGTGATTCAGACTCTGAGGCTACTCTTTGAATTACATGTATATCTTCATTTGCCTGAACGAGTAACTTCATAATTCGTTCTGCTGATTTTGCGTTATCGTACCCTGAAATCTTATCTTTACGTGGATCAAATCCATAATAGAGGTACCACCCTAGCAGCAGTGCTGCACCTAACATTAGTGATGAGAGTAAAGAGTAGCCACCCAACAGAGCCGAAAGTGATGATGATAAAGCCAGAAGAGAACCTGCTATAGTTTTCAAAGGGTAGCTTGGTGATTTAGCATGCTTGGAGTCTCTGTAGATTTTTTCTAACGCAATACCTTTTCTTAGCATCACAAAAGCCGCGACAAAGGAAGCAAAAATGAGTAGTGAAATAATAAAATAGAAGTTCTCACCACGACCTAAAGCTTTAATAGCAAAAGAGAGATAGTTTATGCCCAAAAATAGAAAAAGAAATCCTGTTAACATTGGAGTAAACTGCTGGACCTTACTTTTTTGTTTATCAGGTTCATAACGTGAAGCACTCTGAAAATTATCGTGTGAAGACATTTGTCACCCCCTCGCATGCGGTAATAAACAGTGCACTGTAGAGTAGCAAAAAACCGACACTGACACGAATCCATTTTGGCATTACAACCACCTTTTTTAAAGTGATTTATTATAGCTAAATAAAATAACACCGTTGCGAATAAGTAAAAAGGAGTTAGCTGTATGGCTTGAACTAAGCAGCAAAATCTACTTAGTTCTAAATTCCTGAAGCATTAGGTTTAGTTTATGCGCTGTTGATTGAAGATCATTGGAAAATGATGTCACTTTAACAATATCGTCTCCTGTCGCAGCTGAAATTACATGTATATTTTTAATGTCATCAATTATTTTCTTAATATCTCCAATAACATCCTGCGTATGACTTGCCGTCTCTTTAGAATATTGTGTTGCAGAACCCATTGACTTGTTAGCATTTCCCATTCCCTCTTCAACAGTTTGTGAAAGTTCTGTTAGCTTGTTAACAAGTTTAATATTTTCATGCATAGCACCACTTGAGTCTGTGATCTCTTGGACAAGGACGCTTATCGTTGAATTAATTTCTACCAATGTTTTTTGCGTACGTTCTGCCAACTTTCGTACTTCATCGGCAACCACTGCAAAACCACGACCATGCTCACCAGCACGAGCGGCTTCAATAGCAGCATTAAGTGCCAATAAATTGGTTTGATCTGCAATATCTGAAATAACCACAAGAACGTCTTTTACTTGTGCGGCATCAGATGAAAGTTGTGTGAGTCTATCGGCTAATATCTGTTCTTGTTCTGAGCTATGGTGGATATGTTCTACCATAGTTGACATAAATCCAACAGAATCAGAAAGTACTAAAGAAGATTCATCAATTTTTTCTGTAACATGACTTGTATCATCAGAAACGACAGAAAGCGTAGAGTTAACATTGTCACTCGAAGTAAGTGTTTTTGAAACAATCTCTTGTTCTTTATTTGAGGTATTCAAAATTTGTTCAGAAATTACTTTTAAGTCATTAGCTATATCTTCATTTTTCTGTGCAGCATTTTTTGCTTGCGCAATGAGACTATTTAACATCTCTACTGCTTTATTGTAATTATCTGCCAGCTCTCCAAACTCATCTTTACGATTTAAATCTAAAGTGTGTGTAAAGTTACCTTCAGAAAAATATTTAATACTCTCAATAACTTTACTTAATGGTTTAATGACAAGCGAATTCATAGATATATTAATGGTCATAATACCCAATAAAACGACTATAAATGCAATAATAATAGATGCAATAATAGAGGAAAAAATCTGCTCATCTTTTGGTGAGAGGTCCAGTCCTAGTACGACGGAACCTAAGTACTCCCCTCCATAACTTATCTTTTGTTTATATATCAGATAATGGCTAATCTGCGTGACACTATTAGGCTTAATTTTAGCTAAGACACTTTGAGCAACTTTTGACTCAGCACTTTTATCAATATATTCACCAATAAAAGGCTCATTTTCTTCATCAAACACTATGGTGAATGCAATATTTTTATCTTCTTTAACCTGTGTTGTTGTTATTTTCATACTATTCATATCACCTGTTCCTAGTGCAATACTGGAACCTAGTGCAAACAAATTAGTATTTTTAACTAAACGTATCTCAAACTGCTTCTGAATTTCATCTGACTGCTTATAAACAGATGTGACAGTTAAAATAGTAGCCAACACAGTAACAAAAAGGCCTAAAAGAAGTGCAACCTTAACCTTGAGTGAATATGAATTTGACATAAATTAATCCTTATTGAACTGTATAAACAACCGTAACACCATCTGTAACAGCACTTTTTTCAACATATCCCACCATATTTTTGTTGGACTCTACAAGACCTACAACCTCACCTGCTCCAACTTTCTTTGGTGCTTCACCCTTACCTGTAAAAGTGAGTTTAACCCAGTGTTTATTCATTTTAGCAACACTTTTACCTGCAACACTTTTATAAAAAACAGCATATGCAGAATCGCTTGCTTGCTGATCAATAGGAATAGCTTTTAAACCATTTGAAAAGCTTTTTGCTTTTCCTAAAAACACATTCTTAACTTCTCCTGCACTCATATTACTTACACCACTACCAGAATTGACAATAACTACAATTTCCGCAAAAAGTGATGCTGTTAACAGTACAGCTATTACTAATAATTTTTTCATTCTCTATTCCTCTTAAAAAATTGCACTTAAAGCAATTTTATATGTATTTATATCTTCATTAATCATCGTTAGCCCTGTATCACCCATCTGCTTTGTTGTACGATCGCTCATTGCGTACTCAACTTTAAGAGCAGAAAAAGCATTTAACTCATATCTTAGACCAAGTGTTACTGTATTAGAATCATTGTATGACATCTGAAGTGCGCCATTAGTAGGTCCATCAAAGCCTGGATTTCCTGTGTTTAGCATCGGAATATCAGTTTCAACAGTTGCATACGTAACATGCGGTGTAAAATCACCCATGCGGTATCCTAATGTTGCATAGTAACTTGTAATATCTGGCATTACCGTTTTATCAATCTCACGCATAACATATTCAGAAACTACAAGAACATCAGCGTAGTCCATATTGAATCCTAAGCTGTAAAATTGACCTAACGACTTATCAATTTTAAGTTCTGGATTCATATTAGCATCTGCATTTGGCAATAGAGCTGAAATGTCAGTCTGATTATAACCAGCACGTACTTTAAAGTAATCGTTGCTTAACGCAAGCTCTACACCCATAGTAGCATCAAATTCCATATCAAAAGAGCCTACTGCTGAATCTACTGGTTTAATACTATTTCCATACCACCCATTAATTGAAACTTCATAGTCATCACCAACTGCCGTAGTATATGCAAGATTAGCTCCATCTATGTTGGTAATTGGAACTTGTGCGTACATCTCAAATGGTGTACGTACCCAAAGGTAAGCATAACCTACATCTAAATAATTAGAATAAAGAAAAATAGCAGGACGAATTCGCCCAGCAAGCATTCGTACTTCATCATTAAAGTCATAAGAGATATAACCCCACTCTAAAGTTACTTCTTGTCCAATGTCGGTACTTCTAGCAACGACTTGAGCAACTGCACCCATATTATCAGTCATATTTGCATTAAACTGTAGGCCTAAAACGCTGTCAGGTCGAAATGAAAGTGAGTCATCATAACCCATATAAGTCGATGTATCACTATCGTTCATGCCAGCTGCTACTGTTGCAAACCCACTTATTCTCATATCACCCGCAGATAAACTACTACTTACTAATGCAGCAAGAGTAGATGAAACTAAAATTCTTTTTAACATATTTCATTGCCTCCAATTTTTTATAACTTTAACTATACCCCTGCTAATATTAAAAATGACTTAATATCAGCTTTGAGGTTGCCAAGTTTTAACGCTAATGAAATGTGGAAACGCTTCAGG
>JAYEKO010000017.1:0-5198 GCA_034661055.1 Campylobacterota bacterium
ACAAGATAACTTATCTTGGTATCTGTCTAGGGATGCAACTAACTTTAATTGAATATGCTCGTAATGTTTTAGGTTTAGAAGATGCAAACTCGATTGAGTTTGATGAAAATACCCAAAATCCTATGGTTTATCTTATTGATAATTTTATTAATCAATCTGGTCAAACAGAGCTAAGAACTCATGAATCTCCAATGGGTGGGACTATGCGCTTAGGTGAATATCCATGTGAAACAAAAAAAGGCTCTCATCTAGCCCAAGCTTATGCTCATGAGGATATAGTGCATGAGCGTCACCGTCACCGCTATGAAGCAAATCCTACCTACCGTGATGCCTTAGAAAAAGCTGGAATGGTAGTTACTGGTGAATCTCATGGGCTTATAGAAGCAGTAGAAATTACTGAGCATCCATGGTTTTTAGGGGTGCAGTTTCATCCAGAATTTACTTCACGTCTTCAAACTCCCAATGCAGTTATCCTCTCATTTGTAAAAGCAGCATCAGCTAATGTCGAAAACGTCTAAGCTTGAAAAGCTCGATAAAAAGAGCCTTTTTGAGACCTTAGAACGCCGTTTTGGTGGGCAATTTAGCAAGCTTAGCGATATTCCTCATCCTTCTCTTTTGCATGATGCGCAGCGTGCTGCAAGTAGAATTGCTAGGGCTATTAAAAACAGGCAACGCATTACTTTAGTTGGTGACTATGATGTTGATGGTGTGAGCTCTACTTCTATTTGTGTTCTGTTTTTTAGAGAAATCGACTACCCTTTAGAGGCAATTATTCCTAATCGTTTTAGCGATGGTTATGGAGTTTCACCAAAGATATTGGAGCGTGTTGATGCAGATTTAGTTTTTACGGTTGATAATGGTATCACTGCTATTGAAGCTGCTGATATCTGTAAAAAACGCGGTATTGATTTAATCATTACTGATCATCATACCCCCTCAGAAATACTCCCAGATGCTTACGCTATTGTTAATCCAAAACTCTCTGTTTGTGAGTATCCCTTTAAAGAGATTTGTGGTGCACAAGTAGCATGGCTAATGCTTGGACTACTCAAACAAGAGTTACATGTAAACATTAATATGTCACAATATTTAGAACTTTTAGCCCTCGCTGTTGTTGCAGATGTTATGCCACTTATTGGAATAAATCGTGCTATTGTTCAGGCAGGTTTGAAGCAGATGATGAAAAGTGAGCGTCCCTCTTCAGTCATTATGAGAGAATATATCAATAAAAGTCGCCTAAGTTCAGAAGATATAGGTTTTCAAATTGCTCCACGACTTAATGCTGCAGGTCGGCTAGAAGATGCTTCTATCGCAATGGAATTTTTAACAGCCAAAGACGAAGAGAGTGCATTTAAACAGTTTGAACTACTCAATCAGCTTAATGATTTACGTAAAACTACTGAGGCTGATACTACTGAGTTAGCTACCTTACATGTAAACCCTGATGATAAGATTATAGTGGCTTATGGTGAGGGTTGGCATGAGGGCGTGGTAGGAATTATTGCTTCACGTCTTGTAGGTCAATTTGGTCGTCCTGCTATTGTACTTAGTGTAGAGGGTGATAGAGCAAAAGGGAGTGCACGTTCTTTAGGCGAGGTTAATATTTATGAACTTATTAAGAGCCAAGAGCGCCTTTTAGAAAAATTTGGCGGTCATAAGATGGCAGCAGGTTTATCCTTACATGTAAAGAATATAAAAGTGTTTAAAGAGGCTATTAATGAAGAAGCCCAGAAGCTAAATCCTGATGATTTTATCCCAAAAGAAGAGATAATTGGTGCAATAGAGAGTAGCAGTATTGATTTTGAACTGCTAGATATTTTAGAGCGTTTCGAGCCTTATGGTGAAGCAAATCCTAGACCACGATTTTTAGCCAAAGATGCTGATGTCTTAGGTGTAAAACTTTTTGGAGCAGATAAATCCCACAGCCGAGTAAATCTTCGTTTTACACCACATGAGAGACAAAGCCACGAGCTACTTGCCTTTCGTGAAGTCTTAAGTGTCCCTGAGGATCGAAAAATGACATGTAGTTATACTGTTAATAAAAATGAATTTAACGGACGTACCTCAATTCAGCTCATGATTGAGCGGATTTATTAGAACCAATTTACTAAATTAGCAGTATAATGACTCCAACTATATATGGAGAAAATTATGACACAGAATCATTACGACGTTATTATCGTCGGGGGTGGTGTTTCAGGGGCGGCTCTTTATTATGAGCTTGGCGAATACACTAATGCTAAAAAAATATGTTTATTAGAAAAATATGAATCACTTTCTACTTTAAATTCTAATGGATCAGCTAATTCTCAGACTATTCACTGCGGTGATATTGAGACTAACTATACCTTGGAAAAAGCACAAAAAGTAACACGTACTGCAAAGATGATAGAGAAATATTGTCTGCAATATGGGTATGAAAATAAGATGATGTTTTCACATCAAAAAATGGCAATTGGTGTGGGGGATGAAGAGGTAAAGTTTATACGCCAACGCTTTAAAGAGTTCAAGCCTCTCTATGATTATCTTGAGTTTTATGACAAAGAAAAAATTGCAGAGATTGAACCTGCTCTTATCTTTGATGAAAATGATAAAGAGCGTGAAGAAGATGTTGTAGGTATGGGAGCGCAAGGAGAGTGGACAACTGTTGATTTTAAAGCACTCTCAGATAGTTTTATTGATAATGCCTTAAAAAAAGAGGATAAGATTACGGATATCTTTTTTAATTCTGAAGTCAAACATATTCAAAAACTAGGGAGCATGTTTCATTTAGAGACGACAAAAGGAGCCCATTTTACCGCAGATTATGTAGTTGTAAATGCGGGTGCTCATAGCCTTTATTTAGCTCATAAAATGGGTTATGGACATCAGTATGCTACTTTACCTGTAGCGGGGAGTTTTTATATCTCTACAAAGAAAATTTTAAATGGTAAGGTCTATATGGTTCAAAATCCCAAACTTCCATTTGCCGCACTTCATGGAGATCCTGATGTTTTATTAAATGGTTATACCCGTTTTGGACCGACAGCATTAGTGATGCCAAAACTAGAGCGCTTTCATGGTAATGCAACTATGATTGATTTTTTCAAGACGCTTCGTCTTGATCTGCATATCTTCAAAATATTTTATGATCTGCTCAAAGATGCTGATATTCGTAATTATATCTTTAGAAATTTCTTATTTGAGATTCCCTATTTTAATAAGATGCTCTTTATCAAAGATGCTCGTAAAATTGTCCCCTCTCTCCAAGAAGAAGATATTAAATATGCAAATGGTTTTGGCGGGGTTCGACCTCAAGTTTTAGATAAAGAGAATGAAAAACTGATGCTAGGTGAAGCCTCTATCGATACTGGTGAGGGAATTGTATTTAATATGACACCATCACCAGGTGCAACAAGCTGTTTAGGCAATGCCCTGCGTGATGTTGAAGCCTTGAGTGAGTATTTAGGGCTAGAGTTTGATAAAGAGCGTTTTATCAATGAACTAACTGATGATAATAAGGAGTAGAAGATGAAGCATTTACTATATATAACCGATCAGCAAGAGTATAGCGAACACGGAACTATTGGCGCACTGTTTCATGGTTATCTTAAAGAGTATCTCAATATCAATGTCGTCTATTTTACAAAATACAAGCATAGTTTCCAGATTAAAGGAGATGACTTTGTCGTACCCTCACATCATGATAAAGATGTAATGACTTATCTCGCAACAAAAGGACGTATTGATATTGCACAGTATGATTATGTTTTTGTGCGTAATGTCAAGCATATTTTAAAATCAGTCCTCTCTTATCGTAAAAAATATAACTATAAGGTAGGTTTTCGTGCCTCTTTTGCTAAATCAACAGAAGCGTATGAAGATGCAAAACATACAAAAAAAGGGATGATGAAAAGCTTAGGTGCTCAAATCACAAATATCACCAAAAACAAGCTTATCAATCAAGTCGATATTTTTATGCCAACCTCACAGCAGATGCAAAAAGTTTTTTACCCTAATATTACATGTAAGATTTATCCATTATTAACCGCACTTGATCCTCAATCAATCTCCACTCGTCCGCTAAGAGATGATGGTATATGTCGTTTTATTTATGTGGGGTCTTTAGACCGATTACGAGAGTTTGAAGTGGTGCTTGATGCTTTTAATGCTATTCAAGATTTACCATGGCACTTAAGTGTCTCTGTTGTTGACCCACAGGTCATTAAAGAGCTATTAAAAGTCTATCCAAACCTTAAAGATAAAGTAGAAGTGCTCCACAGCGATACTTTAGAAGATATAAGAGCGCAGATCAGTAGTTGTGATATCGGCCTTGGACTCCTTCCAAATCGTGAACTCTACAATAACGCACTCTCTGCAAAAGTAGTAGATTATTACAGTTGCGCAGTTCCTGCATTTTTAAGTCATAGCGAGAAAAATCATACTATTTTTGAAGAAGATAGTGAAGCCCTCTTTAGCTCTTTTAAGAGCGAAGAAATTACTCAAAAACTGAAACTTATAATTGATATGCCTGCAACTGAGCTAATAACTATGGGAGAAAAAGGACGACAGAAATTGCTTGATCTTGGACGTAACTATGAAGAGATGGCAAAAGGTCTTTATGAAGAGTTGGAAAGTTTGTAGGTAAAGTCTCTTTTTGAAGAGACTTTTGTGTTAGTTTAATAAGTACATGATGATACTAGGGTTAGCACTTAATTTACGTACACAACGGGTGTAAAGAGGAGCACTTTTTGTAGTAGTGCCTGAGGTGCCTGAACTAAAACTAACACTATAGGCATCTGAGCTATTCGTCAGAGATGTAGTAGATGTCCAAAAGTGACCACTTTGCCTACTATAAAATGCTTGTTCAATCGTTGGTGAGAAATTGGTATTAACAATACTTTCTAATTGAGAAACTGTCGGTAAACTCCAGTTGTTGTATCCAAGATAATCTAAGTCTTGACAATATAGCAGTGCATTCGCCCATTCTAATACTTTTCCAGATTCTGTATTACTGTTATACGCACTTTCTTCAGCGGAGGTATATACCGCGTCTTGCCAATATAGCTGAGTACGTTCATCATGTTTTAGTTTCGCTAGTATTTGTTACTCCATCGGCAACATAAGTAATTTGAAAGTCATTTGCTATGGCACGAACTTTTCTCTGAGGAATTTTACTTAAAATTGGTTTATACCCTTTTGGCAAAGGTGCTGGATTG
>JAYEKO010000018.1:0-22258 GCA_034661055.1 Campylobacterota bacterium
TATTCATGTCTAATTTATCTTCTTGTATATTATATGTAAATAAATTTGGTATTTTCACACTATCTCCAAAACAGTTGTTTTAAAAATAGTATCTTAATTGCAATACCAAAATCACTTTATATTGCAAATTGCAATATAATTAGACTTTAATACGCTCCGCTTCTTGAGCTTTATAGAGTTCCGCACAGCCACGTGAAAGTTCACGAATTTTCAAGATGTAATTGGCGCGCTCTGTTTGAGAGATTGCCTTTCGTGCATCAAGTGTGTTAAAGGTGTGTGATGCTGCCATACAGAGATCGTATGCCGGTAGTGGGAGTCCTGCTTCAAGGGCTTTGACACACTCATTAGATTTTGCTTCAAAGTCTGTAAATAACATTGCCGTATCGGCTACTTCAAAATTATATTTTGAGAACTGAATTTCACTCTCTTTATGGATGTCACGGTAGAGTGTTTGTCCATACTCATTCTCTCCCCAGACAATATCAAAAATAGAGTCAACACCTTGTAGGTACATAGCAAGACGCTCTGTTCCATAAGTGATCTCAACAGCTACAGGGTCACACGCAATTCCTCCAACTTGTTGAAAATAGGTAAACTGCGTCACTTCCATCCCGTTTAGCCACACTTCCCAACCAAGCCCCCAAGCACCAAGTGTTGGAGATTCCCAGTTGTCTTCTACAAAGCGAATATCGTGCTCTTGTAAATTGAGACCCAAATACTCTAAACTTTTTAAATAGAGCTCTTGAATATTCTCAGGACTCGGTTTAATCAGTGCCTGAAACTGGTAGTAGCTTCCCAGGCGGTTTGGATTCTCTCCATAACGTCCGTCAGTTGGACGACGTGAAGGTGCTACATATGCCACAGACCATGGCTGAGAGTCAAGTGAACGTAAAAAAGTTGCAGGGTGAAATGTCCCTGCCCCTGCAGGAATATCGTAGGGTTGAACAATATTACAGCCCTGATCTTTCCAGAACTCTTGAAGTTTTAAAAGCATATCACTAAATGTTATCATAAGTACCTCATATAAATAATGACGACATTATAGCAAAGTGACTTTTACTCATGTTAAAATATTGCATTATTTATGAGAAGTTAACACTTTTACTTTATACTGCAGCTATGAAACAACTAATATTTATGACTTTAACGCTACTTTTACTGATTGGATGTGGCAGTGGTGGTGGTAGTGAGTCTGAACCTGAACCGATACCAGCTCCTGTTACTCCAAGTCCTGTGGTCAATGAAAAACGTCCTACGCTTGTTATTCGCATTGCCTACAATGATATCACGTTCCAGAGTCCTGTCACTACATGGACCGACAAAATCTTTGGTTTCAAAGAGCATCAACTCAATAGCTATTACAAAGAGATCTCTATGGGTAACTTCACTTTTGATGCGGTGCAAGAGAGTGAAGGTACTCATAATGATGGGATCATCTCAATAACACTTAACAAAAATCATCCCGATTCTGGTGCGAGTTCAACTATTCATACCGATCTCTTTCAGGCACTCTCACTGGCGGATCCCTATATTGATGTATCACAATATGATACTAATGCCAATGGAGCCATCTCTCCCGATGAGATGCTCATCATCTTTATTATTGCTGGTAATGAAGATGCCCACTCAGGTTCTACTGCTAAGCTTGGTGTCTGGGCTCATCAATCTTGTACCTCTATTTTAAATACACCTTCATTAGATGACACTAAATTAATGGGCTGTTCAGTCAATGGGAATTACGCTATGTTTGGTGAGCGTCACGGTAACAATGATGCAACCATAGGCATTATAGCCCACGAGCTTGGCCACGCCGCTTTTAATCTTCCCGATCTTTATGATACAACAGAACAGTCAGCCGGTCTGGGTTACTTTGCTCTGATGAGTTCAGGTATGTGGGGATTTGATGGCTTAGGTGACCTGCCTGGTAACACCCCCATTCATATGTGTGCATGGAGCAAAACCAAAGTCAACTGGATTGAGCCGGAAGTTATTTCAAACAGCAGTGATTTACATGTAAATTTTTATGCCAGCTCATCAGATGATTTCAATATTGTTAAAATTCCTATTACCGACACCGAGTATTTTTTACTTGAAAACAGACACAACAGTGGTTATGACCGTGGTTTAGAAGCGATCTCTTTTTATTTTAATGGAGGCTTGGCCATTTGGCATATTGATGAGAATGTCATCAACAGCAATATGCTTACCAACAGCGTTAATGACAATGTCAACCACAAAGGTGTCGACCTAGAAGAGGCGGCGCGCGCAGTTTTAGATTATGATGTCGCAGCATATGGCGAGAGAGAGAATCTCTTTTATCAGAGCAATGTTGATAGTTTTACACCCCATACATCACCCTCTAGCAAAGGCTACAATGGTAGCAACAGTAATATACATGTAAATAATATCTCAGAGTATGGCACCATTATGAGTGCCACGATTTCAAAGGATTAAACGGTGAAATTACTTTTTTTATTAACTACCATAACATCACTACTATTTTGCGCACCAGCATTTCATGGTAAAAAAAACTTTGCACTTGAAAATGGCAATACCTTTAGCGGCTATATCAAAGGTGATGAACATCTAAACTGGATTGAGAGTGATGAGGGTGAAGTTATTCTATTTAATAAAGAGCATAACCGTTACGAGTACGCAACAATAAAAGAGAATAAACTAATACCCTCTGGAGTTGCAAAAAAAGCTCAAACAAAACAGCGTAAGAGCGCTACATCTATCTCAAAAGAGCAACTTCATGACCTCTGGAAGAAAAAACGTTCTGATGAATTTAAACGAAGAGAGCAGTAAGGGTCAAGTCAGCCCTGAGATACTGTAAACTAAAATATATAACGCATCAAAAGTAACCTTGCTAGCCTCTTTCATTGTCACATCATTAATTAAGTGCTGGAAACCGATGACTTAAAACTTCGTGATTGTGGGATTTATAAGCTCAACTTAATCCCGTTGCCCTCTTTAAAGTAAAATTAAACTATGTACTTAAGCTAAATGTTATTAAATCCAAACTATCATATCTATTGTATATACAATTAAGGGTTTATTTTGAAGTATGATTGGGATAAAAATAAAAACCTGATATTGAAAAAAGAGCGTGATGTCTCTTTTGAAGAGGTGCTGCTTGGCCTTTCAGAAGGTCGGCTTCTCGATGTGTTACCACATTTTAATACACAACAGTATCCCCGTCAAAAGCTTTTTATTATGACAATAAAAGGCTATACCTATTACATTCCCTTTATTGAAGATGAAGCGTTGGTATGCCCTATCAAACATTAATTAGTTCTATCATTCACCAATATAATCAAGGTAAACTAAAGTCAGTATAAATTTTTATGCACCCTGAGAACTTAGAAATATATTTTGTGATTGTTGTATGCACAATGAGATTGAGGTAGTAAAAGCTATTACTATCCTACTTTAATATATGCCGCTTTTTACCTATAAAGTCTCATATATTTGTATTTATAATAATAATATTGATATAATTACAAATATACATAAATAAAGGTATTATTTTGGATAAAAAAGTAAGTTTATTTCTATTTGAAAAGCACATTGCAGATATATATCAAATTGATAATAGAGTATACCTACGTCAATTTGATTCGGCAGCATTTAAAGCAAGTCCAATTTCTATTGCTAAAGATATCACTGATATAGAGACAACATCTCTAGTTTTTCAAGAAAGAGTAGCTGGGTTTGTAAGTGATTCTTTGCCTGGTAGTTTTGGTGATGAAATACTAGATAAGTTCTTTGAGCAAAATAACAATGGAGCAAAACCAACAATCATAGAAAAACTTCTCTTCATTGGAAATCGTGGACTTGGTGCATTAGAGTTTAGAGTAGCTCATGAGTTTGATGAAACTATAGAAAAGACACTTGCTTTAAAAGATATCTATGAAGAAGCTAAAAAGTTAAAGAGAGGTAATAATTTTAAATCTATTCATTCAGCTTTTTTGGTTTCTGCTCACTCATTTGTTGGTGGAGCTAGAAGTAAAGCTGTAGTTGCAATTAATCTTGATACTAACGAAGTTTACCTTGGAGATAGAACAAAGGAGCCACCAAAAGGTTTTATACCTGCAATAGTAAAATATGATGATACACAAGATGGAGATGAGAATAAGTCAACTTACTCTAAACTCGAGTATATCTATTACCTGTTAGCAAAAGAGTCTGGCATAAATATGATGGAATGTCATCTTTTAGAGTCAAATAACAAACACCATTTTGTTACAAAGAGATTTGACATTGATAAAGGCAACAAATTACATGTACACTCTTTAGCCGGACTTCTACATGTAGATTATAATATTCCAAGAACAGTAGGATACGAAGAACTATTAAGAGTTGCTGTAAAGCTAGGGGCAACCCAGAGTTTAAAACAACTATTTTTACAGATGCTCTTTAACTATATGTTTGTTAACCAAGATGATCATGCTCGTAATTTCTCTTTTATGTGTTCTAGCGATTACAAGTGGAGATCAACTCCTGCATATGACATCACTTTTGCAAAAGGAGTAAAGCAAACTAGAGAACACCAACTCTCTCTTAATGGTAAAGCCTTCTCACAAATAACGCTACAAGATGTTGTAAGTTTAGCTACAGAGTTTTCAATAGAGTTAGAATTTGTAAGCGATAGCATAACAAAGATGAAAGCTCTTAGAAATGAAGAACTTCCAAAACTAATGCAAAAACACCAAGTATCTACACAAAAACAGGAACAAGTACGAGAAGCTGTGATGTCAAGAGATTTTCAAGGAGAACTAGATGAATAGTAATAACCTACTTTCAAAACTAAAGTCATTTGAGCAAGAGGCTAAAACTACTAAGAAAAAAAATATAAATATTGATGCTTCGTTTTCCACACTTACAGATGAAGAGATATCCTTAGTTTTAGCTCATCGTGCAAAAAAGCTTAGAATAGAGAACAATCTAAAGCAAAGTGAGTTCAGTAAAAATGCGAAGTTGTCATCCCCTACAACTTATTCTAACTTTGAACAAACGGGAAAAGTATCACTTATTAATTTTATAAAGATTGTTAGAAACTTTGGAAGAATGGAAGAATTAGAAAGTTTGTTAAAAAGTGATATATCATCAGTTATCGATAACGCAGAAAACATGCGAAAAACAAAAAAACGAGTTAGGTAAATGGAAGTTGATATTTTAAGTGATTTACTTAAACTAGTTACTAACAAAACCTTGGAGAGCAATAGTTTACCCTAGCGGGAAAACTATTGCTCTCCTCGACCGTTATATTCAAGACTTAAGTAGTGGAACATAAATAATTTTTAAGTTATACTTACTAAATAAATAATATTTAGGGCTTGAAAATGGCAAAAACTTTTTTCCCAAATGACAAACAAACAATATTAGTAGATGCTAGCAACCCACATCCAAAGAATACACAATATAAAATTTCTATAGGATTGGAATATTGGGGGAATTTAAACCATGAAGTTGTAAAAGTTCAAATGGTTTATGAAGGGAAAATATCAGGTAGAAAAAGCCCTTCTTATCCTATTGGAATAGAAGCTAGTAGGAGTTAAAATGACTAAAAAGAAATATCCTACTTCAGCTAAAGAATGGATGAAATATTTAACTGTAGATCAATACCTCACTCCAAAAGAGATTGAATATAGAAAAAAACTTATTATAGAAAGTGAATGTAACTATAATGAAGTAAATAATAAAATAATAAAATATAGAAATAGATTTAAAAAAGAGCTTATTAGTTTAGAAAATGAAAGTTTTACATTTGTTGAGACTCATTACATGAAAGAGAATGTTGATAAAATTAAAAACTTTTGGAAAAATAGCTCTTATTCTTTTAAAGAGAGTTATAAAAAGGAACTAATATTTGATACTTTACTTTCTGAGGCATTTCATTCATCGTCAATTGAGGGTGCTCACAGTACAAAAAAAAGAACAGAAGAAATAATTAAAAAACAATTAACACCGGTGGATAAATCGGAAAGAATGATTTTTAATAACTATAAAGCTTTAGAATATATATTTGATAATAAAGAACAAAAATTAGATGATACATTTGTGTTATCGCTACATAAAATGATTTCAGAAGATACTCTTGATGAAAAAGAAGATGAGGGTGCATACAGAAATGATGGAGTAGATATAACTACAGCTACACAAAAAGTTGTTTTTAGACCAACTTCCAATATTGAAAAAATGATGAAGATGATTAATAAGCTTTATTTATTTACTAATTCAAATAATGATGACTGTGAAACAGAATATATTGAATCAATATACAAGATTATTGCATTTCATTTTTTATATGGCTATATCCATCCTCACTTTGATGGGAACGGTAGAACTTTAAGAGTATTATTTACGCACTTACTTGGACAGAATGGTTTCGATATGTTTTACTATATATCATTATCTGAAATTATCCACCTTAGTGAAAAAAGAAAAAAAGAGTACGAAAAAGCATTTATTGATGTAGAAGAAAATGAATTAGATTTAACTTATTTTATATATTATATTCAAGATATTATGATTGAAGCATTACAAGTGTTAGATGATAGAGTCTTTTTATACTTTAGAGAAAGTATTATATTTGACAAGGTTGAAGAAGAAGATGTTAAATTAACTAAACGTCAAGAAAATATTTTAAAACTAATAGCAAAAAATAAAAGAGCATTTGCTATGACATCTAAAGAAATTGCAAAAAGATTTAAATTATCAACTCAAACAATTTTAAGAGATATAAGATTTTTAATTGATTTTAAACTATTAAGAAAAAAACAAACTGGTTTAAAAATATATTATGAACTAGATATTGATGTTACAAGAAGTTAAAGACATAACAATTAAACCAAACAGTTTAAAAATTGAACTGACTGAGTCTATTTTAGTGGAAAATTTAGATGATGAGGGTCAGGTTTAGAAAGTGAAAGTGGTAGGCACTTTATATTACTTTACAGATACTATCACCAATCTCCCGACCTAAAGAAGCGGCAACCACACCACATTTTACTTTAAGCAGATAACAGAGATTATCTCTGTGTGTTGGACTGAGACACTCATAGTTTCCCATCCCTTTTGTCAGTACAAAATCGGCACTGTCAAAAAGTTCTTGTGACTCACTATTGGCTCTTTCATAAGCAAATCCAGGAGTATTAACGCCACTATCTACTAAGGTACACAATACATCAAAGCCAGCCTCTTTAGCCTCTTTCGTCGTCACATCATTAATAATAGGATTGCCACGCACCATGTAATATACATGTAAATTTGGGTATAGCTCTTGTAGTGTCTCAATAGTTAAATAGTCAAAAATATGCTCGCCTACATTATCGCCAATATAGAGTAGTGTTGAAGACGTTGAGAGTTTTTGTCGTAGTACATTAACATCATCAATTTTAAAAGGAGTATGAAAAATTTTCTCCATCTCCTCATAAAGATCAAAACTTACCTCAGCAGCTAAATCAATCACATTACCTGCGACTGCAATTTTAATAGCAGTTAAAAACTTATCATCTGAGCCATCAAGCTCTTTTTTAAGTTCTGGAATAAATGCTAACGCTTTAGTAGTTGAGTGCTCTTTTACCTCATCATAAAGATCAGGTTTATTGGCAATATCTGCCATCTCTTCATAAACACTACTGGCTACTTCGGGAGGAGAACATCTGAAGTCAAAAGTTTTGGAGGCATTTTTTACATGTAAAGTAAGTTTTTCTTTAAGGGCAACGTCCGCACCAATAGCATCTGCTACTCGAGCAGATTGATTAATAATGCACTCAACACAGGGGTCAGCTATGGTCATTTATTGCCGTATTCATCAGCAACTTTATTCCACATAAGTTTATATTTACGTCGCATAAAATCAACCTCTTTTTGTGAGAGTTTCAACTGCTCAGTCAGAGTATCAATGGTTTTTCTATCTTCTTCATAAAGTTCTTGAAGCGATGAAAGAGCCTCTTTTAAAAAGAGGTTCTCATTTTTAACAGAGTCAATGGTCTCATCTTTAGCATCAAGTACTTTTTCGTGCAGGTTTAAGATGGTACCTATGGTCTTTTCAATAAATTGTGGACCAACTGTAATTTTTTCACTTGTCTCTACAAGGTCTTTAACTTCAGCAGTTACTACCGAGTTTGTTCCTTGAAGTGGGTCAACATACATCTGCCCATCATCAACCATCACACTTAACTTATTGCGAGCAATCAGGTCATCAATGGAGCTTGAATCAAGCCCTGTAAGCTTTGAATAATCTTCAATCTTCATCCACTCTATGCTCATAATAGGTCCTTTTAATTTTTAAAGAATAGTCTCAATTTCTAGTGAGTCAGTTTCAACTTTCTTTGCTTTAGCAATACGATCTTCTTTTAACTTCACTGCTAAATCAT
The DNA here is from genome assembly GCA_034661055.1 of Campylobacterota bacterium. Taxonomy (GTDB): domain Bacteria; phylum Campylobacterota; class Campylobacteria; order Campylobacterales; family Sulfurimonadaceae; genus QNZR01. The sequence continues at coordinate 8,385 of JAYEKO010000018.1, forward strand.
CATTACTAAGTGCTAAAATCTGCATCGCTAAATAGGCTGAATTGATTGCTCCTGCTTTTCCAATAGCAACCGTAGCAACTGGCATACCAGCTGGCATCTGAACAGTTGAAAGAAGTGCATCAATTCCACTAAGTGCTGAAGCACTCATAGGAACACCAATAATTGGTTTAACTGTTTTAGATGAGAGAACACCTGCAAGGTGTGCTGCCATACCAGCTGCTCCAATAAATACCTGTGCTCCTTTTTTCTCAGCAGTTTGAATATACTCTTTTGTACGCTCTGGACTACGGTGAGCCGAACTAATGATTAATTCATAGTGAACACCGAATGCATCTAATGTATCTGCGCATGACTTCATCACATCGTAGTCACTTTTACTTCCCATTATAATTGAGACAAATTTCATTTTTCATATCCTTAATTTTAATTTTTTGGTGCAGTATTCATATCTTCTGTCGATGGAATTCTAAAGAAAGTATACTGAGGTAGCGCTGATGGCAATACAATTGGATTAATATTTCCACTATGAACTTCCTCCCATACCTTTGAATTCTGAGCTTTTAACTGCTTAAATGTGATGAAATATTTACCGTTTTTACATGTAATTATTCCAAACTCATTATCAACCTCTTCAATAACAGTAGCATTTGGTGCCACTATTTCCATCTCTTGATTAGGAAGCGTCTTGTATTTACATAAAAAATGCTCCCCATCTTTAGTAACCATACCCGTCACCTGATGAGTTCCAAGTGTAATAGTAAAATCTAAACTCTGAGTATCATGTTTCTCAAAAGGACGATTTACCAGATAGGCATCAGTATAGCCACGATTTTGCAGACTCTGCAACTCTTCTTGATAGAGTTTAGGACGAGAGACTTCATTATAATAGTCATCTATTGCCTGTCGATAACTCTTTGCTGTAATAGCTGCGTAATATGAGGTCTTAGTACGTCCCTCAATTTTAAGAGAATCTACACAACCGCTATCCATAATCTCTTTAATATGTGAAGCTAGATTCAGGTCTTTTGAATTCATAATGTAAGTTCCAATTCCTGGATCTTCTTCTAAACGAAAGAGTGTTCCTGTTTCAGGATTGGCAGCATAGAGTTCATAAGGAAAACGGCAATCATTGGCACAGCTTCCCCTATTTGGAACCCGTCCACTCTGTAGTGTTGAGATTAGGCAGCGTCCACTGTAAGCAAAACACATAGAACCGTGTACAAATACTTCTAACTCTAAATCAGGGAGATGTTCTTTAATGATTTTAAGATCTTTTAAAGCAATCTCACGTGCGACAATAATACGACGTGCTCCCATATTGTAGTAAATCTCTGCATCAAGAACATTCATAACATTAGCCTGTGTAGAGAGATGCAGTGGAATTTGAGGGGCTAGTTTATGTGCAAGCGCTAAAACACCTGGAGTTGCTACAATAAAAGCATCTGGTTCAAGCTCTGCCATCTTTAAAATATGTTTTTCTAAAAGTGAGAGTTGGGAATTAAACGGAAAACCGTTAATGGTGACATAGACCTTTTTACCATGAGCATGAGCATAATCTATACCCTCTTTAAAGCTCTCTAAATCGAACTCTTTACCAGAGCGTATTCGCAGTGAAAAATGACTCACTCCACCATAAACAGCATCCGCACCGTAATCGATGGCAATTTTTAATTTCTCAAGATTTCCAGCAGGAGAAAGTAGTTCGACTCTATTCATAAATGACTCGCATAATTTTTATGCAATTATATCTAACTGTTACCCAATGAAGCTATAAGAGCCTCAATATCATCAGTGCTTACAATATCTTCAGTGCTTTTATCACCCGGTAAATGTGTTGCTGAACTAACCCGTCCATCATCTTCAATTTTACCTTCAAATAGTTTATTCATATAGTTTGAGAGCGCGCGCATTACATTAATAACACGTTCGATTTTTTGACGGTGAATATCTTGATACTGCATAATATCCATAACCTGCATAATGCCATCGCCACTATTTTGAAGTACCCCTACTGCGTTATTAGCACAATCTAACGCTTCCTGATTTTTTTCTAGTTGTGCTTTAAAAGTTTCAATATCGGGAAATTTTTCATGTAGGGCTGCAAATACTTTAACATTCTCTTGAAAAACTTCAATACACGACTGAGCTTTCTCCTCTTCATCCATCAGCTCATTACTAATGTTTTCAATAATGTCAAAGATTTCAGTTGCTTTCTCTTCACTCTCTTTAGTAACATCATCTAGCTGATGTACTACCTTATGGTCATCATTTGCAGGTGGAGGGTAGTGTCCCTTTGGATCTACTCTATAGGGGCTATCAGCTTCCTCAGAATTTTCATCATCTTCTTCTACTATCTCTTCTTCAGCACCCTCAGAAACAATATCTTCTTCGGTCTCATCATCAAGATCAATATCTCCACTCATTAAAGCATCTAACTCTTCTTGTGTCATAAAAAGCTCCACTCTTAATTGTTTTGTATTATAATACTCCTATAATTTTAAGAGTGTCCTTAAGTGATACCTACTTTTTAAAGAAGTCCTATATGAAAATTGACCTACATAATCACACCTCTCTTTGCAATCATGCCACAGGTACCGTTGAAGAGTATGTAAAAAAAGCCATTAAAGAGAATATTGATATTTTTGGTTTTAGTGATCATGCTCCTATGAACTTTGATCCAAAATATCGGATGTATTTTGATGATATGAAAAATTATATCAATACAATTTTACATATAAAAGAGAAATATGCCGGTGACATTGAGATTTTAAAAGCGTATGAGGTCGATTTTTTACCCGGACATATGGACAAGCGTGTATTAGACGCCGACGTTGACTATTTAATCGGTTCGGTACATTTTATTGATGAGTGGGGATTTGATAATCCCGAATTTATTGGTCAATATAAGCATAAAGACATTGATGCTATTTGGCAGCGTTATTTTGACCTGATTGAGCAGATGGCCACGAGTAACCTGTTTGATATTGTCGGTCATATTGATCTCATAAAAGTCTTTAAATATCTTCCTAAAAAAAATGTATCTGACATTGCCAACCAAGCCATTAAAGCCATCAAAAAAGCGGACATGGTCATTGAGATCAACGTTGCTGGTTATCGAAAACCCATTAACGAGGCTTATCCATCACGAGAACTTCTTGAGATGGCCTTTGATGCTAAAATCCCTATTACATTCGGTTCTGATGCGCATTCACCAGAACAAGTTGGGCTATTTAGAGACGAGGCAGAAGCGTTTGCTCGCAGTATCGGCTACAAGAAGTCTGCTACTTTTAGAAACCGAAAACGTGAGTTGCTTAATTTTTAAGCAGCTCATAATCTCTTTTTTACTGTTTGTTTAGATATACTATTCGCAATTAATCAAAAGGGATTTCAATGGGAAAATTTGTAAATAATACAGAAGAGTTCTTCAAATATTGTGAAGAGAATGACGTTCAGTTTGTAGACTTCAGATTTACAGACATTAAAGGTGCATGGCACCACATTAGTTACAGAATGAGTGCTGTTAGTGCAGGTCAACTTGAAAATGGTCTTCCATTTGATGGTTCTTCTATTGAAGCTTGGCAGCCAATCAATAAATCAGATATGATACTAAAAGTAGATATTGGGACTGCTTTTTTAGACCCATTTACTGCTGATCCAACCATCATTGTATTTTGTGATGTATATGACATTTACAAAAATCAAGCGTATGAGAGATGTCCACGTTCAATTGCTAAAAAAGCACTTGAGCACGCTGAATCTATCGGTATTGCTGATGCTGCTTACTTTGGTCCTGAAAATGAGTTCTTTATGTTTGATAATGTAACTTTTGTTGATAACATTAATGAAGCAGGTTACAAAGTAGATACTGAAGAGGGTGAATGGAATTCAAATACTACTTATGAAGATATGTATAACACTGGTCACCGCCCAGGAACAAAAGGTGGTTACTTCCCAGTTCAACCGACTGACAGTGCTGTAGATATTCGTGCTGAGATGATGCAAGTTTTAGAGCAAGTTGGTCTTGAAGTTGTTCTTGGTCACCACGAAGTGGCGCAAGGTCAACATGAGATTGGTATTGTATTCTCAGATATTATCGGTGCCGCTGATAATGTTCAAAAGTACAAATATGTTGTAAAAATGATTGCTCACCTTAACGGAAAAACTGCTACATTTATGCCTAAACCTCTTTATGGTGATAATGGAAATGGTATGCACGTTCACCAATCACTATGGAAAGATGGTAAAAACCTTTTCTACGCACCAGGCAACTATGCAAACTTAAGTCAAATGGCTCTTAACTATACTGCTGGTATTTTTAAGCACGCTGCTGCGGTGTCTGCATTTACTAATCCATCAACAAACTCATACAAGCGTCTTTTACCAGGTTTTGAAGCACCAAGTATTCTTACTTACTCTTCTCAAAACCGTTCTGCTGCTTGTCGTATTCCTTACGGTGCTGGCGAGATGGCAACTCGTATTGAGATGCGTTTCCCAGATTCAACAGCATGTCCTTACCTTGCATTTGCAGTAATGATGATGGCTGGTCTTGATGGAATTGCAAACAAAGACATTCCTGTTGGACCAATGGATGAGGATCTATTTGAACTATCTCTTGATGAGATTCGTGAAAAAAATATTCCTCAAATGCCACACACACTACGTGAAGCCCTAGAAGGTCTTATTGGTGATCACGACTTCTTAGCTCCAGTATTTACTCAAGAGTTTATTGATGCGTACCAGCACTATAGATTTGAGCGTGATGTATGGCCAGATGAAGGTCGCCCAACTGCTTACGAGTTTAAAACTACGTACCAGTGTTAATACTATTTTACATGTAAGATTTTCTTACATGTAATTCTCCCCTAATTCTTCTCTTATACAATTTTATGCTATGATTCACTTCAAAATAATTTAAAAAATTCACAAAGGGTTAAAAATGTTAAAAACTCTAAAATCACGTATTGTTTTTTCAACACTCCTGCTTAGTATTGTCGGAGTTATAGCTCTTAACCTTTATTTAAATCATACACTTCATGACCTATCTAATACCACAGCAAAAAAATCTATCTCCATGCTTAGTGACTCCATTTTTCAAACACTCAAAGGGAGTATGTTTGCCGGTGACAGTACTATTGTTCAAAGCACCATTACAGAAGCTCAACAGATAAATGGTATTGAGTCACTCAATGTAGCAAAATCACCATCAACTATTGAGCTTTTTGCTCCACAAGAGAAATTTACAAGTGATCCACTTATTCAACGCATTACCAAAACAAAAAAGAGTCAACTCATTGAAAACACAGGCGAGCATCATACTATTCGACTACTTCGCCCCCTTCTTGCCGAGCAGAAGTGTTTAGCATGTCATGCCAACGCTAGTGAAGGTTCGGTACTTGGTGTTATGGATTTAGTTATCTCCTTAGATGAAAACGATGCTGACATTGCTTCAACACAAACTACCTTAAGTATTATATTAATTCTCTCAAGTATCCTTTTCATTGGAGCATCACTACTCTTCTTTACACGAGAAGTTCTCTCTCCATTGTCTAATCTAAGAGAACGTATTTCTGAACTTGTAAGTGGTGATAAAGACCTAACCAAACGTCTAGATACAAGTAAGGAGAATGAATTTTCAGATACCGGAAACGCGGTAAATAATTTTGTAGAGATGATTCAAGATACGGTTGAGCATGTTAAACATTTAAGTCAGGAAAATGAGACGATTGCTTTAACGATTACACAGGCCAGTCATACCATTGGCAAAAGTGTTGAAAAAGAGCATAGAATTGTTGTAGAAACTACACAAAAAAGTGAATCCATTCGTCAGTTAGTAGAAGAGTCTATTACCGTGAGTCAACATACACAAAATAATGTAGAAAATGCCAACAAAGAACTTCTTAGTGCCCGTGATTCACTAGGTGACTTAGTCTCTCACATTAACGGGTATGTAGAAATTGACAATGAACTCTCAACAGAACTTCAAGACCTCAAAAGTGATGCAGAGCAGACTAATGATGTGTTAAGCGTTATTAAAGATATTGCCGATCAAACCAACCTTTTAGCACTTAATGCCGCTATTGAAGCGGCACGTGCGGGTGAACATGGACGTGGGTTTGCTGTTGTTGCTGATGAAGTACGCAAACTTGCTGAACGAACGCAAAAGAGTCTGCAACAAATTGAGATTAATATTAGTACGATTACACAATCTATTAACGATGTTAGTGATAAGATGTCCAATAATGCACAAAATATTGAAAGCCTTAACAGTGTCTCTAGCGAAGTTGAAGCAAGAATTACTGCCACATCACAAACCATGGAAGAGTCTCACCGTATTGCCAAAGAGTCTTATGATGGATCAATGCTTATTGCTGAACACACTGAGTGGATTACTAAAAAGATTTCACTTATTAATGACTACTCAACTTCCAACCAAAATAGTGTTGAATCTATAGAAGATGATCTTAATAAACTACAGCAGACTGCTAGTAGTTTACACCTTAGAATTAATGAGTTCAAAAGCTAAGGGATAATTTTTATTCTTTAGCTCTCCTAAAAGTTACTATTTACATGTAAAGTTACTAATACCCCCTAACACTTTTTGCTATAATTGCGCCAACAGTTTACCTGTAGCAAGAGTAACTGTTAAAAAGTTTATTTAAAGGGTTTCATTATGAAACATATTTCTACGGGCAAATATCGCCCTTACGCACCCATTGATTTACCAAATAGACAATGGCCATCTAATACCATTACTAAAGCACCTATCTGGTGTAGTGTTGACCTACGCGACGGAAACCAAGCACTTGTCACACCAATGAACCTTGAACAAAAACTTGAACTTTTCAACCTCTTGCTACAACTCGGATTTAAAGTTATTGAAGTTGGTTTTCCATCGGCTTCAAAAGTAGAATTTGATTTTTTACGTACTTTAGTAGAGAAAGATTTAATTCCAGATGATGTTACCGTTCAGGTCTTAGTCCAAGCTCGTGAACACTTAATTGCAAAAACTTTTGAAGCGCTAGAGGGAGTAAAACATGCCATTGTGCATCTTTACAACTCAACCTCAGTAGCTCAAAGAAAAATTGTATTTAAAAAAGAGCCATCTGAAATTATTGCCTTGGCACTTGAAGGTGTAGAGTTGGTCAAAAAATATGAAGCCAATCACAGTGGAAAAATAGATTTAGAATATTCACCTGAGAGCTTCACAGGAACTGAACTAGAATTTTCTGCCCAAATCTGTAATGCAGTTACTGCCTGTTGGGGTATCTCAGCACAGAGGAAGGTAGTTATTAATTTACCAGCAACCGTTGAGATGGCAACACCAAATATTTATGCTGACCAGATTGAGTGGATGAGCCGTCACTTAGACAACCGTGAACATGTGTTAATCTCAACACATACCCATAATGACAGAGGAACTTCAGTTGCTGCTACAGAGTTAGCACTTCTTGCAGGAGCCGATAGAGTTGAAGGAACCCTTCTAAGTAACGGTGAACGTACTGGGAATGTCGATCTTATTACTTTAGCTCTTAATATCTACACGCAAGGTATTGACCCTGAGCTTGACTTTAGTGATATTAACACTGTTTTAGATGTGGTCGAACGCTGTACTGCTATAGACACTCATGTACGTCATCCTTATGTTGGTGAATTAGTTTACACTGCCTTTTCAGGTTCACACCAAGACGCTATCAATAAAGGCTTGGCATATCAACGTGCTAAAGATAATAACTTTTGGGAAGTTCCTTATTTACCAATTGACCCTGCTGATGTGGGACGAACCTATGAGAGTATTATTCGCATTAACTCACAATCAGGTAAAGGTGGAGTTGCTTACATTTTAGAAGATAAATTTGGCTATCACATTCCTAAAAAAATGCAGCCAGAACTTGGTCGTCTTGTTCAAAGTACTACTGACAAAGAAGGACGTGAGTTAACTGCTAATGAGATTGAAAATATCTTTAAAGAGAACTATTTTGATCTAAAAGGTCATTTAGAACTCGTTGATTTTGCAGTACATTCCAAAACTGCAAAAGATAATAGTGTTAGCTGTACTTTAAGCTATAAACTCAATGGTAAGCTCATTAGTGAAGATGGGACAGGAAATGGTCCTATTGATGCTTGTAAAGCAGCTTTAATGAAGCAGTATCCTCATAAGTTTACTGTCGCATCGTATGCAGAACACTCGTGCGGAGAGAAATCCAGTGCTAAAGCCATTGCTTATATGCACATTGAAAACAGTGCATTGGAGAGTTATTTCGGTGTTGGTGCGGACACGGACATCGCTTTTGCTTCGATTAAAGCACTGTTTAGTGCAGTAAACAAAGCATTTGAAAAACAACCACGCTGGTAAGTTTACTTTATGGCTTTTAGTTAACTCTTTTTCTCATACAGATCAAAGATGCTGACTCCCTCAGGGAGTTGTTCTTTACCATCACGAAATGAGCGCACATGTGCAATGATGTAATCAAACTTTTTACGCAATGACGTTGCATCTTGAACATTGGGACGGTACCAGTTTCCTTTTGCTGAAAAGAGCCATTCAATAGCACGTTTAATATCATCACTACTGTAACCATCCAATTCCATCAGACGTTTAATCTCTTGCGCCCAACTCCAGTCTGTCGGTTCTTCAAATTGAGGACTAATTTTTTGAAGTTTACCGATGAAAAGCTGAGTTAATTGAAACTGCTCAGGGGTTGGCTTGAAGCTCTCATCATAGACAGCTACTTTTGTAGTACCTGAGAGCTTCTTAGCCTCACGTTTAGCCCAACGTTGGAATGATGCCTTCCAGTCATGACTTTTTGTGTTCTTGGAGCGCTGATAGAGCTCAAAATCAACAAAGACATCTTCATGTAACTGCATCTTATGTAATAAGCCTAAAGCATACTCTTGAAGCCCTGCGTAACTCTCACGAGGCATATTAAGAAAATACCACTCTTGAGTCAGTTCTTCTTTCTCTACAACTGCATTTACAGGTATATTTTGCTGCTCATTTTGTAAAAGCTTGTCAGCAATACCATAGAGCAGTAGACGTACCCCATCTTCTTTAACATTGGCCCGCTCTAAAATACCTTTGGCACACAACTCATCAAGGAGTAAAATAGTCTGCTTGACATCTACATGTAAAATATCTGCAATGACATCAGCACCAACCCCATCTTTTCGTTTTCCCCACTCAAAGGTGTGACGGATAATAATGGGAATAATGGCACGTTCATAAATATTTAGGCCATTATGGTCAATAAGAAACTCTGGAATTTGAACCATGACTAGTGCTGTTCTTTAGTTAACAGATACGTTTTCATATTGTTGCTAAGTTCATAAGACTGCTCTTGTTGCTGTCTTGCAATAATGACATTTTTATATTCTAACTCAACACGTTCTAAAAAAAGTGACTTATCATAACTGACATGATTAAAAATCCACTCCTTTGTGATGTTTTTAATCACTTCAATATCTAAGGCATCTAGAACCAGTTTATTAGAGCTTTTGTCACGAAGTTTTGCAAAATATACATGTAAAAATCGTTCTAGTGCTGATGTTATTGACGTTTCATCTAAAATAATCATTTTGTGTAGCTCATACATAACATCATAAAGTTTTTTAACCCGCTCTTTCACTCCAGAAAAAAGTGAAGCAATCCGCTCATCTTCAAAACTCTGTACCACCAAAGCAATTTTTTCATATGCCGTCTTATATTCAAAGACAGATGTAGAGAGCCGACGAAAAAATTCTCTATATTGATTGGCTTCAATACTCTGCGTTAAATCTGCAATGTGAGCACGTAAATTAATATCTTCTTCTATTTTAAAATAGTTCATTAAAGAAGTAACAAATTGCTCTTTAATATTTTTATTGAGTGTATTCATAGCGCGATTATGACATGAATTTAATTGTAAAGTACTTATATTTTAGATATAACCCATACTAAATTTGCTAAAATTAAAAATGGATTCTTATATGAAAAAACTATTTTACTCTTTTTTATTAGCCACTAATATTCTTATAGCCAGTGAATACATTATGTTACAACCAAATAACTTAGTAGATGAATTTGTTGCTACTGCTACAGGTATTGATGATAGTAACGTAGAAATAATTCATACTAATACTATTGATTTAACAAAACAAGCAAATAATACTACTTTGTTTAATCAGACTGGTCATAATCCTGAACTTTGGTATACACCTGAAGGATGGCAACAATATAAGTTTTTTATACCTCCAGGAATTAGTAAAGCATCTGTAAGTCTTGCAATGAAACCAAACGCTACATTACGTGTTCACTTGACATATAAGCCGATATCGACCATTAACCATAATATTACAATTAAAGATCAGTTAGTATTGAACAGTCATATTACTCATGAATATATTATATATAACACGGGTGAAATTTTTATTAATAAAGATTTAGTTAACAGCACAGGAGGTGGATATGCATATCTTGATATTATTGAAGATGCTGCAAATTTTAATTCATTCTTTGGTTTTGTATCTCCAGAAGTTCGCATTAATACAAATATAATCATTAGCAATGAAGATAGATTTGACAGCTGGAAAGGCAATGTTACTTTGGCATCTAATGGCATACCAGTTGATGATATGCAATATCTAGAGATTATTGACAAGTTTGAAGGTGATAGTACTATAAGTAGAACAATTATTATGGATACTATAAATAATACAGTTCTCTCAACCACCCAAGAAACCCAAACCAAAGAGCTAATAGACTACACCTACAACACCCCAACCTATAAAGCCAAAGTCCAAGAACTAAAAACAGAACTCTTGGCAACAACAGCATCTTCAGTTGATGAAATAGCAGATGGTAATGGACTCTATGTAGAATATAAAGAAGGCTACTCAGGTATTATCTACAATGCACCAGAAGGAACCAAAGGAAGCTCTAGCAGTTCATCACTTACGAATGATCAATTAGATGAACAACTTACCATCTTTAAACAAGCCGCACTTCGAACCGGAAATAAAAAAGTACTAGCCCTTGCAGCACAATATTTTGATTGGGGAAGTAATGATGATGTACCACAACTAGCAACCATGCTTCAAGCCAATGGTTTTGATGTGACCTATAAGCATTATGACTCTAAACAGTCAGGTATAGTCAATGACTTTAAAGAGTGGGGTGATTACGGTATTGTCCTTATCTCTACTCATGGTGTAGCACGACCTGAAAAAAGCAGGACTTCTGCTGCTGTTAATGTAGCAATTGATACTAACATTGCACCTGATAAAGTAAGTGATCAAGATCTTAAAGATAAGAAGTTCATACTTTGGAGTAATTGTGATAATAACAAAGTATGTCATGACTCTTTGCTAGCGAGTAACCTCTTTTTTGAAGAAGAGCTTTCAAACCTTCCTAATACACTTGTGTATATAAGTGCCTGTTATGTCGGTAAACATGATGCTATGGCCGAACTCCTTTTTAATAAAGGGGCTGAGACAATGATCGGGTACAGTGATCTGGTCAAAGTCTCTTTTGCCAAGGAACACGGTATTGATATCTTTACACGAGTGATGGGAGATGAGAGTGTTGAGAGCATCTTTGAATTACCGCAAACTGAAGATATTTCTCAAGGCTTTCCTACAGGGATTAAAGAGAGTGATGACACTCCAGCAGAGATTATTGTTTACCAAAGAAGTGCTGTTGATTATACAGATGTCCTCTCATCTAAGACCTATGCTATTGCAGGAAGCTTTGCATCCTATGACTTTGCAGGAGTAGACAAAGCGTTTGACTGGGTCTTTACGACAACAGGCGGAAGTGTCTTTCAGCTTCAGGGGAAAGAGCCTACTGACAAAGATGTATTTGGATGGAGTCCAGTTAGCAATATAGCCAATACAACACCAGCTTGGTATATGTTCCCACTTGGAGAAGATATTGACGGTGATGGTGATACGAAGTTTGATTGGATCTTTGTTGGTGTAGCTTCAAAGGCGGTTTATAAGCTAGCTGGGGTTAGTGATGAAGGGACTTTTATGTATTCTGATAAGATTGAGGTTAATTATAGTATTGGTGGGAATGAAGTACATTTCAAGAACTGATTCCTGTAATAAGGCCATCTATTTTATTTTGTTATTTAAGTGCTATTACGATATGATTGTGCACTTTAATTTAGATTAAAAAGGATTTTTAATGGCGAAAAAACAGATTTTAAGTTTCGTTGCGGCTTCACTCATTGCTGCTTCATTTGTAGGATGTGGCAGTAGCTGTCGTCCGGGTACTGATTGTAGTGGTGGAGGAACAACACCTCCTCCTGTAGAGCCAGGTACTATTGATATTACAGCTTCTGCTCCATATATTTATGAGTCAGATGTTAGAAAAAGTGGTGTTGTTTTTGATACACAAAATGGTGCTATCTACACTTGGAATGATACCGAAGTAGGTGCGTTTGAAAGCATAGGTGGTGCAAGTGATACTAATGGTAATGGTATGGCTGATTCTGAGGATCCAATTGCTCCAGATATGAAAGCTAATGCTGGATCTCTTAACATTAACCAATTTACAACCTTGGAGGCTAATGGTATGAGCCTTGATGCAATCAACGCTCGTTACGGTATTGCACTTGCTACAACCGATATTGATGTAACAAAAGCAGATTTAGCTACTTATAAAGCGGCTGCAAAAGCTGGTTTAGAGTTAGCATACGCTCAAGATGATGATGGACAAATTACACCTCCAAGTCCTGAAGATCCAGACAATCCTGAAGATCCAGACAATCCTGAAGATCCAGACAATCCTGAAGATCCAGACAATCCTGAAGATCCAGACAACCCTGATGATCCAGACAACCCTGAAGATCCAGACAATCCTGATGATCCAGGAACAGGACTTCCAAACTGTGATGATGTACATGGATGTATCTCAAATGAAGAGCAAATAACTCCTTGTAGCCCTGATGAATGTATTGTATGTGATGATGAAACTACAATCTGTACAGATTGTGAAGAAAATGAGATGCCAGCAGTTGTAAATCCTGAGCAAATTACTCCTCCTACTCCTGCTGTAGCACTGAGATCAGACTGTCTTCCTGGACAAGAGTGTCCTGATGAAGAAGTGGTAGTAGCAGACTGTCTTCCTGGACAAGACTGTACACAAGAGCCTGCAATGGATGAACCTGAAGACGAAGCTCCAGAAGAACCTGAAGTGGATGCACCAACACCTGATGCAGAAGAACCAGAAGCTGACTTCCCTGAAGATCTACTAGCAGCATTTGCAGCTATTGATGCAGCTGAAGATATGGCAGCAGTTGATGCAATTATGCAGAGTGAACTAGGTAAATACACAGGTTATTTTGGAGTAGAAGCTCCAGAGACACCAGATAATGGTGAAGCTACAGACTGTCTTCCTGGACAAGACTGTACTAAAGAGCCAGAAGTAGAAGAGCCGGCAATAGAACCTATAACTACAGAAATTTCAAATCAAATTACTCCTCCTAGTCCATAGTTTAAACAATAATCTCTTCTGAGATTATTGTTCTTAAAAGTCGACGTATTATCCAAAAAAACTCGTTAATACCTGATGAGCATTCCTAAAAATACCATCTCAGTATTCCAATTTGAAATGAATCAATTTTTGAAAATTATTTCTTTATTTTCTACTCTTTTTAGTAAATGTTCTTGTAATATTTCATTTTTTTGAAGCTCACTTGCTTCATTTTTCCTATTTTAGAAGTGACTATTTTTATACCTAAATCCAAGAAGCTGCATAAAAGAGAAACGATCTTTAATTTGAAACTCTGTCTGTTCATCGGAAAGGTTATAGTATTGTTGAAGTATAGTAATCTTGAACATCATGAGTCTATCATGGGGAGGTCTTCCTCCTGGTGCTTTAGGTTCTGCATGTAAAG
>JAYEKO010000019.1:0-5074 GCA_034661055.1 Campylobacterota bacterium
ATGAAGTGTATAAAGCTATTGAAGCTCACACTGAGGTTCCTGGATGTTCATTATGTATGGGTAACCAAGCATCTGCTCGTGTAGATTCTACAGTGTTCTCAACATCAACTCGTAACTTTGATAACCGCCTTGGTAAAGGTACGCAAGTTTATCTTGGTTCTGCTGAATTAGCTGCTGTATGTGCTAAACTTGGTCGTATCCCAACTCCAGCTGAGTACATGGACATTGTTCCTGCTAAAATCGCTGGTAAAGAGGCAGATATCTATAAATACCTTAACTTTAATGAAATTCAAGGGTATCACTTAGAGGAGCGTACAGCTGCTGAGGGTACTTACGGAGTTACTGTTAAACCAGTATAATTCTAAAACTTTCTACTCTATTCCCATCACTCTTGATGGGAATACCTACTACAATTATCTTCTCTTTATGGTATCATAATCAAATTATAAGTTTTTAACAGACGGAGTCTATATTGAGAATACTACTAAACGGTGTTGGCCGAATTGGCAAAGCAATTTTAAGGATTGCACTTCAACAGAAAACTTTTGATATTGTTGCAATTAATGAGCTTAATTCTAATGTTAAAAATATTGCCTACTCAATTAATTATGACTCTACCTATGGACGACTTGAAGATACATTTACTGCATCTAAAAGTTATATTGAAAACTCTACTTCTAAAATAGAAATTTTAAATTTTGAATCGCTACAAGAGATAGATTTTAAAGCTTACAATATAGACTATGTAATCGATGCAAGTGGAAGTGTGACCAATATTGAAGAACTTAAAAATTTACATGTAAAAACTATTTTTCTTACGCATCCTAATTCAGATGCTGATGTTAATGTCATTTTAGGGGTTAATACACAAGAGCTTACTTCTAGTGAACATAAAATCATCTCCACAAGTTCGTGTAATGCTACAGCTCTTTTGCCTATTATTAAACTCATAGATGATAACTTTGAAATAGAGTGTGGCGAAATCACTACTATCCATCCGCTTCTTAACCACCAAAAGACGCTTGATAGTGGATGTATAGGTTCTCAAAACAGAGATGTTGAGTGTAATTTTGAGTTTGGTCGTTCAGCAACACAAAATATTATTCCAAGTCAAACGACTACCATTAAAGCGTGCTCTTACATTATGCCACATATTAATGCTGAAATAATCTCATCAAGCTCTTTTAGAGTTCCTACTCAGACCGTAGGGGTTATAGATGTGACACTGTTTGTAAATAATACATGTAAAAAAGAGACACTCTTGGAATTATGTCATAGCTATGAGAAAAAGCAGTCTTTTGATGTATTGCTTAATAACAGTGAAGCCTTAGTCTCAAGTGATTTTATAGCGCAGAGATTTACTACTATTCTAGATCATAGATTTACTGATGTGAAGATGGATAAGATGATAAAGCTTTCAATTTGGTATGACAACGAGTGGGGCTACGCATCAAAAGTTATTGATATTGTCAGTGAATATCATAGGAACAATAGCTAAACAGTAGTAAATGTAATGGATACCTATAGTTTCATATTGGTGCTGCTACCACCTATTATTTTAAAATTAATGTATAGAGATGAATCAATCCCAGTCAAGTAAGCGTTGCTGACCTTCTAGCTCACGAATATGAGTCACATCTTGACTCATCTCAATTACACCTCGATAGGTTCTGTCTTCATCCCGTACTGCAAAGTATTGAATGTGGATGAACTTACCTTTAAATTGAATCCAGAACTCAGCAATATCTTGAGTTCCTGCTTTAAATTCTTCTAAAATACGAAGAACCTGATCTACGCTTTTGGGTGGATGACAGAACTTTACTTCACGTCCAATGATTCCTGCACTTCTTGGAAATACACGATTGTCTCCACGATTGTAAAAAACAACTTGGTCATTCTCATTAACATAAGTGATGTCAACAGGTAAGATTCTAAAAATAGAGTTGACTTGAGCAGGGGTTAAGTAACCCTCATCGTAATGGGTTTTGTCTTCAATTCCAAATGGAAGTTTTTTACGCACAGTATCTTCACTAGGATGAATATATTTAACTTCTGGGTAGGGTGTTGGAGGGGTGTCAAACATCCATCCAATTTCAGCATCTCCCTCACGAAACTCTTTCCACTCCTCTTGTGTTACCATCTCCATAGCATTAGGAAGAAGTCGGCCCTCTTCAACTTGCATAATATGCTCTAAAGAGTTAAAAACAGTCTGTGTTGCATATATGATTGATTCAACATCTTTACTCTTAATGGCTTGGCAGGCCTGTTTAATCTCATCACGAATACGGTCATGAAATGCCCACATATTTTGTGATGGAGAGGTCCAGCCATGTTTTTCAAGGTAAGGAAAAAGTTGATTCTCTTTACGTGCAAAGTGAAGCTCTACTTTAGCGAGTTTATTAAAAAGTTCAGTATAAAAATCTAGTTGTGTCTCAATGCTGGTTGCTTGAAGCTCGCGTATAATACTTTGAATAAGAAGATTTTCTTCAAGATAGACACGGACGGGATGCCCATCAGGATATTGATCTTTAAAAGGAGAGTCGTTATTGTTAAAAAATTCACTCATAAATAATGCCTTATAATTTTTGCGAAGTATAGTCAAATGTAATATAAAAAAAGTTGAGCTTTATCAAGTTTGGTATAATGCAACCAATGAAACCAATATTGTACTTTTTAAGATCTTCGGAGCAGAAGATCACCACTGATATGCTTTACTATGCTGCTCGTCTTGATGAAGTTAGTAAAACGCTAAATGATTTTCCTGAGTTGGCCATGTATGAAAAATACTATGGCTTAAATGGTAGCGACCTTGGACTCTATGCACTAGATGGCCATAACCTCTGCGGTGCGGCATGGATACGTCTATTAAGAGAGTTTGATAACTCCAATGCTTATGTTGATGAGATGACGCCAGTTCTAAATATTGCCGTAAAACCTGAATTTAGAGGGCAGGGTATTGGAACTAAAATGCTCGAACAGCTTATTGCTGAAGCTGGTTCACTCTATGAGAAAATTAGTGTGAGTGTTTTAGACGATTTACATGTAATTTCATTTTTTGAAGGTTTTGGATTTGTTAAAGTTGATGGAATTTTAAAAAAAAGTCCTGTTGATGGCAACTCAGTTATAGTAATGACAAAAGAGCTTCCAAAAGAAGAAGTAAAACGTCCAAGAGATGGGTATGATTCAACATACTGGATGGACTAACCCTTAAACTACAGTAAACTATAAGTTTTTTTAATATATCATAGATAAATAGTTTAAAAATAAGGAGGCAATTATGTGTATTCCTCGCGGTGTTTCATCTACAAAAGATAATGGATACATTGAGACTAAGCAAACAAAACATATTAAAAAAGTCTCTAAAGAACAGTTTGAACATGGTGATCCAAGTTTTGTAGATGAACGAAAGGTAACTTCTAAAGAGCAGAGTCGTTCATTTCTGAGAGAGTTGTTTAAATAGTTTTTATCTTTCTTTAGCTCTTCAATTGTGCAGGTATGCTATTATTGTGCTAACTTACATGTAAAGGTCTTAACATGTCAGATATAAAACTCTTGAAAGAAGAAGCTAAAGATTTTACTCTTCTTTATGCTGAAGATAATGAATCTTTACGAAGTCAAGCAGGAGTACTACTTAAAAAGTTTTTTCCAAAAGTTTATCTTGCCCAAGATGGCGAAGATGCTTTAACTCAATTTAAAAAATACTGCCCTTCTATTGTTATTACTGATATAAAAATGCCTAAACGTGATGGTATATCCTTGGTAAAACATATAAAAAGTATATGCTCTGAGACAATTATTAGATAGCGTCAAAATATTTCTGTAATTTCATCTTCAGCTTTTTGACATTGTACCGCATTTTCAAACGAAACATAATTTCTTTTGAGCCAATTTGCATTAGTTTCAATAGCAAGTGGTGCTAATAATCTCAATATTGACCCATCACTAGGAAAGGCACCTATCACTTTTGTTCTTCTCTTAATCTCCTTGTTAAATCTCTCAAGTACATTAGTAGAGTGTAATTTTCTCCAATGTGTTTTTGGAAATGTCAAATAGGTACAAGAGTCATAAATATTATTCATTAAAAATTCTGCAATCTTTGGTTTTGAGTTTTCATAGTTTGCGATCATCCCATTAGCAAGTGCTGTAGCTTCTACAAAGCTATCCGCCTTCAATACTTCATTTAGCTCAGCTAAAACTGCATCTAACTCTTTTTTTGGTACAATTTTCATCAGGTTACGCTTTAAGTGTACACTACAGAACTGCCAAGATGAGCCTATGAAACTTTCTTTGGCAGCTTTTTTAATTCCCTTATGCCCATCACTAATAATGAGATTTATCTTTTTAACACCTCTATCTTTGAGTCCATCAAAAAAATCTGTATAGGTTGTAATAGATTCATTTTCCATGGGAGTAATATCAAGTATCTCTCTAACACCAGTACTATTCACTCCTATTGCCACAATTACTGCACTTGATACAAATCTAACTCCATCAAATACTTTGAGGTATGTGGCATCTATGTAGAGATAAGGATAGTGTGTTTCTAAGTCCGATGTCTTAAAAGCTGTTACTACTTCATCAAGTTCACGGGAGAGCCTACTTACTGACTCATGACTTAGTTCTATTCCTAGCTCACCCACTATAGATTCCACTTTTCTGGTAGATACTCCTTTGAGATAACTTTGAACAATTATTGAGGCCAATGCTTTATCTACTCTGGAGTAGTTTGAAAAAAGTTTAGTTTCAAACTTTCCTACTCTTGCATAGGGCCTTAAGAGGTTTAATTCACCCAGTGTAGTTTTTAGCTTACGCTCTTTGTGACCATTTCTATAATCTAGTCTATCTTCTGTTCTCTGACTTTTACTAGCACCAACAAATTCTGCAAACTCATTTTCTAAAACAGCATTAAGGAACTTCTCTCCTATACGTCTAAATCCCTCTTGTTTATCTTGAAGCAGTAATGCTCCAAACTCATTCATATCAAACTCTATTGTATTCAAATCTACTTTCATCTATCATCCTTTTTCAAAAATAATAGCTGATTATGATTTTACAGAACTTTTATGACACTACC
>JAYEKO010000020.1:0-21581 GCA_034661055.1 Campylobacterota bacterium
CAAAAATTTTAAGTAACTATTTACATTTTCTTTTGTCAATACTATTCCAAAATCATCTTGCTTATCAGTGTTCTTAGTGTTTGACAGTTCATTGGCAAGCATCTTTCCAATACGCGGATAGTAATGCTCTGCATCGGGATAGTTTTCAAGGTTGCGAGTAATACTATTAATAGTCATAAAGTGATGAACTTCTCCAAACACTTCAATCATCTCTTTTAGCCATCGTTCATACTCATCAAATCTATTACCATTTTTAATGATTGATACTAGCAAGTTAGCGCTAATTGGGGAGGTAAAAATAGTAAACTCTATATTTTTATTATTCTCTTTTAGCTCTTGAAGATATTTAATATAGTCATCATTATAAACATAATTCTTATCTTTAAATGTATTAAAATTCTTACTCAGATTTGCCTTGTATCGTTTCATTCTTTTCTCTGCTGAGACCTCAGGACGATACCGAATGTTATCTCTATCGTAATAAATTCTGCTTCCAAAAAAACTGTTGGCAATATTTTTTATAGACTGTTTTAATGCATCAAACGAGAAAAGCATCTTATATCGGTAAGCAAAACTTTTAGTGTTATCGATGTAAAACTGCGCTTTTTCAAACTTCAGGTTTTTTGGAACATTGGTACCATAAAAATCAGCTCCGATAATAATATATTTTAGTGCTGAACCTTTTGTCTCTTTTACAAAATCAACATAACCTTCATATTCATGAGGATACATATTATTAGTAGCATAGTTATAGATGTTCATGTTATGAAACTCATACTGATTAACATATCCGGTTCGGCTGCTACCAAGCAAAATACCATCATAATCATCAAAACCATTAAAATAGATATGATTTGTCTTTTGCTGTCGTTCATTAAATGGTTTTTGCTTAGCATTTAAACTGTTAGAATGTGAAAAAGTCCAAAGTGGATCAACAATGTAGTTAATTATAATAATAGTAGGAATAGCAATAGCAGAGCTCATAAACCATGTTTTAATCCATTTTTTAATTGTCATATGCACCTCTCCCTAAAAATTAAAATACAAAAATTCTGATACTTGATTAAACAGCAGCAATGCACTCAAGAACATAGCGCTAGAGAGCAGTGCTGTTTTTTTATTATATTCTAAGGTCTCTAATTTTTCCATAGAGTTTTTAAAACGTAGCACAATAATAAAAGCAAGCACTATAAATGCCATCGCCTTTCCACGACCATCAATATGAATAAACTTACCAAATTCTACACCAAAATTCTGTAAAAATGCCAAGCTAGAGTGGAGACCGTAAGGCAATACTACATTATCGAGAGAGAACATACAGCCTAAGACTTTGAGTGCATCATCAAACTCTTTAGCCCGAAAAAATACCCATGCAATATTAATAAAGTTAAAAGTAATGAGCCATGCCAACCACTTTGGCATCTTAACACCAATATTACTCCAAAATCTATGTATTACCAGAGCCATTCCATGCAAGAGACCCCAAAACACAAAGGTCCAGCCAGCACCGTGCCAGATTCCACCTAAAACAAATGTTGCTAATAGATTATTGTAAGTCCTAAAGCTCCCTCTACGATTTCCTCCTAATGGAATGTAGATATAGTCTCTTAAAAAACGGCTTAATGTCATATGCCAGCGCCGCCAAAAATCTTGAATATTTAGAGCCTTATAGGGACTGTTAAAGTTAATAGGCAATCGAATATTAAACAGCAGTGCCGCTCCAATTGCCATATCGGTATAGCCGCTAAAATCGAAATAGAGCTGGAATGTGTAACTAAGGCTCGTAATCCACGCCTCAAAAAGGTTTAACGTCTCCGCCACATCAAAGCCAGATGTAGCCCAAGTAGCAAAAGTGTCTGCAATTACTACTTTTTTAAAGAGTCCAATGGAAAAAACAAAAAGCCCCATAGCAATATTTTTATAGTTAATAACCTTATTTCTAACCGTCTCAAACTGTGGCATCATCTCTTTATGATGCACAATAGGACCTGCTATAAGTTGTGGGAAAAAGGTGACAAAAACAGCATAATTTAAAAAATCATACTCTTGTGTCTCTCTGCGGTAACTATCTACCAAGTAAGCAATCTGCTGAAAGGTAAAAAATGATATTGCAAGAGGAAGTGCTAAATGCAACAACTCAACATTAGCCTTAAACACAAAATTAAAATTTTCAATAAAAAAATCACTATATTTAAAATAGGCCAACAGTGATAAATTTGCAATAATACCAAATGCAAGAAGAGTCTTTTTTGAGAACTTATGTCGCCCTTTAGTAGGCTCTTGTATCAGAGCATTCCCCATCACATAATTAAAAAGCATAGATGACAAAATAAGCGGTAGATAAGCTATATTCCACCAACTATAAAATACTAAGCTACTAAAGACTAAAAAACCTTTACTCGCCTCCAAAAGCCGTCTATGATTAAGATAGAAGTAGATAAAAAAACTAAAAGGTAAGAAAAAGAAAATAAATTCATAACTATTAAATAACACCTATCTCTCCAAACTTCAACCCTAATTTACATGTAATTAAAAAACGAACTTAAAACCGATAAATGCAGCACTGTTAAACTCCACATCTGCAGCTTCGTAATTAGTATCTATGTGGCGGTAACCAACCGTAACTAGTCCTCTCTCAATCACTTCAATATCAGCATTAACTTTAAACTCTACATAGTTATGAGAGTCTTGAAAACTAAGTACTGATGGTGCATAGTAGAACTGAGCGCCTACATAGATGGGAACAATACTTGAGTCTAACGGTAACTTATAGCCTGCCTCAAGACCAAGTGGAAGTGCTAAAAAGTCGTTGCTGCCTACAGAGCTGTAATCAAGCTTGAAACCAATGCCAACGCTAAAATCTCTTTGAGCCTCTAAAGGTTTTTTCATTAAATATGAGAGTTCAATGAGTCCGTCAGAGTCATGTCTATTCTCTGCTGAAATGTAACGCAGACCTACAAATGTAGAGTCAACATCTAGTTCAGAGTTATACTGCCCCATATCAAATTTAACTGCTACTTCAATATCTTCATTATTAATATTAATTTCGCCCGTATGCATCGCCAATGCACTCACTGCACTCAAAGCTACAAGTCCTAGTTTTTTTAACATCTGTTTCCCTCTATTTTAAGAATTGTTTTTGTTGTACTTTTGCCCTCAACGAACTGTACAAGTTTAAGTTCACTAGCAAATTGTGTTCCTACAACCTCTTTACCTTCGTAATCACCGCCTTTTACCAAAGTGTCAGGTGCAATCATTTTTATTAGTTCATACGGTGTATCATCTGAAAACTTAACCACATAATCCACCGCTTCAAGTGCCGCCAAAATATAGGCTCGATCATCTTCAGAGTTAATAGGACGTGTTGGACCTTTTAGCGCACTCACAGACGCATCAGAATTAAGCCCAATAATTAAGACATCTCCGTAACTTTTTGCCTCTTGAAGGTACTTGACATGTCCTACATGTAAAATGTCAAAACAGCCATTGGTAAAAACCACACGTTGTCCATGTTCTTTAGCACGCTTGACAATAACATCAATCTCATCAAACGTTTTAATATGAGCATCTGAACTGCTCTGATGCAGACTTGAGGCATACATTTCAATCTCATCAAGCGTTGCCGTTGCCGAACCAATTTTCCCTACAACTACTGCCGCTGCATAGTTTGAGAACTTTGCTGTGGTGTCAATATCTACACCACAAGCTATGGAAAAAGCGAGTGAGGCAATGACAGTATCTCCTGCTCCAGTAACATCATAAACTTCTTGTGCTACGGTAGCAAATTGGCGCATACTCTCATCAAAAAGTGCTATACCGTCTTCTGAAAGTGTTATCATAGAGGTGTGCAATTTACATGTATTTTTAAGATTTAACAGTGCTCTCTCTAAAGAACTGTCATCTACAATATCAATACCAGTAGCAAGCACTGCCTCTTTTTTATTGGGAGTTAGAAGATAAGCCCCCTCATATTTTTTAAAATCACTCCCTTTTGGGTCAACCAAAACTTTTTTATTCTGCTCTTTTGCTAAAGCAATAATACCTTGAGCTAAAAATGGGGTAATAACTCCCTTGGCATAGTCAGAAAGAATAATCATATCGTAGAGAAAAAGATCTTTTTTGACGGCATCTATAATGCGCTGCGCCATAGCATCATCAATAGCATCTTTACTCTCTTTATCATAACGCAGTACCTGCTGATTAGATGCTATTACGCGACTTTTTTTACTCGTAAGTCGCCCTCTTTGTATTAAGAGTGCTTCTGTTTTAATACCGACAGATTTAAGCATTATTGAGAGCTGTCTGCCATTATCATCATCGCCAATAACACCTGCGACACTCACATTGCTTCCAAGTGCCAAAAGGTTATTTAAAACATTTCCTGCACCACCAAGCAGTGTGGTCTCTTTTTTAATATCAACCACCTGCACAGGGGCTTCAGGTGAAATACGCTCACACCCTCCCCATAAATAGTGATCTATCATTAGGTCCCCAACAACTAAAATATTGGGCTTTTTATTTTTAAAAATTTCTATCATTTTATATCTTTAAAAGAAAGTGATTTATTGTAGCAGATGACAACTAATAATAAGGTAAGTTGATTTATATCATGTACTTTTAAGATTGCAGAGACTATAATCTGTACGAAATTAATTCAAAATGGAGAATTCAATGAAAAAAATCGCTCTTTCTTTACTAGTAGCTAGTGTAGGTCTTATGGCAGCTGACGGTGCAGCTCTTTACAAAAAATGTGCAGCATGTCACGGTGCTAAAGGTGAGAAAAAAGCTCTTGGAAAATCAGCTGTTATTACAGGTGTTGATACTTTAGCTGACCTTAAAGGTTACAAAGCTGGTACTACTAACAAAGCAGGTATGGGTGCACTAATGAAAGGTCAAGTAGCTTCTTACTCTGACGCTGATTTAGAAGCAGTTGCTGCTTATATCAAAGGTCTTTAATTAGATCTTTTCTCACTGCTTAGGCGGTGAGAACTTCTTACGTTAACTTCTTTACTCTGGTCTGTAATTTTTCTCTTGTAACTTTTTCTTTTTACGTTCTTGCTCTACTGCATCATTTAACTCAGACTCATCATCATAGAGTGCTGAATTTAAAAACTTCTCTTTATCATCAAACTGTCCACTTTTAATTCCCCATAAAAATGCAATAAGTGCAATACCACCTAAAACAAGTGATGCACCAAGCATCATCGCTACAACCCAACTATCCATTTTTTACCTTTACTTAATTGCGCTCCACCGAATACGCATTGAATTTCCTACCACTAACAGAGAACTTACCGACATTGAAATAGCAGCAATAAGTGGAATAATAAATCCTGCCATTGCCAATGGAATGGTTATGGCATTATAGACCAGTGAAATTCCTAGATTCTGTCTAATTAGCCTATAGGTCGTTTTTGAAATCCGTAACGCCTCGTCAAGAGCTGTTAAATTATCACCTAAAAGTACTACATCACTGACATCAATAGCAATATCACTACCGCTACCCATAGCAATTCCTATGTTGGCATTTGCAAGAGCTAGAATATCATTAACACCATCACCTGCCATAACAACTACCTTGTTATCATCTTGAGCCTTAGCCACAAAAGTTGCTTTATCTTCTGGTGTTAATGAGTGATGCACCTCTGAAATTCCAACATCTTTAGCAATTTTTTCTGCCGTACCAGCATGATCACCCGTTAGCATCACCACTTCAATGCCACTATTTTTAATACTCTCAATTGCTTTAAAAGAGTCCTCTTTTGCCACGTCACTGAGTTCATAAATTACATGTATTTTATTATCAATTGCAAAATAAAATAGTGAATGTTCGCTTTTAAAATTAGCTTCAATTCCATGCTCTTGCATTAACTTAGCACTGCCTCCAAGAAGGTTTTTTGTATTAATAGTCGCACTAATACCACGGGCATTAATCTGCTGTACATCACTTAAACTTAATGCCGTTTCAACTTTTAAAGATTTAGCAATACCTTGCGCAATAGGATGATTTGAACTGCTAACAAGTGAAAATAAAAGCTGCTCATCAAACGCTTCAAATAAATTTACATGGTTTACTTCAGGAGTTCCTTTAGTAATGGTTCCCGTTTTATCAAGCACCAAAATATCTGCCTTTGCCATGGTCTCTAACTGTGCCGCCTCTTTAAATAAAATACCCCGTCTTGCTCCAAGGCCTAAACCGACAAGCGTTGCCACTGGAGTAGCTAAGGCTAAAGCACAAGGACAAGCAATGACAATCACAGAAATTCCAACAATAAATGAGGTCTCAAAGTCATGGGGCCAGAAATACCAAACAACAAACGTTAAAAAAGATAGCAATAAAATTGCTGTAGAAAAATGTTCTGAAAGACGATTAGCCATCTGCTCAATCTTAGGTTTTTTAGCCATAGATTTCTCTAGTAGTGCAACAAGATTTGAGATGGTTGAATGAGCAAAATCTTTTGTGGTTTTATACTGTATTACCGCATCAATAGAGGTTGTTCCACTTACAAGTGTATCGCCTATTTTTTTAAAGATAGGATGAGACTCTCCCGTAAGACTTGACTCGTCAATACTCCCTTCACCCTCATAAACCACCCCATCAATAGCTACTTTTTCACCTGCTTTTAGCAAGATAACAGAACCCACTTCAACATCATTAATATTACATGTAGAAACCTCACCATCTTTAATAACACTTACCTCAGCAGGAACATGCTTACTAATAACATCAAGAGTATCTGCTGCACTTTTTTTACTTAAGACCTCTAAAAACTTTCCAAAAAGCACAAAAGTAATAATCATAGCCACAGAATCAAAATAGGCCTCACCATATTCCACTAAGGTAATATAAATAGAGTATAGATAAGTTAAAAGCGCCCCTGTTGCCACTAAGATGTCCATATTGACCACACGGTTCTTTATGCCAAAATAAGCCCCTTTAAAAAAGACCCAACCACTGTAAAAAAGTACTGGTGTTGCTAAGGTCCACTCCGCTACATTTAAAATGGTCTTAATATCTTGAGTAATCCCCGTAAAATACCCTGCATACTGTGCCACAGCAATCCACATAATATTCATAGAAGCAAATGTAGCCACGGCCATGCGAAGATAGTAATCTTTACGCTGTCTGTTAGCACTCACCTCTTGCGCACTCGGATCATACGGAAAGGCGTTATAACCAATAGCGCGAATCATATCAATAATATTGGATAGTTTTACAGTGTGATCAGCCCAAGTAATACGTGCTTTATTATTTGTGTAGTTAATATGTGCTTCAATGACACCATCCATTTTGTGCAGTGCTTTCTCGTTAAGCCAGACACATGCCGCACAGTGAATCCCTTCAATAACTAAAGAGACCTCCTCAAAACCCTCACTGTTAGTGCTGACAAATCGCTCATAAAAGGCAGGTGAATTAAAATTCTCACTGTCATCATACTGAGTTGTTTGAGGGGTAAGTTTAGTGTTAGCTGCCTTATCATAAAAGGAGTCAAGTCCACTATCACTCAAGAGGTGAAAGACTCCTTGACATCCATTACAACAGAAGTAATGCTCTCCCTCAACAATCATCACCGACTTATCAAACTCTAAATGACAGTGAGTACACTCAACCTTGGACAAATTCAAACCTACCTAATGCTCTATTTTTCTCAATACTATCATGCCTTCCTACAACTCCCTGCATGCAGATATAAACACCATTTTCACTCTGTGCCTCAGCATAACCGAGTGCCATTGCAAAGTTTGCCGTTGCTTCAACATTGTCAATCTCATACGGCACCATAGCACCCGTAAAGACAATGACTCTATCTTCAAAAATCTCACTAAAGTATGCAGCACTAAGATGCATTGTATCAGTTCCATGAACAATGACAATCTTTTTCTCATCTGATGCCATAACAATATTGGCAATTATCTTTCTGTCATCACCCGTAAAATCAACACTGTCTTTATAAACTGCACCGGCAATAGTAGAATTATAGGTAAATCGTGAAGCAATCTGCTCTAAGGCACGATTATCAAAAGGGACATCTAGCGTTCCTGTAGTAGGATTATAACGCTTATTAAACGTTCCACCTGTATTTAAAATAAACATCGTAACTCCTGAACTATATGATCTGCTTGACTTGATATGTCAGACTTTTGTGTTAGTAGTACTGTCTGCCCTACTCCTGCTCGTATTGCCGCTTCAATATCACGCTCACTATCTCCAATCATCATAGATTTTTGCATATCTATATCATAGCTCTTTTGTGCATCTAAGAGCATCTTAGGCTTAGGTTTACGGCACTCACAATCTCCTGAAAAGTCTGGATGATGCGGACAGTGAAATATACATGTAATTTCAATACGCTCTTTTTTAAACTGCTCAATCATCCAATTAGAGAGTATCTCAAAATCCTTCTCACCATACATTCCACGGGCAATACCTGACTGATTGGTAACAACAATAATTAAATAGCCTAACTCTTGGTAATAACGACATAACTCAAAAATACCCGCTACAAACTCTACATCTTCTATTTTATGCAGGTAGTTTTTCTCAATGTTAATAACTCCGTCACGGTCTAAAAAAAGAGCTGGCTTACTAAATTCCATCGCCAAATAGTTCTCTCTCAATAATGTCACAAATGATATGCCCTATTAAAATATGACTCTCCTGAATACGTGGTGTCTCACTTGATGGAACTACTAAGCTGTAATCAGCCATCTCAGCCATAACTCCACCATCTCGACCAACAAGTGCAACGGTAGCAATACCCTTCTCTTTTGCAGTTTCAAATGCATTGATTAAGTTTTTAGAGTTTCCTGAAGTCGAGATACCAATAAATATGTCTCCACTGCACCCAACACCTTCTAACTGACGTGAAAATATTTTGTCATACCCATAGTCATTTCCAATAGCTGTGAGGGCTGATGTATCGGTAGTAAGCGCAAAAGCACTTAACGAGGGTCTATCAAAACCGTAGCGTCCAACAAGTTCTGCAGCAATATGCTGTGCATCAGCGGCACTACCGCCATTACCAGCAAGTAATAATTTCTTATTATTCTGATATAGCCCCAGACAAATAGCCGCCACATCATGAATGGCTTGAATGGTCTTAGAACATCTCAAGAGTTCTGTTTTTGCTTCAATAGATGCTTTAATGCTTTGTTGTATAAAATCGTTCACGTCTATTCCTTACATGTATTTATATGGTAACGGTTAATGCTCAACTCAAATCCTACTAAAACAACACGAACATCCTCATTAGCCATTAGCTCATCTAAAAGTGCTCTATCGTCAGGAGTATGAAATAAAAAGAGCGGAATTCCCTTATAAAGTTCTCTTAAATTGGTATCATAAATTGGCTCTTCTACCTTGCGTCCGCGAGGCAGTGCGAGTGCTGTTATATTTTTAAAATAGTAGGCAATCTTGTAGCCATTTGCAACAATAGAAGCAAAAGGATTACTCGCATGAGGCGGATGAATTCCTAAAATAGTTTTAAAACCTGCATCGGTGTACATAGGAAGTCGTAGAGGATTTGAACCCTCAATATAGAGTCGTTCTCTTATGTTATCAAAGTTAGTAATTTTTAAGAGTCTTTTAATGGCACTTTTTGTCTGTTTAACACTAAGTTTATCCAGATTTTTATAGTCCAACCAGAAGTAATGACCAACTCCCACCTCTTTTAAAAACTTCTCTAATGTAAGCAGTTCGCCCTCTTTTTGCGTATAGATTAGTTTACCATCACTCCCTTTTTTAGGGTGATCATGAGATATAATATAGCGGTTCATCTCAACATCATAATGAAAATCCACCTCTGCGCCACTAGCACCCTGTGAAAAAGCCCGTCTCATAGCAGTAAGGGAGTTCTGCTCTTCTCGAGCCTCATAAAGACCTCGCGCCGCCCAGATTTTATGACAGCTGCTGTAAACATCTGTAGAGACTCGTTTGGACATATGTGCATCAATGTACATGACCGTAGCATTAAACGCAATAACAAGCAGAACAACAGTACCAAGAGCTATTTTTTTGATCATCGTTTTTCTTAGTACTTAATTCCCGTAACGCTACGGACTTTTTCAATAACTTCAGCCGATGCAGCACTCGCTTTACTTGCACCATGAGCTAAGATTTCACGTACCTCATCTTGATGCGTAGAGTAATGCTCACGCTTTTTACGATACGGAGCATAATAGTCCCAAAGTATTTCAGCCAAATAGAGTTTAAAATGGCCATGCCCTTCTCCACCTCTTTTGTAACGCTCTTGTAAATCTAAGCACTCATTCTCATTTAGATAAAGTTTTGCAATATTATAAACATTACAATTTTCAAACTCTTTAGACTCTTCCATCGCTACGTTTTCAGTCACAATTTTTTTAATCACTTTTTGCTGCTTTTTCTCTTCACCAAAAATATTAACAGTGTTACCGTAACTTTTACTCATCTTAGCCCCATCAACTCCTGGAACAGTCTTCACATTGTCATCGACTCTATATTCTGGAATAACAAAAATATCTCCATAAGCGTTATTAAACTTAATGGCAATATCACGCGCCATCTCAACATGCTGAATCTGATCTTTTCCAACAGGAACAATTTGCGAGTTAAACAGTAAAATATCTGCTGCCATCAACACAGGGTATGAAAAAAGATTATGATTTGAGGCAATACCTCGTGCCGTTTTATCTTTATAGCTATGTCCACGCTCTAGCAGTCCCATCGGTGTAAATGAAGAGAGCACCCAGTAGAGTTCCAAAACTTCTTTGACATCAGATTGCACCCAAAACGTACTTTTTTGCGGGTCCATTCCCAATGCCAAAAAATCCGTTGCGGCTTGCATAGTGAGTTCTGCTAAACGCACTCCATCATCAATAGAGGTCATGGCGTGATAATTGGCAATAAAAGCAAAAATCTCATGCTCATCTTGCGCATCAATCATCGGTCGAATTGAGCCAAAATAGTTTCCAATGTGTAAATCACCAGAAGGCTGAATACCTGTTAATAGTCTCAAAAAAAAATCCTTTAGTAAATTAAGCAAATTATAGCTAAAAAGCCTACTATCTTTTAAGATTAGCTATGTTATATTTGTAAAAATATAAAAGGATACATTATGAATACTCAAATTCGTACTAAAGACATAACACTAACGGACCATACTAAAGCACACGTTGATGCTGCAATTGAAAATTTTACAAAATATGGTCTTGAACTTACTACTGTAAATACTATCATTCAAAAAGAGAAAAAGGGTGTTAATGTTGAATTTGACATTCGTATTGCCCACAACTCTCCTGTTGTTATTAACCAATCTGATGACAACTTAGATGCTGCCATTGATTTAGCAATTGACAGAGCAAACAAAGCACTTCGTCGTCTTCACGACAAAATTGTTACACACCGTGGAAGTGACTCTATTAAGAACCTTGAAGTTGAAGGTGATGAACTCGTAGAAGAGACTGTATAGACACCATAATGGAAAAGGTATTATATGTTTGAATGGATGACATGGTTTCACATTATTTCTATGGTTTCATGGTTTGCGGTACTTTTTTATCTACCACGTTTATTTGTCTATCATACGGAACATGCCCAAAAAGGTGAGTTTGTAGAAGTAGTTAAAATTATGGAATATAAAATTTACATGTATATTGGTGTACCTGCGTTTTGGGCTACTCTGCTCTCAGGTTTAACACTAATTTACCTCTACCCAACCAATATCTTTACTACAGGTGGATGGTTTCATACCAAACTACTTTTTGTAGTTATTTTAATTGCATATTTCTTTTCTCTTGGATGGTTTCGTAAAAAGCTATTGGAAAATGATACGTACAAAAGTGGAAAATTTTTTAGGTTTTATAATGAAGCTCCTACAATTTTAATGCTTATTATTGTTGCAATGGTAATTGTTAAGCCGTTTTAACTTCTTTGTTCCCAAGCTCAAGCGTGGGAACAAAAAGCCTATTTACGCTTTCGCTCTTTCTTAGCTTTTGCCTTAAACAGTACTGGAACTCCCTCAAAGTTAAATGCTTCACGCATCTTATTTGTTAAGTAACGTCTGTAGGTAAAATGCAAACCTTTTGGTTTATTCATCACCAATGCAATTTTTGGCGGTCGGGTCTCATACTGCGTTGCAAAATAGAGACGAATACGCTGTCCATGCATTGAAGGCAGAGTATGTCTGCGCATCGCCATCTCAATGACCTCATTTACTTTAGAGGTTGGAATTCTTTGAGAGAAATTATCGTTAATCTCTACTAACTTATCAAAAATCTTATTAACACGCTGTTTTGACTGCGCCGAGACGGTAATGATTGGTGCATAATGTAAAAATTTAAAACGGTCACGCACCTCTTGAATAATTTTGTCATAATCTTCACGCTTGGCAATATCCCACTTATTTAAAATAATCATACAGCCAAGACGATTCTCATCAATAAGCCCTGCAATCTTCTCATCTAAGTCTAAAAATGGCTCGCTGGCATCGAGTACAAGCAGAGCAATATCAGCACTGTCAAGCTGTTTTTGAGTACGCATAAGAGCAAATTTCTCAATTCCTAAAATCTTACCACGCTTACGAATCCCTGCGGTATCAACAAAGGTAATTTTTTTATCTTCATAAGTAAACGTCTCATCAATGGGATCAATCGTTGTTCCTGCAACAGAACTAACTACTGCGCGGTCATCATCAACTAAAGCATTTAGCAGTGAGCTTTTTCCAACATTAACGCGTCCAATAATAGCCACTTTAAACTCTTGGAGTCTCTTCTCATCCAGATCTACAAGAGCATCATCATCTTCATCGAAAAACTCTTCTTCACCCTCTTCTTGTTGTGCTGCATAATCTTCATGCGGATAAAAATAGCCATTATCATCTTCTTTAAGATTTTCAGTAGAAAAATCAAAATCTTCTTTACCGAGCTCCCCGTCAATTTCAAAATGTTCTACCTCATTTTCTACACTGTTTTGAGCACACTCTTCACTGCTGTCATCAAAACCCTCTTCAACATTCTCTACAACATTGCCTTCATCATCAAGTGTAACAATGTCAGAGTCAGGAAGCTGCTCGTTAATCCAAGTCAAAAGGGCATTAACACCACGATTGTGTGAGATTGAAATGCCAAAAATATCATCAGTTCCAAACTCATAATACTCCCACAGCTTCTCTTTCATCTTGTCATTATCAATCTTGTTGACAACCAAAGCTACTGTCTTGCCCATAGTCTCTAGTTCATAAAAGAATTTTTTGTCATCCATCTCTGGCAGACTTTTTCCATCTACCATATACAAAATAATGTCGGCTTCATGAGCCGCTTTTATAGACTTCTCTTTAATCTTGTCAAAAAGTTCACACCCCTGATCTAGTCCGCCCGTATCAAGAATCTCAACACGTTTGTTAATAATGGTCGCATAACGACGCTTAATGTCGCGTGTAGTACCTGCTTGTTCTGATGTAATGGCATCACGCTCTCGTAATATTCTGTTAAAAAAAGAGCTTTTTCCAACATTAGGCTTACCGATAATGGCTAGTTTTTTCATAATTTTCTTTGTAAGTAGATATTTTTATTAGTAGAATTATAGCGAGATTATAAAAGTGAGAAATTTCATCTCACTTTTTATTGACTTTGAAACTCTTTTTCTAAAGATTCCAAAGCATTTTTAGACTGAAACTGTTGCCATAGAGCATCACTGTTTTTGTAGCTAGATACTACCTGATTTTTAATCTCCTGATTAAGCTCACCTTGAGAGATACTGACTAAAAGATAGATATCACTGTTACTTGGGTTCTCCCAGTATTTAATCTGTTTTGAACCTTTAAGTGTCACTTTAGCCACCTGCTTTGAGACCTGAGTGGAAACTTTGTCCGCCACTTCATCCCCACCAATTCCGGTAGAACGTGCAAAGGTCTCGACCTTGTCTTTAACCAATGTCTCTATCTGCTGTGATAAATTTGAACGTCCATTTGCCAAGGCTTCACGACGTGAAAATCCATGTCCAATCTTACTTAGTGGGGCTGATCCCACAGCAGTAATATAACCGTCTATATTGCTACTTCCACACGTCCATGTTGGAGCTAATGCTCCAGCTATTCGACATTCAAAATCTTCATTAGCCTCAACCTCTGGGTCTTTATCGCTACACCCTGTAAAGAGTAATGCACCCGCCATCATTGCTACAACCAAACAATCTCTATATTTTCTCATTTCTCTTCCTTCAATTTTTAATGTCGTTTTTTAATGTAGTCACCTAGACGGACTTCATAACCTGAGTTTACATCATCTTCATCAATAATAATCCACGCATTGTGCTCATGAATAATCTCGCTTACAGTACCCTTGGCAATAACAATCTCTTGAATCTTTTTTTCTTGACTAATAGGATTTTCAATATACTGTTTTCGGTAAATACGGACATCATTTCCATGATACAGTCCCTCTGCGCCCCCAAGAGTCACTTCAAAAATCTGCTCATCATCATCAACACGCTTACGAAGAATATACCCTTTTGGTGCAAAAAAGTTCTTAAATTGCCTACGCCCACTTCTAAGTGCACTCTTTCCAGCTTTTTGAATGAGTGCTGCATCAAAACGTTTTTGACGTCGGGCTTCTTCAGAGTAACTGTCACTGCCATAAAGTTTAATGGTTTTTAAAATACGCATTGATGGAATCTCATATATATTTAAAATCCCCTCAACAGCAGCAGTGTAAACATAGTAGGCCGGCTCATAATGGGCTTTGCCCTTTTTGTCATACCAGACATCTTCAGCCACATAGCGTGACGAGAAACTCGCACTGCTAATCTCACCCCTAATCGCATAGGATGCAATACGCATATCATCACTGTAAATATCTTTCTCAGAACTTAGTTCTGAAAATTTCACTTCACTGCTTAAGTATGAGTCAATCTCTCTGTCAATAACCTCAACACTGCCATCACCAGAGAGTGCATTTAAAAGCGCTGCATTAAGTGTTTGTGCCAAGTTGGCTTCTCTGGCATTTCTAACACTTCCATTTTTCATCTTAATGAGAATAACTTTAGTCTTAGCCTCTTTCATCTCACTACTACTTGGCATAACCTCAGTATCTCGCATCGGAGTGGGTGCATACTTATTTAAGTCACCAATTTTGGCAGCACAGCCACTTAGTATGAATAAGGCAGCAACAGTACCCATAAACAGAAATAGTTTCAACTTAAATTCCTAAACTTTCAAAGAGACCCTCATTATCAATGCGAGTACTAAATTTTGTCACACAATTGTGGTGTGATTGTGAAAAATCTATTTTAGACTTTCCGACAACAACATAATCTTTTGAAGCAATAATACTTTTTTGACTATTGCTAAGTTTTACATGTAAAAAACATTTTTCAATATTATAGCCCATAAGTCTCTCTTTTTTAGAATTAAACTTTAACTCAACAACTCCATCAGCTCCATCTTGAACAAGTTTAACGCCCATATTCATTAGTGATTTTTGTAGAGCTAACTTAAACATCTGAGATTCCCTAGAGCTTTTTACATGTAATTTCAAACTGCTCTTAGATTTCAAATAGGCTTTCTCATACTTAGCAATAGTATTCTCATAGTTACTTAAGTCTCTGCGTGAGTTAATAGCACGCAGAACCGCAACAGTGGCAATAAGTGTACTTGAAGTATCATGAAATTGTTTTAGTGCAATAAAACGCTCTAGTGAACTTAGAGACTGACTTGCAGTAATATCGCGCTCTATTTTTTGCATCTGAGCATCCAGTTTACGTTGATGCTCTGCATAGAGTCTAGCTCTATTGACACTCACAAGCAGATACACTCGCTTCTCAATAACCTGTTCTTTAATAATGTCAACTTTACTAAAGCTTATTTTTTTAGCTTGGGTTTTAATGGTATGGCGAATCTCTTGAAGGGTTCTCTCGCTACCATCACTACGAACAGCTTGATCACTTTTTTCATAGTTACTTTGGAGTGTTACACTTAAGTTACTTGAAATAGACGCAAGTGCATCCACTTTTGCCGACTTAAAACTAGCTCCATCACCTACACCGTAAAGTGTAGTAGCAGTGTCACGCGGTGGTGTGTAATACCACGACTCAATCTTAGGCTTGGTAGTGCCTATACATCCTGAAATCAAAAGGGTTAATAGCAGTGTTAAAAAAGTCTGTTTCATTTTCATAAGATGGATTCTAGTATAACTCTACTATAATTTCTCTTATGTATTATTATGATTACCAAGAATTCAGAGATGACACTTTAGCCTTAGCACAGCAATGTCGCTCATTTGAACCCGACACTATTTTAGGAATTGCTCGCGGTGGGTTAATGCTCTCTCAGATATTAGCCTATGCATTAAAAATTCGTAACCTGCAAAGTATTCGTGTCGAAAGCTATGATGAACAACATAAACGTGACACGCTAAATCTACATGTAGATTGTGATTTAAATGGTTGTGAAAGGGTCCTTGTCGTTGATGACATTGTTGACAGCGGTGACACCTTAAAGCAGGTACTGAGTTCTTTGCAAACGCTTTACCCCGACATTACTTTTAAATCAGCTTCTCTTTTTTATAAACCTACCGCTAGCATTCAAAGTGACTATAAGCTAAAAGAGGCGACCGAATGGATTGAGTTTTTTTGGGAAAAAGACTTCGTACTACCTAATAGTATTATCAGTGATGCTTTTCGTGAGGACAGTGAAGACTTAAGAGCATTTGATGAAAGAAAAAATGAAAAGAGTATTAGTTTTGAATCTTTATTAAAACAGTTAGAAACTGATGGCAAATTATAAAATAGAGATTAAAAAATCTGCCGCTAAAGAGATTTCTAAACTTCCTCAAAAAGTGTTAGTTCGGATTGTAGAGCAGATTCAGCTCTTATCTGAAACACCAAGACCTCATGGCTGTAAAAAACTTAGTGGAGATGAAAAATACCGTGTTCGAGTTGGTAACTACAGAATACTTTATACCATAGAGGACAATATATTAACACTCTACATTGTTAAAGTAGGTCATCGAAAAAATATCTATGAGATGCTATAAATAGAATTGAGTTTTTTTGGGAAAAAGATTTTTCATAGTTTATGATATAATTAATCTCAATAAAAGATGAGGTAAAATGATGAAAACAGTAATTTTAGACGTTCAAGACAATAAGCTTGACTTTATTTTGAGTATGCTAAAAAATTTAAAGGAAGATGTCATTCAAAGTTATCATATAGAAACCAAAAATAATGAAACATCTGACTTTGTAAGACTATCGAATAAATCACTTGAGAAGGCTTGGAACAATAAAGAAGATGAGATTTATGACCAATTCCTTAAGTAAATTTGATGTTTTGTTGTTAAGTTTCCATTTGCAAGTAGCTTAAAGTACAAAGCACGTCCTGCTGTCATTATCTCATCTGATACATTAAACTCAGATGGTAGAGAGGTTCTGCTTATTCTAGCAATCTCTAGTCAAGTATCTTCTAAACTCCTATTTGAACCTATAATATCTGATTGGAAAAGTTGTGGACTACTAAAACAGTCTCTCTTCAAAGCTTCTGTTGCAACTATTGAAAATAGCTCAGTTCTTTCAAAACTAGGTACTTTGAGCCTTAATGATCAGAAAAAACTCAATAACTTTCTTGAAACCATCTGCTAACTTCTCATATTTTTACGTACAAGACAAGATGCTGGGACATTGGTTAAATTTTGCCACGCAAAATTAAAGCTGTGTCCCACCTTAGCACAACACCAAACCGCTAAACCCCAAAAACTAACAAAAATCTTTAATCTACCTCTAAGCCAAACAGGCGTACACTGCTTTTTAAGGTTACAAGCGTAACTGAATTTTAATTACTCAAGGAGTAAGACATGAAACGTTCAGGTTTTACTATGATCGAATTGATCTTTGTTATTGTTATTTTAGGTATTTTGGCAGCGGTGGCGCTTCCTAAATTTATTGGTGTTTCTGAGCAAGCAGAGGCTGGTAACTGTAAGTCTGCTGTTGGTACGCTAAACAGAACAATCGGGCCGACATTATGGGCACAATCTATAGCATCTGGAAGCGGTGGAGCAATTGATGCTACAGATATTGCAGCTATAGGTTCAACGCATTTTCCTGATTATAATACTACAAAATGTGGTGTAATTCCACATGAAAACGGCACAGGGACTGCTGGTACTTACGGAAGCGTTACAATGGATAATGACGGAAATGCAACAACTGCTCCAGTTTGGTCGTACAATCCATAATTAAAAGAATATCTAATCGTTTTTTACTCATTCCCAAGCTCCAGCTTGGGAATGCAGACACAGCAGTTATCTTAAAAGTATCTCTAAAAGATACCTTTAAAATAGCTACTTCAAGGCAACACAATGAAACTCCGAAACGCTTTTACCATTACTGAACTTATCTTTGTTATTGTGGTCATAGGTATTTTAGCTGCCATTGCACTTCCTAAAGTAGGTAGCTCTGTTATTTCAGCTCAAATTTCCAGCGCCAAAGCAGATGTCATGGCTCTTCGTTCTTCCATTTTAAATGAACGTCAGAAACGTCTGATGAGAGGCAGCAATAGCTTTATCTCCACATTAAGCACAGGGGGCACTGGAAATGGTCAAAGTCTCTTTGACGGAGATGGCACAAGCAAACTCTTTACCTATGCAAAAATTTCTTCCAACACTTCAGGAAAATGGGTCAAAGGCGGAACAATGGCCTCTGGTGGTACCGAAGCTTACACATTTACTGTTGACAGCACTCCTGTCTACTTTACCTATTTTCAAAGCAATGGCACTTTTACCTGCGTACGATCTGCTGATTACTGTAAAGAGATAACTGAGTAACATAACTCCCTCCTCCTTGTTTGTGAAAGCTAAGGGGTCAGTGATAAATATAAATAATCACCACAAAATTACCATGTAATTTTTTATGATATAATTTGTCAATGGACTATAACCTAAGCAGACATGCGATGGATGTAATGTATTCTCGAAATATAAAACGAGAGTGGGTTGAAGAAGTTTATAAAAACCCTTCTTGTAAGCATACCATTGCAGTTAATGAGATACATTATTTTGCAATGATAGCTGAGAATAATCATAGATGTTTAAAAGTTGTGCTTAACCCAATATCTATGGTAGTCATTACGGTCTATTTTGATCGTAATATGAGAAAGAGAGGATGTAAATGAAAATTCATTACAATAGTGAAACGGACAGTATTTATGTTAAATTTTCTGAAGATACCATAATTGAAAGCGAAGAGAAAGAAAATAACGTAATTATCGACTACAATAAAGATGACGAAGTAGTTGCTGTTGAAATTTTAAATGTTAAAACAAATTCTCATGAAATAGACTTGCCTGTTATATTGAAGAGTGCTTCTTAATTCACCCACTTGTAAGCTCCAGCTTGAGAATGCTTACCATAACTTAAACACCACTTCAATGCCAAGGGGTCATGCCAACATGCCAAGCATGCCAAGGGGTCAGGTGATAAATATAAATAAAATGCCAAGGGGTCAGGTGATAAATATAAATAATATGTTATACTTTTTATTATAATTTTAAGAGGTTTTACATGATTAACCCTAACGAAATAAACAACTTATCTACAGTAACACAACATTTCAAACAAGATCAAAAATATTTTATTATGATGGCTAAAAAAGACAAAATTGACTTTGTATATAATACCTCTGCTTTAGAAGGTAATGCCATGACATACCCTGAAGTTCAGACACTACTTGAAGGTATTACCGTTGGTGGACATAAACTTACTGATGAACAGCAAATTTTAAATCAAAATCGTAGTGTTGAACTTCTGTTTACTATGCTTGAAGCATCTACATTTGACTTAAACAAAGAGACACTTTGCAAATTACATGTAAAAGTAGCTCAAGAAGAAGCGCTCTCATGGGGAGTCTTTAGAGATGGCAATGTAAATATTGGTGGAACTGACTATCTTCCGCCAAAATTTCAAGATTTAGATGCCCTATTCAAGAATGGGATTAAAGCACTAAAATTAATCCACGACCCTATTTTAAAAGCACTAAGTTATTTTCTTTTTGGAGCAAGAACACAGTTTTTTTTTGACGGCAATAAGAGAGTTTCAAGATTAATAATGAATGGGATCTTACTACATGCAGGTCTACCAATTCTCAACATTAAAGCCAAAGACAGACTTGAATTCAACAGTAAAATGATTTCCTTTTACGATACAGAAAACTATGTAGAGATATTGACCTACCTTGTGCATTACTATGAAGTTCAAAACAGACATTTGAAAATGAGTGCATAATGCCAAGACATCCACGCGTAGAGAAAGGCTAAGAGGGCTAAGGGGTAATAAATATAAATGATTATCACAAAACGTGCATGTAATTTTTTATGATATAATTACTTATGGGAAGAATTGATGAAGTAAAAGAAATATTGAATACTTTGCGTGTTGCAATGAGTTTGGCATTTGGTATTTTTATTTTAATTGTTGGAAA
Organism: Campylobacterota bacterium; assembly: GCA_034661055.1. Taxonomy (GTDB): domain Bacteria; phylum Campylobacterota; class Campylobacteria; order Campylobacterales; family Sulfurimonadaceae; genus QNZR01. The sequence continues at coordinate 20,447 of JAYEKO010000020.1, forward strand.
AATAGTTACACTTTATGATGCAGAAAGTTTTACTGAATTATTTTGGATTAGCATAATGGCTTCAATTTTAAACTTAATAGTTATTTTATTTATCGTTAAAAAAATTTCATCGAAAACAAAAGAGATAAAGGATTTATAATGTCATTACCAACTATAGCTCTTGTAGTAGTAGGAGTGCTTTTCTTTACCTTGTTTTTTTATAGTATTGAGAAGCTTTCCGAAGAGTAAAGCCTAGTACTGCACGTTAGATTAAGGGGTCAGTCGCCACCTTCAAACCACATAACCACAAGGGCTAAGGGGTCAGGCTAAGGGGTCAGGTGATAAATATTAATAATTATCACAAAATTTACATGTAATTTATTGTGATATAATTTACAACATATATTGCATAAAGATTAAACAGTGAAAATAGACAAATCAAATATAATTAGCTTCTTAAAAGAGATTAAAACAGAGCTTGTGGCTAATGGAATCTCAACTATTGGACTCTTTGGCAGCTTTGCAAGAGATGAAGCAGGTGTCTATAGTGACATCGATATTGCCATTAAAAAAGAGAGTGGTTACTTAAAAACAAGAACGGCTTATGACTATTTTAATGAAGTTTCCAAAATAAAAAGTTTAATAAGAAAAAAGTTTCATCGAAATAGTGATGTCTTTGATTTAGAAAGTGACTCTAGTATGAAAAATGAAATTATTAAAGATTTAATTTATGTTTAGCACTAAAGCTCTTGAGCGTATTAAAATTATTGAAAAAAAAATAAACTTTATTGAAACAATTGTAAAAGAGAAAGGTTCTGTTATTGCAGCATTAGAAGATGAGCAGAACTCTAGAGCATCAATTTTAATGCATCTCATCTCCATAGCTGAGCTAAGAGAGCTAAGGGGTCAGGTGATAAATATAAATAATAATCACAAAATTACCATCTAAATTATTATGATATAATTTCTTATGGGAAGAATTGATGAAGTAAAAGAGATATTGAACACCTTAAGAATAGCAATGAGCATAGCATTTGGTATTTTGGTAGTTAGTGTTGGGAGCTTAATTAAGCGCTTTGATAACGCTAATATTGATACAGTTTTTTGGATAGGTGTAGGTTTTATTTTTTTACTTCTACTGTTTATAGTAAATATA
>JAYEKO010000021.1:0-21558 GCA_034661055.1 Campylobacterota bacterium
ATAGGTAACTATAAATTGTAATTTGGTGATGTTTCTTAATTGTTAATGTAAAATTTAAGATGATGTTAGATATTATTATATGTATTAATTTTAAAGGATTAGAATGAAAAAAGTTATTTTACTAGCTGCAACAGTTGCTTTAACAAGTTCAGTATACGCTCAAGATATGGTGGGGGCTGTTACTGATGTCATGAAAACTAAAATTGAAGCTGACGCAAAGGTTGCAATGTCAAAAAAAGCAAAAGTTACAGTAGATAACTCAACATTAAAAACTAAAACTAAAATTGGTAAGGATGCGATTGTAGTTGGTAATACTGGTATTGTAGCTGTTGGTGAAGAAGTTGAAATTAGTAATTCTACTATAGATACTGATACTGAAATTGATAGAAATGCAATAGTAGTTGGTAATACTGGTGTTGTTCTAGGTGCACACTAAATATTAAATAAGAGGCGAACCTACCTCTTATTTAAAGACACTTGCTGAATTAAATCATACATACTTGCTTGTAGTAGTTTTCTAACAGAAAGACCAACTCCATCTTTAATTGTTTTATAACCACTCATACCGATTCCACCTTTATTAATGGATACTCCAAAACTGTAACCACGAGTTGTTGTTCTTAAATCAATTTGACTAGAGGTTTTATATGCAATAAAGCCACCTTGGCGTAGGTAGAAATCTATACCCAAAATTGAGAGTTTATCTTTATCTTTAAAGTCACTATCAGAACTACCTTCACCCTCCCCGCTACCAAAATCAAAACCAAAATCAAAGCCTGATGATTGACTCATAATATCTTTATCATATCTTGTAATAGCACCATCTAAAACATAGACTTGAGACGCTATTTCCGGGTCTTGTAACATACTAACTGCAGTAGCAAAACTATCTACTACTTGTACTTTTTGTCCAAAATCACTAAGTATACTTGTAAGCAGTGTTCTTACCTTTGGAGGTAATTCACCAGCTCCAGAACCAGCCATATTACGAGAACCGTCCTTATCAATATAGATATATATAGTCTCTACATTGCTTCTGTTTAGCTTCTGTGCAAACTGTGATATTTGATTGTACTCTTTTGTATGCACAGAACTAATTGATTGTTCTTGATGAACAACTGTAGGTGTTGGTGCACATCCTACAAAGATTACACTTGCTAATAAACTTAAGCTAAGTATAGATTTTTTCATTTTCTCTCCTCGAGTTGTGATACCCTTAGTTTAAAGGGTTGTCACTGTCATTTTGTAAAAAATCTTTGGCCATGTCCATGCCAATCTCTTCGACAAAACCGTTATTTCCAACTTCACTGTTTTGGATTATTGTATTTGATTTATATTCTGCACCATCAGTAAAATTTCCATAGCCTGAACTACTTTTGGTTACAACACCTGTATTTGTCTTTTGTTTAGAGTAACCATCTTTAAGAGTACTGTTTTTTACAACAGTGTGAATCTCAATATCAATATCTGAGTTTTGGTCAACAAAAATACCCAAGTTTATATCAAATTCACAGTCTGAGCTATTGTTAGCTGATGTTCTTCTCCAGTCAGTATTTACGTTTTTAATTATCTTATAAATGACATATTTTTTTGTTTTGGGACTACACTCATTTATATCTTCATGTAACTTATTTTTGTGCTCATTCCAGTCATTATTTCCATCTATTTCTATGTAAACATTGCAAATTCTGCTATTTGAAGAGTGCTTTTTTGCCTTAGATTTAATTCGCACTTGTTTGTAATTACTGTTTACACTGCCAAAATCTTCTGAGTATAGAGTTTGTAAAAGTAGTAATAAGATGAGTGTAAGCTTTATCATTTTTATTTAACCATTATCTTTTCAATTTCAACTCTATTTTTTATAAATTTACAGTAATCATCAGTTTTGTCACAGCCGTCATCAACATATTTATTTTCCATAATCAGCATATTTCTGGGTATGCCAATCTTAGATATCTCTCGTCTAATAAACTGTGCATTTCTATGAGCAGTTGTCATATCCAAGTTATCTCTCATCATGCTTTTTAGTTTAATAATATACTTTTTATCTTTGGCTTTATCGTAGAGGTCTTTTAGACATAGAAGTTTGTTTTTTTCACTCTCAAAACTCATTCCAAAAGATTTAAATTTAATATCTTGTAGAGGATGTACATATAAGACTATTCTATTCATATCACTACAAAAATCATAATTACTTAAGTGAGTCGGTTTTTTTGCCAATTTTTCTGCTTGGACCTCTGGCATAACTTGAAAACTTTTGACCCCAATTGCTTTTGCTACCAAGTCTATTAAACTTCCTTCAACAAGCTTACGAACAGAGAGGCCTAAACCATCTTTTAGATTTTTATAACTACTTATTCCTAATGATAAACCGTGAAGGTTTAGTCCAAAATCGTAGCCTTTATTTGTCTCACGAATTATTATGCTGCTAGTTGTTTTATGCTTAATGAGATGGTTCTGTTTTAGATACATATCACCAATAAGTTGAGACTCTTTAGTCTTGTTTTTAAAACGGTCTCTATTTTTTACTTTTTTATCATCTTCACCAAGACGCAGACTTAAGTTTGTTGATGAGCTCTGAGATAATATTCCTTGATCGTAGGTAGTGATAGCTCCATCTAAGATATAGACTCTATGAGCAGTAGAACTATTATTAGCATATTCATTTATTTTTGCAGCAGAAGTTACTACATGAACCTTCTCTCCAAAATCAGAAAGTAGGCTATGAGTCATTTTTTTAATATTTGGCATATCAGTTGTTGGAACTTCAGATCTTGAACTAAAGTTAATGAAGATATAGATAGGCTCAATATTTTCTTTTTCCATCATTCTTCGAAATTCATTAATCTTATAATGATTAGCTGTTACAGTTTGAGTGACATACTGTTTTTTCTGCTCAACTACAGGTTTAGGAGCCACCTCTTTACAGCCACTAATTAGTAAGAGAAGTAGACTTACAGTTAATATATTAATTTTACATCTCATCTATAGGATCTTTGTTGAAGTTTTTAATAAACAGTTCAAACTTATCTACTTTGTTTCTTTTGTCTGTAATGCCATATCTTTTCATAACCTCTATGGACTCTAGAGCATTAGACTCATAAGCATACCACTTTATAGAATAGTCACGGTTATCTACTATATTTACATCAGCTCCATACTCAAGAAGTATGTCAACAATATCTGCATAGTTGTTTTTTACAGCACCAAATATTGCAGTTTCATCATCTATATTTCTATGATTAATGTCGGCATCATTATTTATTAAGATCTTTACAATATTGTAACTGTTTCCTTTTACTGCATGAAATAGTAGTGTCTCTTCATTAGCATCTTTAAAGTCTATATCATCAACAGTTTTTAGTTGAGATTTAAACTCTTTACTTCTATTATTTTGAGCAAGCTCTATTAGTAAGATTTTATTCTCTTGGAGTTCAAGAAAACCTTTTTGCAAATCTTGAGCATATATAATAGTGTTTATAAGTAAAAATAGAAAAAATTTACTAATTGCTTATCCCTCTAATGTAGACCTTAAAAGAGTCTATTTTTGGAGTAATTGCTAGGCTTTTTAGAACTATTGTATCTTTAGAGTCAATTGCTACTTTTTTCCATTTAGAGTACTGCTTAGCCATCTCAAACCCACCTACATCATACCATATGAATTTATATTCCAAGTTGTGTTGATGTCTGTCCTTATTTCTTATACTTACTCTTGCATCTAATAAGTCAGCTACAAAACGAGAATTAGACCCAAGTATCTCAATATTGTAAGATAGTGGAATGTTATTGATAACCACTTCATCTGTATAACTGTCTAAAGTATTGCTACTTGTGTTATCTGCTTGAAGCGTCAAGCAAGAGATAAACAGAGTTAAAATTAATAATTTTTTCATTTTTAACCTTTTTTCTAGTAAGTGGCGTCAGTTTTCTTTATTTTTTCAATTTTTTCAATACAGTTGTTACCACATTCGATATTAATTAATACATCTTTTGCTTTATAGTTTGGAGCACTTAAGACAACACGAGTTGCTGTGTGTGGCCTAAGTTTAACTCTTTTTGCTATATTTCTATCTAGCTGTATCTTTCCTCTGCTATCAGTCCATTCTGATCCAATAGAGATATTTAAGTTAACATCACTATTGTTATTATGAATAATTAATTGAGCCTCTTTTTTATATTTACCATTAATGAGTCTGGCGTTGGCAATTTCTATGTTCTTTTTTAGTGCAGTGTTATAGACAATAACACTTATACCCTCTGGATAATCTATCTCATTTACCTTAGTAACCTGTGGAGCACTGGAAGCACATCCTGAAAATAGAATAACGAATGCCCAGGTAAGTAAAAATAATTTTTTCATAATAGAATCCTTTATTGAAATTGTACTGTTAGTATAGTGTCTGACTCATCTGTGACCTGAATAGGGATCTCAATACTATCAGCTAAGTCATATAGCTCGTATTTTAAGTTTTCTATATCAATCTCTTCGTCTGAACCAAAGTTATACACCTGTTCAAAATCTGTACTCTCAGATCTGTTCTTTCTAAGTTTAACACCTACACTTGCAACAGTGTCTTTAACAATTTTTATTTTTGCTCTGTCACCTCTGTCATTTGTAAGACCACGCATAATAACAGTATACATGTATTCATTTTTATTAAATTTAGAAAATTTCTTTGTATCTTCTTTTTTGGTGATGCTGTTTAAGATGTTGCTGGTGATCTCTTTAGATACATTCTTCCCGCCAATCTCAAAAAGTTTAAATTTTAAAGCTTTCTCATTCTGTGCAACACTTCTTATTAGAGAAGACTTAATAGCATAGTCTCTCTTTCCTGTTTGAGTGTTAAGCATATGTATTCTATAGTTAAGACTCCCTTGTACCTCATTTGAAGTAGTTTTTCCCGCAAGATCCAAGTCAATCTTTTCTAATTCAAATGAGTACTGAACATCTTTATTCTCTTTACACTCATCAAGCTTCTTTTTGGCAGCTTTTACAGCACTTTTATATGAGTTGCCTTTTTTCTTATAAGTGTTGTACTGCTCTTCAATAGCCTTACATTTATTTCCTTTAGAGCCAACAAGAGAACCCTTGGGTAGAACAAATAAAGAGTGTCCAGAATCATTCAGGCTTGACTGAATAAAGGTAACAAAATCCTTACTGCTATCAGTATCTAGGTTATCTACTAAGGCAATTTTCAAATTGCCCATTCTATTTTTACCCATAGTTTTTGAACTGTTTGCTTTTTGGCTCATAAAGGCTCTGATTTTTTCTACATTTATATTGGCATTAACCTGACATACAAATCCATCTTCACCTCTCTCTTCACATTTGTGAGTTGAAAATTCAAAGTATTTTGTCTGAAACCCTATGAAATCTTTTTCAAAATCTTTTCTGAAATCTTTTTTTACATTTCCTATGTAACTCTGTTGACCTGCTATATCTTTAAGAGCTTGTTCAAAACAGCTCCAGTGTGCATTTTCAACTGCAATGTTTTTATTCATAGATTGATTTAGTCCCATAACTGTTTTTGCACTAAGTAGAGCACTTAGTGCAATAGCCAATAAAATCTTTTTTATCATTATATTCCCTTACAAAAATTTTCATATATGAAAATCTTATTTTTTCTTTTTTTTTGCATTTTAGCAATATGTTTTACTGTCTTTTCTGATAACAAGTCTATGGCTTTGCGAACCGTTTTTACAATTTCATAATCATTTCTTGTATCCATTGTTTTTGAAGAGAAATACCCATTACTTGATTCAGCAACAAAGGTATTTATATCTTTAATAACATCTTTTTCTGTACTAAGTCCATCAATAAACTTTTTGGGACCCAATTTTAAAATAACACGAGAGAGTGCAGATACATTGCAAGCCTTGTAGTTTGTGTGGTCATTCTCTTCTGTTGTAGTGTTGCTTAAATCACTTAAAAAAGCTTGAATAAGATAGCCGTTAATGTATCTGTTTCTTCCATCAAAATCTTTTGTTTCACAGGCTGGTTTGATATGTCTAATGATAATCTGTGCATCATCATCTTTTAAAGAGTTTTTGGAAAGCTCATTAATACGTATGAGATACTCATCCCAGTTCTTCAAGATAAATTCATTAAGTACATTTGGATAGAGTAAAACTACATCATTTAGTTTCTTATTTAATCTAATCTTCTGAATTAAATTTTCCTGATACATCATAAGAAGCTGTCTTTTGGCATTTTTTTCATTTTTAAATATTGCATTTGAGAGAGATTGCAGCTTTTTACTAACTCTAAAATCATCAATTGAAAAATAGATATCATCACTCATTAAGTTTGATGCCTCTTTATTTTCTTTATCTGCAATCATGCTGTCAAGCAACATCTCTAAAGCCTTATCAAAGCCATTTGTATAGATACTGTTAAGAGAGTCACCTTTTTCAATTGCTGCTTGAAGCAGAAGTGTAATACCGTGGGTGTAACGAGCTTCAAAGGTATTATTTGAAGTCATTCGGTTAGCCTCTTCACCTAGCTGAACAAAGGTGAGGTTAAAAGTAACTAGTCCTTGAGAGAAGCCACCAGAGGTTGTTCTCACATTTTGATAACTGTTTAAGTGAAAAAAACCAATTTTTCTGTCGCGAACATTACCTTTTTCAACAATCTCTTTTGTATTTTTAGCAAAATCATTTTTTAATATTATATTGAGCTTCTCCAATTTTTGTGAGTACTTTGTCTCTAGTAATGTATTTGCATGATTTGATAGACTCCATGCATCTATTTTAGTTTTTTTTGCTACATTATTTTTTATAAGATACAACTCTATATCTTCATTTTTTTCAACATAAGTACCAATTAATACTGTTGAGTTTCCTGCGTACAGATTTATACTGATTAGTAAGTATAATATTAAAAAAATATTTTTCATGATGAACCTTTTGAGTCTATACTGCACATCAGCGTAGAGCTAATGTACAGTATATTTTTTTATGCAAATGCGTTTTCAAACTCTTGTTTAGACTCGTCTAAAACTTGTTGATCACCTTTTTGCATCTCTTTAGCTGCTGCTGCTGCTACTTTTTCATCAATTTCTATATTATTTGAAGTTGCTAGTTTTGTAAATGCATCTTTGCCATTAGTTGCTAAAAGTGCAACAGTCTCCATCTGAACTAAGAGTGATTTTAGACCACCAAAGTTTTTAATCGCCCATGGTAAGTTGTCTTTTGCAAAGTCAGCAATCTCTTTATCCCATCCAATTAACAGTGCAGTATATTTTGGTGCTGACTGGAAAACTATTCCCCATGCTTCACTTACTTTTTCACTGTCAACTATTTTAGCTGTTTCAGCCATAGCTACAATTTTGTCAGTCTGCTCTACAATTCCTTCATTTAGTGCTGCTTTATCTCCAACAGCTTTAATGTCTGCTATCTCAGCACGTAATTTTTTAACCTCTTCAGTCTGTTCCATAGCTTCTAATATTTTTTCATTAACAGTACCTAGGTTTGCAAAATATCTGTTTGAGATTGTCTCAACATATTTTAGTCTCATATCTGCTTCACATGTATTTGTAATTTTTGCAGGCATCTGAATGTCTTTCATGTCAATAATACTTGCCATAGCAGATTCAATGGCATAAGAAAGTAGTTTCTCTTTAGCCATGTCCATAAAGCCTACTGAAGCGCCTGTTAATCGTGGAATACAGTTTTGCCCTTTAATTACATATTGACCAGTAGCAAGATTAGTATTAGCCGTATTAGCTAATGAACTTTTTGTCATAGCTGACGGCATTATACCCGATTGAAGGCCACTAGCAGCCATGCCTGCCATTTCATTTGCACAACCGGTAAATAGTAAGACAGCAGCACTGCTTAATCCAATAATTTTTTTCATCAATTTCCCTTAAATTTTTTGTTATCCTACTATAAAAGAAATTGATTTATGATGATTTACATTAGTATTTAATAATTTATTATCAATAAGTAACATTAGTATACAAATGTTACTTAATTAATAAATTATCTTGATGTTTGTGTAATTTACAGATATATTAACTATTCTAAAAATAACAAGGATGAATAATGAACAAGAAGTTGATACTATCAATATGTGCGGTGGCAATTTTATGCATGCCAATTTTTGCTAATGAGGAAGACACTCAAATGCAGATACAGCAGACAATCTCACAAGAAGATGTTCAAAAAATAAATGAGATGAGTGATGCCAATACCATTCCAGAGCTAAGTGCATCAGATAGTATTGATGACTGGGCAGATAGTGCTTTAAATAAATTTGGTCTATCTGAATTTGGAGAGCATAATGGAAAGTTTTTTATCTTTGCTCAACAGACTGTTATGCTAAAGCCAACAGACCCTCAGTTTGGCGATTCTGTTGCTAATGCTTATGATAAGGCGATGATGAAACTACATGAGAAATATGTGATGATTCGCTTTGGTAAGACTACTGTTGATAAGATGAAATCTTTTTATAGTGATAGATCAACTAATGCAAAAAATATAGAGTTGCCTTCACCAAGTGCTCCTGGTTTTTTATCTAAATTAATGCTGGTACTAGATAAAAAACTAGATGTTATTGGTGCAAAACTAGATGATGAATTAGTAGCATTAGGAGAAGATAGAGACTCTATTATGAAGATGACTCCTAAAATGAAAAAAGATATTTTTCGCGATAAATTTGTAAAAAATACAATTAGAAAAGCGCAAGGAAGTATAGCTGGACTAATTCCAATTCAGACTTCATTGGCAAGTGATAAAAAAGGTACATACAGTATAGGTGTTATTGCAGTTGCTTCACAAAAAACTATACAGATAGCAAAAGATATCTCACTACAGAGAAAGTCTATAGTTTCTGGAAAAGGTAGAGAAATATCTACTCTTATTCCTAAGTCTAATGAGCAGTTTTTGGGTACGTTTGGAACTAGATTGGCGTATGATATGGATGGTTCGCCTATGATTATCTCGTATGGTATGGCATCTTATCTGCCTGATAGTGGTGATGATTATATCAATGATGAATTGAAGTCTGATGCAAGAAGTACAGCAATTGCTAATGCAGATACTCAGATCGCGGAGCTAATTAATGGGCAGATGAATGTGAAGTCTCAGAAAAAAAGTGGTGAAGAGATAAAAAAATATGTTGAGAGAGAGGTTAAGGCCAACTCAGATACAATTGAAAAGACAATTAAAAATATTATTAAAATAACAGACAAGACAATTAAAAGTAATGCAAGTGCTAAACTTCAAGGTATCTCTACTGTTAAAACATGGAGATTTACTACAGCAGAAAAACATAAATATATAGGTGCTGTTCGTGTTTGGAGGTACTCAACTCTAAAAGCAGTTAATGATTTTAATAAGCCAAATAGAGATAGAGATTCAAAAAAGAAAAAAACTTATAGCTCAAATATACAGGCTTCAGAGCCTGTAAATACAATGAATGATTTTTAAGTAGCTAGTAATGAATTTAATTATAAAAATATTTTTATCACTTTTTGTATTGTCAGCAGTGTTGTTTTCACAAGAGGGTACACGTGTTGAAAAAGTAACAGAGCTTAGCGGCTATGGTACAAGTAAAACTCAAGCTATACAAAATGCTTTAGTTGAAGCTGTTAAACAGAAAAATGGTGCCTATATAAAGTCTGTTAAAGAGGCTTTTCGCTCAAGTTCTAAAAAATATGTGTCTGATGGTACTGACAGTGCGAGTCTCAATGAGATGAACAGTGAGATGAATCAGTTAGTTAAAGTAGCTACAAGTGGTTATATAGATAGCTATGAGATTGTAGATATGATAAGTCATGATTCTGATTTTGAAGCGGTAATTAAAGTATATACTGTCGAATATAGAGCACCAGGCAATAGTGCCCACAAAAGACGCAAGATTGTTATTGTTCCGTCATATACTCAGGGTGCTAACTTTAGAGTTCTAAGTAGTAATAAAAGCTCAAGAGAGCTTAGTGATAGCTTAACTCAAGAGATTATCAGCTCAGTAACTCAGACGAGAAAATTTTCTGTTTTGGATAGAGAAAACTCTAAGGCATATAATGATGAAAAAAGTGTTATCCTCTCACCTGACGCGCATAAAGATGAGATGCTTAAACTTGGTAATGTTTTAGGGACTGACTACCTTGTTGTTTCAACTATTAAGAATTTTAAAATTGTAAACCAAAAAACATATATTGAGTCAATAGGTAGAGAAATAAGTAAACTCAAAGCCTTAGCTACTGTTCAATATCAAATTATTACTATGGCAACAAAGCAGATAAAGTGGTCAAATACAATCTCTTTTGACTTTAAGCCAAGGGGAAAAACTGATACGCAGATATTTAACAATGTGCTACAAAAAATCAGTGAAGATTTAAGCTATGAAATAATTGAAAATGTTTACCCTGTAAAGATAGATAATATCTCTGGTAACGGAGATGCAATACTTAGCCAAACACTAGAAGTCGGTACTCTCTATGATGTCTATTCATTAGGTGAAAAACTTTTTGACTCATATACAAAAGAGTTCTTAGGTTATGATGAGGTTAAAATAGGTACTGTTGAGGTTGTTAGATCTTTGCCAAAAATCTCTTATGCAAGAGTAATAGAGGGTGATATACAAAAAAATACTATCTGTAGAAAAGCTAAAAATACAAAAAGAAAATCTTCCAAAGCTAATAAAAGTAGAAGCAGCTCTAATGATGCTAAAGATAAAGATGCCAAAAAATATATAGCTATTAAAAGCTTAAGCATTAGCAGTGGAATAGATAACTATAAACACAAGTACATTAAAGATGCAAATATTGCAGTTAAGATTAAAGATATTGTAAATAAGTCAAAAAAATATAGAGTTCTAACTAGAGACAGTGAACAGGCTAAAGCCATGTTAGATGAGAATGCACTCTCAAATAGTGACTTATCTGATGATATTGATGAAGGTTCAATTAAATTTTCAAATGTGGACTATCAGTTACTGCCGAAGGTGACAAAGTTTAAGATATCTACATCATCAAAGAAAATTCCAGATATTGATGCTTATGAAAATTCAGATTACATAAAAATGGAATTAAATATTGTAGTTATGGATAGAAAAGGCGAGGTTGTTTTTGAGTCTACAAAATCTGATAAATACTCAAGATTATGGTCGAGTGACTCAAAATTAAAAAGAAGTAAACCATCATATAAAAATGTTAGTAAACTTGCTGATAAGCTAACATCTAACGTATTATATGATTTACTTAATAAAAAAGCAGAGATACTATCTAAGAAATTCATTACTGTTGTAGAAGTAGGTAAAAAGACTATTTATCTAGACTTGGGTGATAGTAGTGAGATAGAAGAGGGTAACGAATACCCAGTCTATAAAGAACCAACAGTTAAAACTATTAAAAGAACCGGTAAAACAAGACTCAGCTACGGAGAGAAAATTGCAGTTGTTAAAATTGACGGAATCTTTGATGATGGTGCAGAAGCTGTTTTAGTCAGTGGTAAAATATCTAAAATCAAAGAAGGCTATATACTAAGAGTAAAAAAGAAACAGAAGTAGTCAAAGATTAAAAAGTGCTAGGAACATCATTTAATGTTCTTAGCAGTTGCAACTTCTCCTCAAGATTCTCTTTAGTAATTATCATATCAACTTCTGGACATTGTGAAGGCTTTTGTAAAATCTGATTACTCACACACTCATTGGTCTCAATAAAAGCGTGGTTGGAGTCTTGAAAATAGGTTCTAGCATTATCACTTAAAGCATTAATGTACATAAAATGGTGAACTTTTCCAAATACATTGACAGTCTCTTTTAACCATCTCTCATATTTTATATAGGTCTCTTGATTCATAGATTCTTTAAAATGTTTGGTACATACGGGCGTAGTAAAGAGAACAAATTCTATCTCAGGGTATGCATCTCTCATTTGGTTCATATAGCTACTATAGTTTTCATCGAAAGGTTTTGAGTATCTCTGTGAGTTATAGATCTCAATATCTCTAGCAATGCGTAGAGCATATTTTTCATCACTGAGGCGTTTTTTAGAACGTTTTACATTATTGTGCTGGTACTTTGCAGCTGGTTTTACAAAGCTATAGATAAAGTTTTTAATAGAGTAGTGAATGGTATCCATACTAAAAAGTAATTTGAGTTTGTAATATGGCTTAGTCAGTGGTGCTAGAATGGTTTTAGGATTTCGTGAGGCTCTCTGTTTGTATTCTAATGCTCCGTAAAAATCCAAACCTAAAATCACCCGTTTAATAGGCTGCTTGGCGTCATGAATGGCAAAGTCAAGATAGGCTTTGTACTCATTTGGTTGCAGCGCAGGGTTGGCATAGTTAAAAGTTTTCCCATCCCATTTTGTCTGATCCATATAGGTGGTACGACTGCTACCAAATAAAATGGTGTCATACTTTTGAGATCTAAAATATAAAATATTACTTTTTTGCTGTCGTCCTTTTCCTCCACTTTGGTACTGATTAAACGGATGAGAGTACTCAAATGTCCATAAGGGATCCATGAAAATATTAATAGCTGCAAATAGTGTTAGTGTTCCTAAAATTGAGGCGAGTGTTTTAATAATCCATCTCTTATTTGATGACATACATGTAATCCTAAAAATTAAAGTACAAGAATTCACTCACTCTTGTAAAGTGTAAAAATGACACAACAAAAAAGAGGAACATTAGTATTGAATTTTTTCTTGAAGTGTTAAAGTTCTGTATTGCAAAAGAGGAGTTTTGAAACTTAAGTACAACAGTAAAAGCAGCCGCAAGCCAGAGTAAAATCAGTGCATTTCCATCAACAGCAGCAAAAACTTTACCACTCTCTATCTCTTTAAGCATAGATATTTTTCTAATGACTTCAACTGGAAGCATGAGCTCACCAAAGAACATTGATGAGAGGACTTTGAGTGCACCATCAAACTCTTTTGCTCTGAAAAATACCCATGTAATATTAATGAAGTTAAAAGTAATGAGCCATGCTAACCACTTTGGCATTGTGATGCCTATATTGCTCCAGAGTCGGTGAATGACAAGAGCAGCGCCATGTAAAAAGCCCCAAAATACAAAGGTCCAGCCAGCGCCGTGCCAGATGCCTCCTAAAATAAAAGTAGCCATAAGGTTATTGTAGGTCCTAAAGCTCCCTTTTCTATTTCCACCCAATGGAATGTAGATGTAGTCTCTTAAAAAACGGCTTAATGTTATATGCCAACGTCGCCAAAAATCTTGAATATTTAGAGCTTTATAGGGGCTGTTAAAGTTAAATGGCAGTCGAATGTTAAAGAGTAGTGCAGTACCAATTGCCATATCAGTATAGCCGCTAAAGTCAAAATATAGTTGAAAGGTATAGCTCAAGCTTGTTGCCCAAGCTGCCAGTATATTAAGGTTCTGTGCCACATCAAAACCGTTAGTTGCCCAGATGGCAAATTTATCGGCAATAACTACCTTTTTAAAGAGACCCATTGAGAAGATAAAAAGTCCTAAAGCGATATTTTTGTAATTTTTTGCTAAATTCCAGCGTGATGCAAACTGCGGCATCATCTCTTTATGGTGAACAATAGGCCCTGCGATGAGTTGTGGAAAAAAGGTGACAAAGAGTGCATAGTTTAAGAAATCATACTCTCTGGTCTCACCTCGGTAGCTATCTACCAAGTAAGCAATCTGCTGAAAGGTAAAAAATGAGATTGCAAGAGGGAGTGCAAGGTGCAGTAGGTTAACATTAGCACTAAATGCTACATTGAAATTTTCAATAAAGAAGTCACTATATTTAAAATATCCAAGAAGTGAAAGGTTTGCCACAACGCCTATGCTTAGAAGTGCTTTTTTACTGATTTTAACTTTTTTAAAGTTCTCATTAAGACTATTTCCAACAACGTAGCTAAAGAGCATGGAGGATAAAATAAGGGGCAGATATGCTACATTCCACCATGAGTAAAAAAAGAGTGAGGCAAAGACTAAAAAACCTTTTGCACCTGCAATTAGTCGTTGGCTAAGTAGGTAAAAATAGATAAAAAAAGTAAATGGCAGAAAGAAAAATATAAACTCATACGAATTAAAGAGCATCTACTATCCTCGCATCTTTTTGAGTTTTGCTTTTTGTTTAATATACTCTTGGTGTTCGTTATGAAACTGTTGCAGTCTCTCAATACACCACGTTTTTTCAAGTCCCGAAACTTCAGCATAATAGGTGGCAATGGCTACTGTATCTTTTTCATTTGCTGAGAAGCGCGCGAGATTTTTCATTCTAAGTTCATCAGTGTAGTCAATGAATTTCATACGATTGACATCAACAATGTAAAAAAGGTAGCCCTCATCTTCTTTTTTAATTAAGACATTCCCCGGGGAGTAGTCAACGTGATAGACTCCGGCATTATGAAGTTTAAAAGAGAACTCTGCAAACTCTTTGTAGATAGTATCACGGTCTTTGAACTCTTCATCGGTTAAAACAGCACGAATCTCAAAATCAAAATCAAAATGCTCACAAATATAATAACTCTCTTTAAAAAGTCCAAGTTTTTTGTATTCAACATAGGCGATGGGCATGGGTGTGGCAATACCAAGATCAATAAGCTTTTGAGAATACATGTAAGAGCGAGCTGCCTTAGATTCTCTAAAAAAACTATAGACAATTTGATTGATAATATTGGGAATTTTAAAAGATTTTACAACAACTTTATGATTTTTAATATCAAATATTTTAAGAACATTTCTAGAGTTATGAATGATAGTGGCATCATCACTGAAATGTTTTTTTATGTCTTCTATAAAAGGACGTAAAATTTCAAAAGATTGTTCAATTACTACGGTGCTCATAGGTGCCTTTAACTAATTTGATAAATAAAACTTCCCTCACTGCACGTCTCACCATAAAGTGATAGTGTTGTGCTGGATTTTGATGGTGTAACGGTAACGGTGTCACTCCAGAAAATTTCAATACACTGTGTTGATTGAAGCTTCATATGGTGGGTATCATTATTGAAATTGTACTCTAAAAATGTAGCATCTTTTAATAGTGTGACCATCACTTTATAAGCTTCAAAGGATCTGTACTTTGTAATGCCGTTTCTATTGTCAATGAGCCCATAGCCTGGAGCAATGAGTTGATGCCAGTAGATGGTTTTTACCATACCAGTAGAGATGGCTAAAAGATGATATCGTACCATAAAAGAAGAGTAGTCCTCATCATTAACGCACTCAAGTTCTGAGGTTGGAGCATAGGGCGCTGTGTTAGAACGTGGCCAGTTTGCTTCGGTTATAACCAAAGAGTTTGCTGTTTTAGGGCTCAGTAGCATCATGGCGTAGAGGAGTTTAATTTTTTTGACTAGGTCAAGCCCCATCTGGGTATTTTCAGGGGCGCCACGTCTGTCAACATAGAGCAAAGAGCTAAAAATATCATAATGCACTTTGTGAAAATTAAAGAGAGTCTGCAAGGTGTAGTGGTATTCAAAATCAATAACAGCAGAACCAACTAGTGTAAGTTTGGGGTAGTGCTTCTGTTTTAAAGTCTGCGCTACCTCATAAAATTTTAAGTACTCATCCATACTAAAAAAAGCCCACTTCTTTCGGTTAATGGCATTGCCAATCTGAAATTTACATGTAAAAGGAAGCAGCTCTTTAAAAATTACATGTAAATTTTTTTCAAGCAGTTCATGGTCTTCAACATGCTCACGATCTTGTAAAATATTAACGAGAATGTCATAGCCTTTATACTCTTTAATAAAAGCTCTGTATTTGTTAAAGTTGTTCATATCGCTTAATGGAAGTCGAATAAGCAGGGTTGTGACACCAAGCTCTTCAATTAAAGGTTTTGTAATCTCAGGATTTTTATTTAAGTTAATACTCATAGCAAAAAAGTTTTCATCAATTTTTTTAGAAGATTTTTTTAGAAGTAAAATAGCAAATAAGATTAGTGAAACAGGAGCCATAAAAAGGTTAATAATAAAGAGTTTAAAAGATGCAAAATAGAGTGTACTTTTAATAGCTTTTCTAGTTTTTTTGTCACGTATAACGTGAGGTTGATCTGAATAGCCATCCCAGTGAAAAATATTTTTAAAATCCATTACGTATATAAACCCTTATTCATTAATGACATTATAGTATAATTGCGCCTTTAAAGGATATGAATGCCCCTAGTTCGACTGTTACTTAAATATTATATTGCTATTTTATCTATTTTTCTTGTAGGAAGAGTTGCTCTTTTTGCCCTTTACTTTGACCGTTTTAAAGATGACAGTGTTGATTATTGGATGACTTTTATTTATGGTCTGCGAATGGATATTATTTTTACTTCGATGCTATTTGTAATTCCTGTACTGCTTTTAACATTAAGCCCTGAGCGTCTTAAAAATATTGTAGCTACCTTTGTAAAATACTATTTTCTAACTGCTTTTGCTACTGTTATTTACCTTGAAAATGCAACATTTCCATTTTTTGCTCAGTATGATGTCCGACCAAATTACCTTTTTGTAGAGTATTTGGAGTATCCAAAAGAGGTCTTTTCTATGTTGGTGGCAGACTATCTCTTTGAGTTTAGCATTGCTGCTATTATGATAGCTGTGGCAGCAGTAATTTATTTTAAGAAGACAGGAGATGCTTTTTTACATCTGTTTGAAGTCTCTTATTTAAAACGTGCCATGCTCTTTTTGCCTTTGGCACTGCTATTGCTCTTGGGAATTCGCTCCTCTTTAGGACATCGTCCTGCCAATATTTCTGATGCGATGTATTCAGCAAATCGTATTGTCAATGAGATTACAAAAAATACGCCTTATGCCATTGTTTATGCTATTTATGCCAATAAAAAATATGGACAAGGTAAAAGTTTAGATAGATATGGAGAGATGGAGGTTCCTGAAGCCTTAAGTCGTCTTAAAAAACGACTCAATATTCAAAGTAGTGACACTGCTTCACCTCTGCGTCGCCTTGAAACTTCGCATTTTAAAGCACAAAGTTCTAAAAACTTAGTCATATTTTTACAAGAGAGTATTGGCGGACAGTTTGTTGAGGCAGTGGGCGGAGAGGCAGGAATTACTCCACACTTTAACCGCCTTGCTAAAGAGGGGATTTTGTTTAAAGACCTTTACTCTAATGGAACACGTAGTATTCGTGGTATTGCTGGGGTAGTATCGGGGAATTTTTCTATTCCTGGTAAAGGGGTTTTGAAGCGTAATAAATCTCAAGCAGACTTTTTTACACTCTCTTCCTTGCTAGAACCACTGGATTATAAGACGCTGTTTCTTTATGGCGGCGAAAGTCGTTTTGACAATATGAAAGGGTGGTTTTTAGGAAATGGCTTTGATGAAATTATAGATGAACCAAAGTTTAATAATCCAGAGTTTGTAGGAACATGGGGTGTCTGTGATGAAGAGGTTGCTGCTCGTGCAAATGAAGAGTTTAAAAAGCTTTATGAACAAAACCAGAAGTTTGCTGCATTGATGTTTTCAACCTCAAATCATGCTCCATTCGATTTTCCTGATGGCAAGTTTGAGCTTATTGATGGTGTTGAGAAAAAGAGTGTTAAAAATGCTATTAAATATGCAGATTTTGCCATTGGCATGTTCATAGAAAATGCACGAAAAGAGCCGTATTATAAAGATACGATTTTTGTAGTGATTGCTGATCATAATGTCAGAGTATATGGTGATGATGTTATTCCTGTCAATATGTTTCACGTTCCAGGGCTTATTTTAGGTGATGGTGTTGAACCATTAGTGTATGATAAAATTTCAACACAACCAGATGTTATGGCTACAGCACTAGATTTGATGGGTCTAGATTTAGAGTACCCAATTATGGGGCATTCCATTTTTAGTGATGCTAAACAAAATCTCTCACTAATGCAATTTAATTCTACTTATGGTCTTCGTGTTGATGATACCGTAGCTGTGCTGCGAGAAGGCATGAAAGCACAGACATTTACTTATGTTAATGGGCATTTAGTAGAGCGTGAGTCTGATGTTGAACTTGAAAAGGACCTCTTGGCATTTATTGTCTCACTTGATTATCTTTACAATAAAAAACTCTATAAATAGGAGCAGCATTGATAAGCTTTTATATTTTTAAATTTTTTGAATTTATCTTGTTTCTCTTTCCTGCTAAAAGTCGGCGTACATTTTTTCTTTTACTTTCCCGTATTGTGTATGCTGTAGATAAAAAACATAAACGTGTTATTCGTCAAAATTTAGAGTTTGCTTTTGATGAGAGTTTGTCTGATGAGAAAATTGAGAGTATAGGACGAGGATGTTATGATAATTTACTTCTCATTGTGTTACAGGTGATGGAAAATCATCATAGTAGTGTTGAGACTATTGGTAATGATGTTGAACTTGTAAACCTTGAAGTGGTCAATTTAGCCAAAAAGCAGAAGCGACCTATTGTTTTTGTAACGGCACATTATGGAAACTGGGAACTTGAAGGTGCAGTTATATCTGGAACAATCTCTACTTCAAATTCGGTTTACAAGGCACTCAAAAATAGCTATTTTGACACCTATTTACTTGAAGCACGTGAACGCTACACGATGAAACTTTATGAAAAACGTGGTGCCATTCGTCATTTAAATAAAGCAGTAAAAAACTGTGAAAGTGTCTCATTGATGATCGATCAAAATGTTAAAGAAAAAGATGGCATTATTGTGAAGTTTTTTGGTAAAGATATTCGTCAGACTCCTGCTCCGGCTTTTTTGGCACGAAAATACAGTGCTCTTATTATCCCTGTTCTTATTCATCCAAATAACAATGGATATGCCATTACTTTTTATGACGCCATTGAGGTGGATCATAGCGATGATGCCCAAGCCGATGTTTTAAAAGCCACTCAAGCACAAGCAGCGTGGTTAGAAGATGAGATACGTCGTACCCCTGAGCATTGGTTTTGGTGTCATCGACGTTTCAAAGCAGAGTATCCAGAAATTTATAAGAAGTAAAAAGGACAATTTTGAGAAATCAACCTAAATACCATTTTTTTAAAAATACAGGGTATGCTCTTAATGGATTAAAAGATGTCATTATGCATGAGACTTCATTTAAAATTGAGCTTGTTCTCGCCACTGTATTATTGCCAGTTTTAGTAATTTTAGATATTGCATTAACGTATAAACTGTTTATGTTTATGACTCTAATGGGAATGCTTATTGCCGAAGTCATTAACAGTGCAATTGAGCGAGTAGTAGATTTAGTAACTTTAGAGCATCACCTTATGGCTGGACGCGCTAAAGATGTTGGAAGCACTATTGTCTTTTTAAGTATTGGAATTTTTGTTGTTGTCTGGTCGGTATGTTTAGCTGATTATATGGGAATCTTGTAATGAAAATTGCCATTGTCAAATTAAGTGCTACGGGTGATATTGTTCATGGTGCAATCGCCCTACAATTTATTAAGAAACATTATCCAGATGCTAAGATTGATTGGGTTTGTGAAAACGCTTTTAAGGGGGTGCTTGAGGGTAATAAAGAGATTAATGCTATTCATACTATTAATCTTAAAGAGATTAAGAAAAATAGAGATTTGAGAGCGTTTATAGGTTTAATTAAAAAGCTTCGTTCTTTAGGTAGTTATGATGTTATTATTGACATGCAGGGCTTAATTAAATCTTCTATTGTTTCTCGTCTTATTGGGAAAAACACCTTTGGATTTGATGCCAATAGCACACGAGAATCACAAGCTTCATTCTTTTACAAAGAGAGCTTTGATATTGCTTATCATGAAAACACTATTGATAGAAATATCAATGTTATTGCTAAAGCACTAGATTTTGAAGTGACTCATGATGAGGCCTTAAACAAGGAAGCATTTCTTTTTTATGAGGGTAGTGATTTTGCATTTGATCCTTTTATGAAAGAGCAGAATGTTGTTTTTATTGTAGGTTCAACATGGCCAAGTCGGAACTATCCTAAAGAGCTATTTGCTGATCTTGCTACTAAATTACATGTAAATTGTTTGATTGCTTGGGGAAATGATGAAGAGAGAGAGGCTGCTGAGTATATTGCACAACATTCTGAGTATGCAACAGTACTTCCAAAACTTAACCTTAATGCTTTAAAAGCGCTTATTGCTAAATCTGATTTACTCATTGGAAACGACACAGGGCCAACCCATATGGCGTGGGCAATGAATCGACCAAGCATAACTATTTTTGGGCCAACACCTATCTCTCGTGTTCATGTGACTGAGATAAATAAAGTAGTGAAGTCCCCTTCTGTGGTCGATCCTTATAAGTTAAATAAAGAAGATTTTTCTATTAAAGATATTTCGGTAGAAGAAATTGTAAACTTAGCACAAAAACTTCTATATAAGGAATGATTTTTGCTAGTAAAATAGGCATGAAACAATTTAAAAAACTTATTAAGAGACTGCTGAGGCGTAAAAAACACCGCCAACATCAAGAATATTTAATTACTAACATGTCGTATCGTATTGGAAAGTAAGAGTTAAACACAGTCCAGAGTTGATTTACTCTTGCTCTCTCTTTTTAGACTTTGAAAATCCTGCACCTTTTTTTGTCTTTGCTTTGAGCCCTAGCGCTTGGATTAGTTCTCTGTAGTCTTTACCTTCAGAATGAAGTGCCGCAAAACAGGTTGCAATTACGGCAATGGTATTAGGCACCTCACCTTTTTTCTTATATGATTGTATATTTTTATCACTTACTTGAATGAGACGGCTAAATTTTGGTAGTGAAATCTCAGCGTCAAGCAGTTTCTTTTTAAATTCAATAAATTCCATAGTTGCATTTTAGCATGAATATCTATATTTTATTACTAATTACTATATTTTTCTTGACATTTGCAGTATAAAATATATATAATGGTAATATATTATTACTAAAGGAGCTGTGATGGCTAAAGAATTAAAGAAAAAAGTTGTAAAGAAAGTTGCTAAAAAAGCTGCAACAAAAGTTACTAAAAAGAAAAATGTGAAGAGTGTTGCTAAAAAAGTGACAAAAGCAGTGATGAAAAAGAAACCTACTGCTAAGAAAGTAGCGAAAAAAGTTGCAAAAAAAGTTGCAAAAAAAGTAACTACTAAAAAGCCAGTTAAAAAAACAGTAGCAAAGAAAAAAGCTAAAAAATAGATATTTTTTAATCTTTTTCAAAATTTAGGTTTTTAATGAATATTTTTAGCTCTATAATCAATAAGTTCAACTCAAAAGATAGAAGAGTTGTGCAGTCTAAACAAGAGAAAAGAGAAGAGATAATTGTTAATTATGAAAAGAGACTTCATGATGCCTTGCTTCCACTAAAAGCAGATCAAGAAGTCTTTATAGAACGAAAGAGTGAACTTCTTAGAGCTTTTAGTGTCGAACTATCACACAATATATTTTTTGACAAAGATGAGATACGTGGCATTATAAGAGAGTTGGCTCATTACGAGCCACAACAATTATCTTAAAATCCACATTCAAATCATATCCTAGGAGCTTATCAAAACTCAATCTATGCTGAAAATAGTAAATTGAAAATGCTGTTCTTCTGCCAAGGAACAGAGATAGTGATAGTTTTAAAAACTAATCACTATTTAGAATGTCTAATGTTCTTTTCTTCTTGAAGCATACTATTTAAGTTTTCAATAACTTTAACAGATGCCTCTTCCGCTGATTTAAAATATGTCATAA
>JAYEKO010000022.1:0-4947 GCA_034661055.1 Campylobacterota bacterium
ATAAGTTGAATCTCTTTTCTGTTAAATTTTTGTAGTAAATTATTATAACATTTGAAGTTTGATTTCAACTTTTTTAACTACTTAAAAAATTAAATTAGTCGCTTTTGTGGGAATCTGCAAGTGGCTCTAAAGGAAGATTATGCAATTTCTAGTTATTGATGATGAACAGTTAGCAGTCAACAGAATTAAACGACTACTAGAAGAGCTTCATTATAGCAACATTACAACAAGTACTTCTGTAGAAGAGGGAATTAAAATTTGTAAATATAAACATTTTGATGTTATTTTTCTTGATATAAATATGCCAGGTAAAAATGGATTAGAAGCAGCAAAAGATATTTTGATTATCCTTCCTCAGACCCATATTATTTTTACTACTGCATTTGATGAATATGCCATTGAATCATACAAAATAGGTGCAATTGACTATTTAATGAAGCCTATTTCCAAAGAAGATATTCAAATCTCATTAACCAGAGTCATAAAATATCTTTCTGGTATCAATGATAAACCACTCAGTGACATCACTATTGTTGCTAAGTACCACGATAAAGTCGCTTTACTTAAAGCTGATGAAATTTACTACTTCTCTGCTGAATTAAACGATACCATAGCCAAAACAAAAGATTTTGAGTACTATACGCATAAAAAAATATCTGATTTTAATGTATTAACACAGAACCAGAAATTTGTCAAAGTACATCGCTCATATATTGTCAATATCAATAAAATATCCTATCTTGAAGCTATTGAACAAGGAAAGTACTGTATCTATTTCAAAGAGATTGATGAGGTTATCTACAGCAGTAGAAATGGCGCACAACAGTTAAGAGATATTTTTCACGATATGATATAAGCGAGTAAAAACTACAAAAGTTCTAACATCACCGTATCTCTCCTAGTGACCTCAAAACGCCTGCATGCACTCTCAAACGCTCCACCCTCACCAACAATAATACACTCTTTCTTAGCTCGTGTAATAGCCGTATAAAGTAGTTTAGTGTTGTGCATAATATAGTGTGAGAATGTCATAGGCATCACAACAACATCATACTCCATCCCTTGGACTTTGTGAATGGTTAAAGCATAAGAGAGCATTAAATGAGATGTAAGTTGTGTAAAATCATACTGTACTACTAAATCTTCATTGGGGTAGATAACAAACGCCAACTCTTCATCACTGTCAATCTTAAAGAGGAGTCCACTCATACCATTAAAAACTCTTCTATCAGCACTTTGCATTCCCTCTTTATATGCATCGGTAGTAAAAGAGGGCATATTCTCATTTTTAGTGTGAACAACCTTATCCATGACACGATACTCACGTTCACCACGCTTTACTATGGCTGATGCCTTAGGATTAAAATAGTCTTGAAGCACCTTGTTTAAATTATCAACTCCTAAAACTCCCCCTTTAATAGGTGAGATCACTTGAAAGCAGTTGAGGTAATTTCCTATCTCTTTATTTTGTAGGTATTTTCTTGCGGAGGGAATATACTCCATACTCTTAGTCACTAATCTACTTAAAATAGCTTGTGAGTTCTCATCTCTAATGTGAGAGAACTCATCTTGAGACAGAGCACTCTTCATGGCATAATAGTTAGCAATGCTGACATCCATAAATTCAAAATCTTCATAAAAAGCTCGGTACTGTGGAATAACCCCCTGACGAATATCATTGGCAATTAAGGCGATAGCCTGCTCTTCATTTTGACGATAGATCTGGGTTAGTTTGACTATGGGAGCAAGTTCACGAGTGAGCACATCGCTCAAGACATTTCCTGCACCAATAGGGGGAAGTTGCGCATCATCACCAACAATGATCAAAACAGCATCGCGTCCTATTTTAGCTATGAGACGGGCAAAGAGTGAGGAGTTAATCATTGAGGCTTCATCAATAAGAAGAACATCAAATCCAAAATAGTCTCGCTCATCATATTTAACAAGAAGACTCTGAATCGTAGCACTCTCATAACCGGTCCGCTCACCAATTCGCTGTGAAGCAATACCACTGAGTGCCGTCGTCATAATACTACTTGCATTATATTTTTGTGCCAACAAATCTAAAATTGTCTTAGCAGTTGTACTCTTTCCTGTTCCTGCATACCCTACTAAAAAAAGAAGATGAATTCCACTATTAATTAGTGCTACTGCCTCTTTTTGCTGCGCTCCTAACTTGAGTCCATCTGTCATAAACTCATCTAAGTTCTCAACAATCGTCTGCTCTTTGATTTTAGCTCGGCGTTTAAACTCAGTAAAAAGAAGGCTCTCTGCTTCATAAAGCCGTCGTGGTGAGAGTCGATGATGCTGCATCATCATTACGGTTTCATCATTGACAAGATCAAGTAAAACCTGCTCATACAGACTATTTTCATTGTGAAAATTTAAGATCTCATCTAATTTGAAAAAAAGCAACTCTTTAACAACCGCACTATTGCCCTGCTGCTCACACAGTTCAAAAAGCAGATAATCCATAGCAGAAGCAAGACGCTTCTCACTTCGAGGCTCAACACCCATCTTAAGAGCAATCTCATCAGCACGCTTAAAGCCAATACCATTAATGGAGGTTAAAATATAAGGATTATTTTTAATCTTAGTAATAGGTTCTGTAACGTCTTTCATGGCAGTAGCAATGGTAGTTAACAGTGTGGTAGTCACCCCAAACGGGCTTAAAAACTCTCCAAGTTCACGCATAGATTTGTACTGTTTCCAAGAGGTTTGAATTTTTTTAAGACGCTTCTCTTTAATGCCCTTAAACTCTAAAAGCTTTTCTATGTCATTGTCTAAAATATTGACAAGTCCCTCTTCACCAAACTTCTCAATTAGCTCTGCAGATAGTTTTTTTGTAAACCCTTTAATGACACGGTTTAAAAAGAAAAATAGTTGATTTTGATTTACATGTAAATTTTCAATAACAAAAGTCTTACCATATTTCTTATGCTCCTCATAGTTGCCCTCTAACCGTACTGCAGCACCTTTTAAATGAGAGACATCACTCTCAAAATAAGAGCCACGAACTTTGGTACCATCACTTAAAAGTGCAATAAAAAAACCGTCATCACCTTCGTAAATAATGGTTTTTATTTGACCTATTAGTTGAGAATTCATTAAAATCTCTTGACTATTCCCTGATTGTTTCCATCTATCTTTTTAACTTCGATTTCAAATAATCCAGGGGCTTCTAGTCCTATAATTACTATTGGAATAGATAAAACATCTCTCAGTGGATTCAAATATGTTAAAAACTTTTCAAATTCTCCTACTGCGCCATCAAATCCACCTTTAATTTTAAGGTTTTTTGTTGCACAAACAATAATACCTATTTCAGTATCTATTTCTTTTTTTACATGATTAAGTTCACCTGCTAGTACTGGTTTAATAAGATTCCACGCAATAGCTTCTCCATGATTAAAAGCAACTTCTACAGAAATACTTTCTTTTGCAAAATCAAGTCTCCATCGATTACCACTATACTCATCATCTTGGAAAATAGAACTTTCTTTTTTCCACCCTAAATTTACTAATCTATCTTTGAGTAAGTTATTAATTGCCTCAGAAATACTTTTTGCTTTTCTTGTAGCATTTTCATGATAACTAATAATATCTTCATCACTAATACTTTTAATAGCACCCAATAATTCAAACCAAGTTGTTTCATAATTAACTTCATTTTCAAGTATTATTTGAGCGTGTCTAAATGAATGAATCTTATATTGCATTTATGTCCTTAAATAGATTTTAAAAGTGCTTGTCCTAATTTTGTAACAATTCCAATTACTAATGCATTGCCCATCAAAAAAGCTCTTTTACTATCTGTGACACCAGCAGTATGATTATCAGGAAACATATTTAAACGTTCTAGTTCTATTGGTGTTAGCCTTCTGTATTTATCATTAATACATACAACATGTTTAAAACGAGAAGCACTAGCGCCACCCTCACCAGTAATAATAGTTCTTGATGGCTTATTAATGCAATCTGGAAACCCCATGCTTCCCTCTGAATACGTATAAGCATGTCCTGTAGTTTTATTAATTCTTTGAATAGACTTTGAACCTTTTTGATATTCCCACTTTTTTAATGCATCGTTATCAATATAAAATTCACTCGAAACTTCTTCTTCATCTTGTAAAAAATCCCCAAGAACAGACTGTTTGTCACTGTAATCTACTTCAATTTTTGTAGTATGGTACATACCATTTATCATATATCCAGCATCAAAAAATGCATTAGATTTAGGAGTTTTACTGTTAAAATTATCTGTTATATCTACCAAATCATCACTTAATTTATTTGACAATATACTATTAGTTTCTATTTTTTTAATGCTAAATTCTTTTGCAAATAAGCCCTGAGTATTAAATATAACTTTTGGGTCATTTTTTAATAAATTTGAATATAACTTTGTATTTTTTTTATAGGCCATAATAAACACTCTTTTTCGTCTCTGAGGCATTCCGTATTCGCTTGCATTAATTACCCTCCATTCAACCCCGTAGCCTAAAGCATTTAAAGAAGATAATATAATTGCAAAGTCTCTTCCTCTTTGAGAAGCTGGAGACTTTAATAGACGATCAACATTTTCAAGCATTAAATATTTTGGTGCTTTCTCTTTTTTCTCTAAAAGTATTCTATATATTTCCCACCATAAAACCCCTTTTTTTCCAATAATGCCGTGAGAGTTTTTAAGAGTACTAGCAACAGAATAATCTTGACAAGGAAAACCGCCAACAAGTAAATCATGGTCTGGTATATCAGATACTTTTACGGTAGATATATCTTCATTAGAGTGGTTTTTATAGCCAAAACGCTCACAATAAATATCTGATGCATGCTGTGTCTTAGTTGAAGGCTCCCATTGGTTGCTCCAAACAACATCATAATATTTATTTTCACTCTTTGCTTTTTGTAAGCCTAAACGAAACCCACCAACACCAGCAAAAAGTT
>JAYEKO010000023.1:0-21247 GCA_034661055.1 Campylobacterota bacterium
TTTGTAAGCCAGAAACGACCATCTATTTTCATTAATATATACTGCCCTCTATTTTTATTGTTCTTATTTTATCGTATTTGAAATAAGAATGTTGTATTAAGTGGTTTGTTTTTCTGGGGACATTATAGTTGCTATGTAGAGAGTTAGCGCAAAAGTGTCACCCAATGAAAACTTAAAGTGTATCTGGATTTTCTAAAAGTAGTTAAAAGTACGTAATTTAGAGAGTTTGTTAATGGTGTCAAGAGGGGGACTTGAACCCCCGACCCCCGGCTTATGAGACCAGTGCTCTAACCAGCTGAGCTACCGTGACACATTTAATAGAGGCTGAAATTATAGCTTACTTTCTTTAAAGTTCATTGAAACTATATTTTTTTTAATAATTATTGCATCTTATCTTCTCTAAACACACATTATTAAGCAAAAAAGTTTTCTAATATGTTTTTAGTTATTCTATAATTACATGTAATTTAAAAAACAGACAAAACTATATTTAGCTTTAAAAGCTAAATAATATTGAGTCTTAAAGACTAAAGTAATTGACAATTTACCAAAAACAATGTAGAATCGCGTCCATTAAATACATGTAAATATACAAAGGATACTTATGAACTTTCAACCATTAGGAAAACGCGTCTTAGTACAACGCACAGAAGAAGCTACTACTACAGCTTCAGGCATCATCATCCCAGATAATGCAAAAGAGAAACCATCACAAGGCAAAGTTGTTGCAGTAAGCTCTGAAGTGGAGAATGTTACTGTAAATGACACAGTAGTGTTTGGTAAGTATGCAGGAAATGAGTTTTCAATTGGCGGTGAAAAATACTTAATTATAGAGACAGATGATCTTTTTGGAATCATCAAGTAATTTAAATAAAATATTAATATTAGGAAAAATAGATGGCAAAAGAAATTCACTTTTCAGACACGGCGCGTAATGAGTTAGCACAGGGAGTTCAAAAACTTACTGATGCTGTTAAAGTAACAATGGGACCACGTGGTCGTAACGTTTTAATCCAAAAGAGCTACGGTGCACCAGTCATCACTAAAGATGGTGTATCAGTAGCTCGTGAAGTAGAACTTGAAGATGCATTAGAGAACATGGGTGCTCAACTAGTTAAAGAAGTAGCATCAAATACTGCTGATGAAGCTGGAGACGGTACAACTACAGCAACGGTTCTAGCTAATGCAATCTTTCAAGAAGGTCTTCGTAACATCACTGCAGGTGCAAATCCGGTAGAAGTAAAACGCGGAATGGACAAAGCAACTGAAGCTATTTTAGAAAAACTAAAGGCTTCAAGCAAAGCGATTAAAGACCAAAAAGAGATTGCGCAAGTAGCAACTATCTCTGCAAACTCTGACACCGCTATTGGCGACATGATTGCTGAAGCGATGGAAAAAGTTGGTCAAGACGGTGTTATTACTGTCGAAGAGGCAAAAGGGATTAATGATGAACTTGATGTAGTTGAAGGAATGCAGTTTGATCGTGGTTTTCTTAGCCCATACTTCATTACAAACACTGAAAAGATGATTGCTGAGATTGAGACTCCGTTTATTTTACTTTTTGATCAGAAAATATCTAGCCTAAAAGACCTTCTTCCTGTATTAGAGCAAGTACAAAAAACAAATCGTCCATTGCTTATTATTGCTGAAGATGTTGAGGGTGAAGCGCTCTCTACACTAGTAGTGAATAAGCTTCGTGGTGTATTAAATATCTCTGCGGTTAAAGCTCCAGGTTTTGGCGACCGTCGTAAAGCGATGCTTCAAGATATTGCAACACTCACAGGCGCTACAGTAATCTCTGAAGAGGTTGGACGCACACTAGAGTCAACAACAATTGATGACCTTGGAACTGCTGCACGTGTTGTTATTGATAAAGACAATACAACAGTTGTTAATGGCGCTGGTAATCCTGAAATGGTATCGGCTCGCGTTGCAGAGATCAAGACACAACTTGATGCTACTACATCAGAGTATGACAAAGAAAAACTTCAAGAACGTCTTGCAAAACTTAGTGGTGGAGTTGCTGTTATTAAGGTTGGGGCGGCAACTGAGACTGAGATGAAAGAGAAAAAAGATCGTGTCGATGATGCACTTTCTGCAACTAAAGCAGCTGTTGAAGAGGGTATCTTAATTGGTGGTGGTGCATCATTAATCCACGCTGGTGCTCAAGTTTCACTAGAGCTTGAAGGTGATCAAAAAATTGGTTACGAGATTATTATGCGTGCCATTAAAGCACCAGTTAAACAAATTGCAGAAAATGCAGGTTATGACACTGGTGTTGTTGTTAACGGTATTGCAAATGCTGGTAGCAGTACTATTGGTTTTAATGCTGCAACAGGTGACTATGTGGACATGTTTGAAGCGGGAATTATTGACCCGTTTAAAGTATCTCGTGTAGCTCTAACTAATGCCACTTCAGTATCTAGCCTGCTTCTTACAACAGAAGCAGCAATTATTGACATTCCAGAGCCAGTACCTCCAGTTCCAGGTGCAGGTGATATGCCAGGAATGGGTGGTATGCCGGGAATGATGTAATCATTTCCATTGCGTCTCATAAACCCCTTAATTAAGGGGTTTATTCTTTAAAATTTTGAGCTTACTGTATCTTATCATTCTCATAAAATTTTCGTAACCATCTATCTAGTGGATTAATCATCTTATACATCACTGGCACAACAAGCAGTGTCAAGACCATAGAACTTAAAAGTCCTCCAATAACAGCAATTGACATTGGAGCTTTTGTCTCACTTCCCAACCCGTCGCCAAGAGCCAATGGCAACATGGCAAATACCATAGCAATTGTTGTCATTAAAATAGGACGAAGTCGTTTCTCTCCAGCCTCTATTAACGCTTCATCAACATTTTTTTTCTCTTCAACAGCACCATTGGCAAAATCAACAAGCAGGACTGCATTTTTACCTACCATACCCATTAAGAGCATAAAGCCAATCATAACAAAAAGACTAAACTGCAGTCCTGACATATAGAGTGCTATCATCACACCAATAATACTTAATGGAAGTGCAATCATGATAATAAGCGGCTGGACAAGAGACTCATATAAAATAGCTAGAATAATAAACATCATAATGACCGATAGACTAATAGCAGCAACAAAAGCTGCCCCTGTCTTCTCCATCTCTTCAGCAAAGCCTGTAAATCTGTACGTCACACTTGGCGGCAAGAGCTCATCAAGCCCCTCTCTTGTATAGGCTACTGCCCCTCCAAGATCTAGTCCGAAAAGATCAGAATAGATAGTTACCTGTCTCTGTCGATCAAAGTGGTTTATTGAAGCAAGTGCAGTTGCGTCTGAGAACGTAACAAGTCCGTCTAAATATACAAACTCACCATTGTCTGCTCGAAGCTGTATCTTCTTAATATCTTCAAGACTCATTCTGTTCTCATCATCAAATCTCAATGTGATGTTGTACTGTTTTCCATTCTCTTCAAAGTATGAAATTTCAGCATCACTGGAGAACGCTATAGAAACTGCCTTCGCAATATTTGAAGCAGAAATTCCCAGTTGGTTGGCATTTTGTCTTAAAATAGTGATGTCAATTTGAGGACGTGTATCATCTAAATTAGTATCAATATCTACAAAGCCCTCTTTTTTTGCCATATACTGTATTAAGTTATTCTTAGCAAGCTCCAAGTCTTTAAAAGAGTCCGATTTTAAGACAATTTGAAATGGAACCGTTACACCTGCCCCTTTAATGTTTGGAATAGCTGCTGCTGTAATAAACATCTTGTCGCTAAAAGGTTTTAGTTTAGCACGAAGACTCTGTGTCACCTCTTCTTGATTTAAACTCCGCTCATCTTTTTCTATGAGTTTGACATACAGAAGCGCCTTGTGTTTCTCTTGAGCAGTGTTATAGCCAATGCTCAATGTAGTGTAAACAACATTCTCATCTTCTCGTATCACATTTTCTACAGCTTTTGACTGCTTAATCATCTCCTCAAGTGAGACACCTGAATCGGCTTTTATTTTTATCTCTAATTCTGATTTATCCTCTTTTGGAATAAAGTCCATTCCAATTTTTGGAAAGAGGCTTAGTGATGCAAAAAATACGACAAAAACTACTATTAACGTAGTAACCTTAAACCTAAGAACACCTTTTAAGATAGCCTCATAGCCACGCTCTAGTGCTCTAAATATCGATTCAGTAATATCATAAAACTTACTCTCTTTTTTCTCTAAAGTTCTTGCACTAAGACTTGGAATAAAACTTAACGCAATGGTGTAAGATATGATAATGGCAAAACCGACAGTCATCGCAAAACTCTCAAAAAACTTACCGACAATACCGCTCATCATAGAGACAGGAATAAAGACGGCTAAAAGCATTGCTGAAATAGCCAAAATGGTAAAAGCCATCTCTTTAGTTCCCTCTACTGCAGCTTGAAGTTTGTCCATCCCTTCTTCCATCTTCTTATAGATGTTTTCAATAACAACAATCGCATCATCAATAATAATACCAATAGCAAGAGTCAAACCAATAAGTGTCATCTTGTTAAGATCAAACCCCATGTAGTCCATTAAAGCAAACGTTCCCATAATAGACGATGGAATGGAGAGGGCCGAGACAAATGTAATGGTCATATTTCTTAAAAATACAAAGACAATCAATGCGGCTAAAAGAGCGCCATAAATAAGGTCAAATTCAACATCTTCCAAAGAGTTAATAATAAACGGTGTAGTGTCATTAAGTGTAATAACATCATAGTTATTACCTGCTAGAGTCTGTAGTTCTGGAATTACATCTTTAACACGCTGTACAATGTCAATGGTATTGGTTCCTGAAATTTTCTGGATCTCAAGCATAACCCCTTCATCTCCATTAAATGAGGCATAACTTTTAGCATCACTAAGCGTGTCATGCACCTCAGCAATATCTTTTAGTTTAATGTTGTCTTTAATTTTAATATTTTTGAGCTCTTCAACTGTAAGTGCATCTGCTTTGGTCTTAAGAATAAACTCTTTAGTTTTAGTAATGAGTTTACCGCCGCCAATCTTCACGTTTTCATACGCTACAATCTGATTCAACTCACTTACTGTAATTCCAAACTTATTTAATAACTGAGGATTTGGATAGATTTTGATTTCTCTGTCTTTATAACCGATGATATTAACACCACCAACACCATTAATCTTCTGTAGTTTTGGTTTTACCTTCTCATCTGCAAACAACATAAGGTTCTTAATGCTCGCCTCTTTAGCCGTCAAAAAAACATTAATAACAGAAGCACCACCAATATCTAACTTACTCACTAGCGGGGTCTTGGCATCATTGGGCATAACAATGGCTGAGACTTTATCTCTAACATCGTTAGTTGCTTCACTAATATTTCGATTTAAAAAGAATCTCACTACGACAACACTAATGCCTTCGCTGCTTGAAGAGGTGATAAAATCAATCCCTTCAATGCTTGAAACAGCTTCTTCGATTTTATCAGTTATCTGTGACTCAATTGTCGTAGCCTCTGCACCTGGATAGACCGTTTTTACTGTTACAATAGGAAAATCAACATTAGGAAAAAGAGCAGATGGCATAGACTTGTAGCTCATCCAACCAAAGATGACCAAGGTCACAACATACATTAATGTCGTGATGGGTCTGTTTATTGCAAACTTATACATGTAATTCTACTTACTATCAGGCACAGTAATATACCCATCTCCAAAAAGACCTACCACAAAGCCCTTAGCCTTGACTTCTGCTTTAATCTTTCTATTGTCACTGTTGGCAATTGGATATACTTTAGAGATAACCCCTTCATAGAGCTTACTATCGCCATTAACACTGTATTTGACTCTATCTCCAATAGAGACTTGCTTCCAATATTTCTGATCAAACTCAAAAATAAGTTTACGCTCTTTTGGACTCTGTATCTTAAAAATAGTACGCAGCATCATTCCGCTAACTACATCACCGACTTCAACACTTTTTTCCAGAATTACTCCATTAAAAGGGGCATGAATCTCTGTTTTATCTAAAAGTGTCTGCTGATACACTAGCTTTGCTTCAGCCTCTGCTATAGCTACCTTTGCTGTCTCATAATTAAGAAGATACTGATCAAACTGTGCTTCATCAATAAGATCTTTAATAAGTAGTTGCCGCTCATAATCTTTTTTTGCAAACTTAAGTGCAACCTTAGCTCTGCTGAGTGCTGCTTTAGCCATCTGTAGTGATGCTTTTAGGTCATCGTTTTGAAGTTCTACTAAAAGATCCCCTTTTTTAACTAGACTAGAGACATCTACATGTATTTTATTGACAATGCCGCCAGAGTAAAATGCTAAGTTAGCACTCTTGTCTGCCTCTATGTTAAACGTCGCATATATCTCTGCTGCACTTACACTTGAAATGAAAAACAGCAATCCTAACATTATCTCTTTAAGACTAGGCATTTAGTGCCT
This sequence comes from Campylobacterota bacterium, assembly GCA_034661055.1. GTDB lineage: Bacteria > Campylobacterota > Campylobacteria > Campylobacterales > Sulfurimonadaceae > QNZR01. Next base: position 6,416 of record JAYEKO010000023.1, read on the forward strand.
CCCTGTACTGAATTTTAATTTTTGTCATTGTAAAAACTCCTCTATATTCTTTCCTGCATAATAGTAGTACGTAGCATACGCTACTTCAAGGTCATTTAATGATGTCTCATAAAGTGCTTTGGCACTAGTCTGAGAACTTAACGCATCAAGGTAGGCTACATTGTCAACAATTCCCGCTTCATATTTTTTGCTAATAGTTGTAAAGGCACTAGTAGCTGATGTTAAAGCACTTTTGGCACTTTTTATCTTACTAGCACTAGTCTTAATAGTGGCAACGGCAATATCATACTGCATCTGCTGCTCTTTAGTACTAAACGCAATTTGAGCTTCTGCTGCTTGTGAGTCAATCATAAGAGCCTGTTTTGTTTTAGAGATGACACCGTTATCATAAAGCCTAAAATTAAGAGAAACTAGTAACTTATTCTGAGCATCAACGCCTTCTGGGTGTAAACTATCCGTTCGACCATAGTCATACATACTGTACGTATCTTCTAAACGAATCGTTGGATAATAGCTACTGTCAATAGACTCTGCTCTACTTACAAGCGCATCCTTGCCTGCCATATGAGATTTAATGCTGTCGGTCAACTCTATCTCATGTTCTTTAAACGTTGTGAATTTAGAATCATCTAAACTCGTAATCTCTTTTCCAACATAGAGTTCTAAAGAGTATTTCAGCGATAGAATTTGAAGTTTTAGTGACTCCATCTCATAGGTATTGGTATCAAATGCGGCTTGGAGTCTGTCAACATCATCTTTAGTAGCGACTCGCGCCTTGTAGAAACGCTGCATACGCGTTAACTGCTCTTGTAGTGATCTTTTTGCCTCTTCTCTTGAATCTAGAACTGCCCGCATACTTTTTATATTAAAAAAAGCTTTGGAGATTTCTAAACTAAGACTCTGCTTCTGTGCTTCAAGATCAAAACCACTCGAGTCATATTCATGTCTGCTCTGCTCTAACAGCGCTGACTTTTTTCCACCATCATATATATCAATACCCGCTTTTGCATATCCACTATAGATATCACCAGGCATCATATACGTCTTTTCATTTAAAGTTTGATAGGCTGCACCCATATCAATTGTTGGATAATACGAACTTTTTCGTGCCTCAACTGAAATATTTTTTGCTTTTTTACTTAGCTCTTTTGAGACCACCAAATCACTCTTTTGCTTTGCCAATACAATGAGAGACTGCAAGCTTTGTCCGTAAATAAAAACTGGAATAATAAAAAGTAGTAACTTCATCACTTCACCTCTATTAATTTAAACAGTGCATCTATATAACTGTTTAACTCTTGCTCAATATTTGTAATGGCATTGGTTGAAGCACTTGATATGAACATTCCTTCTGCGGTAACAAACAAGCCTCTTACGAGATTATTTGACTCCATTATAATCTCACCACTGTCTATAGCATCTTGGATTATCTTTTCAAACCATACGTAGTATCCCTCAAAACAGTCTGTCTGAAATTCAATCATCTTCTCATCAGGTGAACTCAAAGAAATGGAGATGAACTCTTTATATAACTGTCGAAGTTCAGCATCTTCCTCACTGTAGAAAAAGATGCTAAAAAGTTTAATTTTATCTTTTGCTGCTACAGTGTGCGACATCCGCTTTTGTATAATAATATTTCGCTCTTGTATTAATATATTGACAATTTCAAAAACCAGATCTTCTTTATTTTTAAAATAGTCATACATCGTCCCTTTACCAACACCTGCGGCTTTTGCTAATTGCGAAATAGTTAAGTTTTTAATACCATTTTGAAACACCAATTCTTTGCATGAGAGTGCAATATTTTTTCGTTTTTGGACTTTATCTACTATAATTGCCATATTTCACCTTTAAAACAAAATGACTGACCGTCAGTCATTTAAAGTGTAACATAATATATTAGATGAACTTAAGAGATGTTTAGTAAAATTTATGATTTACTACTTATAATCCGTGTTTAACACAAATGTAACAATTACAGCCTATAATCTATACTTAGATAAATTATAAGGAAAACCATGTTTTTAAAAAGCTTACTAATGGCTATCGTACTACTTGGAATTGCAGATGCGGCACCGATGAAAATGTTTCAAAGTGTTGATGCCTCCAAAGCGACTCTACTTCAAAAAAGTGAGACTAAAATGTTCTGTCCAACCTGTGGAATGCACCTTCCAATGTTTTACAAAACTAACCATGCCGCTAAAGTAAATGGTGTTGAGCAGCAGTTCTGTTCTATTCACTGTCTCGCTGATGAAATGGAAAACAATAATGTTCCATTAACTGATATTCGTGTGGTTGATGTCACATCTTTAAAGTTCATTGACGTTTCTAAAGCAACTTATGTTGTAGGTAGTGATGTGAAAGGGACCATGACCATGGTCAGTAAGTACGCTTTTGCCAATAAAGCAGATGCCAAGGCTTTTGCTACAAAAAACGGTGGAAAACTCTTAAACTTTAAAGAGATGTATGCAGTAGTAGCAAAGGGGCTTGCTAAAGAGAGTATGATGATTGGCAAGAAACAGGCTAAGATGGCTCAAAAAGGTAAGATGATGGTTCAAAAGATGTGTGATGCATCAAAAATCAAACCAGCATTTTCTGTAGCTGAGGCAAAAGCACAGATTATTAAAAGCAAAGCGTGTAAAAATATTAATGGTAAACAACTTCAGGCTATTGGACTCTACATTGCAAATAAAGACAAGGTAATCTCTGCTGATATTAAGACCATTACCGTTCCTAAAAAAGCAAAATGTCCTGTATGTGGCATGTTTGTCTCTAAGTATCCAAAATGGGCAGCAGAAATTGTCATTGGTGATGGGTCATCTTACTTTGATGGGGTTAAAGATATGATGAAGTTCTATTTAGATCCAACGCTATACGGCGAAGAGTCTCCTAATTTTAAACATCTGTATGTGACTGATTACTATACTTTAGAAAAGATTAATGCTAAAACTGCAACTTATGTTCATGGATCTGATGTCTATGGTCCAATGGGACATGAGCTCATTCCTTTTAAAACTGCCAATAATGCTAAAAACTTTGTCAAAGATCATGGTGGAACCGTAGTAACTTTTGATACAATTACTCCAAAACTTGTTCATTCACTTGATCAGTAATCATTAAGGAGTCTTTACCGATGCTAAAACCTTTCTACACCGCATCGGTGTTACTTGTATTTGCACTGCTAGTCATTGTCATTCACGCCTTTAGCTTTAATGAAAGTGGACATAACTCTCAACTAAGAGAGCTGACAAAACTTTCCAATTTACATGTAATTTCACTCTCAACATCTGAGTATGAACCACGAATGCGAATTTATGAACATGCATCAAACCTTAGCTATCCGGAACTTTTAGCAGTTGATACGATGAGTTATGTCTATGAATAGTACCTTTTTAAATTTTCTGACCCTACTTCTTTTTAAACATCGTAACCGCCATCTGGCTATTTTAATCATTGCTACGCTGCTGCTTGCACTGCTAAGCTCCGTACTCTTTATCTCCAGTTCCATAAACAGTGATATTAAAACTGTTTTAAAAGAGCAGAGTGACTTTACCCTACAACGTTTTTATGGTGGAAAGCAAGTTGATATGCCACAGTCATGGCAGTACGATATTGAGGAAATTGCCGGGGTAGATAAAGTAACCCCTAGAGTGTATGGCACCTACTACATTGCACCTGGACAAGAGCACTTTTTAATTGTCGGAGTTGATTTTTTTGATGCTCAAAGCAGTAATTTTTTAAAGACGATTACTGACAACCTTAACCTTAAAGAGTTTTTACAAAAAGATAGCATGTACATCTCTAATGGAATTAAAAAGTTTTTAAAAGAGCGTTACTATGAGGAGTACTTTGAGTTTCGTCTTCGTGATGGAAGCATTAAAAAAGTTGCTATTGCAGATACATTCTCAAATCAAAGTAATATTATCAGTAATGATATGATTATTATGCCCATTGACTTAGCTCGTGAAATTCTTGGAGTGAATCAAGAGTACCTCACCGACCTTAGTTTCAATGTTCCAAACGAAGCAGAGTGGGACAATATTAAGACAAAACTCCACCTCATGCACTTTGATATTCGGGTCCTAACCCGCAATGACATCAGCACGGCCTACCAGAACCTTTTTAATTACAAAGGCGGTATCTTCTTAGTACTGTTTTTAATTACTACCATCACCTTTATGCTCATTTTATATCAGCGCTATTTTATGGTTTACTCTTCTGAAAAAAAAGAGATTGGGATTATGCGTGCAGTGGGTTGGAGTATTAACGACATCTTAAAACTAAAGTTTTTTGAGACACTCATTTTAATTCTTTTCTCATATGCACTCGGTATTCTTATTGCCTATATCTATGTATTTATACTCAACGCTCCGCTACTTCAAAATATCTTTTTAGGGAGTGCTAACCTAAGCAACAGTGTCACCTTTGCACCAGCCATCAACATGGGAGTTCTTAGCTCACTCTTTTTACTTTTTGCTGTACCATTTATGGCGGCAGTTCTCATTCCTGTCTGGAGAGTTGCCATTATTGAACCTAAAGAGGCTATGAAATAATGCTAAACGTAAAAAACCTCTGTAAAATTTACAGCCCAAATAACGCAAATGTTTTTCATGCCCTTACCGATATTAATTTACATGTAAATCGTGGTGAAGCAGTTATCTTAAGTGGGATAAGCGGTAGTGGAAAATCCACCCTGCTCTCTATTATGGCAGCCATGGATAAACCCACAAGCGGCGAGGTCATTGTAGATAGTACTGCTATTAGCAAGCTTCCAGACCTTCACGCTTCAGCATACCGAAGTCATCATATCGGGTTTATCTTTCAACATTTTAATCTACTTGAGGCACTGAGTGTCAAAGAAAATGTTGCACTACCACTTATTCCCCAAAATCTAGATAATGATACTATTAGCTCCAACGTAGCCACAGCGATGAGACTGGCTCATATTGATCACAAAGCCGATGCTAATGTTCATGAACTCTCTGGCGGTGAGAAACAGCGTTGCGCTATTGCCCGTGCCTTGGTTAATGACCCTAAACTAATCTTATGTGATGAGCCTACTGCTAATCTTGACCGCGAAAACTCTCTACATTTTATTGAGAGTCTGCGAGAGTTAAAAACACTAGGCAAAACTATTATTGTCGCAACTCATGATCCACTTTTTGAGCGTGTCGATTTTATTGACACCACTGTTCATATTAGTGATGGAGCTATACGTGAGTGATGTTTTTCTTAGTAACGAAGTACTAATCTATCTCTTTAGTGAGACGGTTCTGTACATTTTGCTCTGTATCGCATTTATCTATACCATTGATTTAATTCGTCACTGGGATTTCAGACGTTTTGATGAACAGCAGTTCTTACTTGAAAAACGTGCCTATCTAGTTATGAGTGTCACTCTTTTTGTCTTTATGGTCAAAATAATTATTACACCATATTTTACATTTACTGTTGATAATTTAGCAGTACTAATTCCCGGAGCAATGTGTGCTGCAGGTGTTGTAGCAGCCAATGAGTTTGGCTATCCGCTACTGTATTTGAAAATAGCCATCTTATTTGCTACAGGAAGTTGGATTATTATCAACAAGCTTGATCTTAAAGCTACTACCTACCCATATTTTAAAATAAAATCATGGCTATTTGTTATAGTCTTTACACTCATTAGTGTTGAGTTTTTTCTAAATTACAGCTATTTTGAAGCCATTGAGACTTCAGCCCCGGTAAGTTGTTGTTCTGCTATCTATACTGCTCAAAGTGGAGGGAACACCCTGCCTCTTGGTCTTGACATCACCAAGTTACTCACTCTTTTTTACCTTCTTTTTGGATTGACCATCATCAGCAATATTAACCGATATGACAGTTTACATGTAATTGCCAATATTCTATTTTTGATGGTAAGTTATTATGCTGTTATCTACTTTTTTGGAACCTATGTCTATGAAATACCGACCCATCAATGCCCATTTTGCATGCTTCAAAGTGAATACCACTATATGGGCTATCTGATCTGGATCAGCCTGCTACTTGGAACTTTTTTTGGAATTAACAGCTCTGCACTACAGCTTCTACTTAACAAAGAGATGAAGAGTGTGTATAATATCTCTTTAATTTTTAATCTGCTATTTGTTTTTACATGTAGTCTTTATGTAGCCCTATTTTACTTTAATAATGGAGTCTTTTTATGAAAAAAATCTTAATGCCGCTTATTACTGTTGTTCTATTCGTTGGAATCCTTGCTGTTGTTATTATCTCAATGGCAGACAAAGAACATGCCAAAGTCATTGCAACAGGCAATAGTGAACAAAAAGTAATTGAGCTCAAGAAAAAAGAGTACCAGTGTTCTACATGTAAAATGGAGATAGAACATCTTCAATTCGCAGCAGAGGTCGTCAACAAGGACGGCAAAACCTGGTTTTTTGATGAGATTGGATGTGTTGTTGAGTGGATCGAAGGGCAACCTTTTAAACAGAGTGCTGTCATCTGGACTAAAACAGAAGATACCAACATTTGGATGGATGCACGTAAAGCACACTATACACGTGACTCTATTACTCCAATGAGCTACGGCTTTGCCGCACAAGAAAATGCAACCGATAAGACCATTGACTATGAGACAATGCGTCTAAAGATGTTAAGAGGTGAGAATATGACAGATCCTTACATCCGTAAACAGCTATTAGGTCATTAATCATGGAAGCCGTTGATCTAGTCTCAATCTTTACTATCGCTTTTCTAGGCTCATTTGGTCACTGTATTGGGATGTGTGGTGGTATTGTCATCGCCTATACAAGTGCTAAAGTGGACAATAGTTGGAATCGTATGAGAGAGTCACTCTCTCATCTTCTATACTCTTTTGGCCGTGTGAGTACTTATGTTGTCTTAGGAGCCCTCTTTGGTTATTTAGGAAGTGTCGCTACTTTTGATGGGACAACACGTGGTGCTCTTCTTATTTTTGCAGGAATTGTGATGCTTTTAACTGGTCTCTCACTGCTTGGAAAACTTAAGTTTTTAACCATAATTGAGCACTCTCTCTTAAAAAACAGATGGTATCAAGAGAACTTTAAATCACTTATTCAGTCAAAATCACTCTTTAGCTTTTTTCTTCTTGGAATGTTAAATGGCCTGCTTCCTTGTGGTTTAGTTTACTTCTTTGCTGTCACAGCGGCAAGTACAGCAAGTCCTCTTTATGGTGCCCTTGTCATGTTAGTATTTGGTCTTAGTACTATTCCTGCACTTTTTTCATTAGGATTCTTTGTCAGCATGACACAAAAGAGCAGTTTTAGGAGTGTAATGATGCAACTTGCAGCTATTGCAGTTATTTTATATGCAGTATTTACTATTTACAACGGTTATGATTTTATGACCAATCCGGCACGAAGTATTTTGGAGTGCCACTAAAGCTCTAAAAACTCTTAAGCGTTAATAGCTTTTTCAAGATAATCTAAAAAGTCTTTATGTGTAAGGGGCTTGCTATAGTAGTAGCCCTGTGCAATATCACAACCTAGTTCTTGTAGCATCTCTGCTTGCTCTTTATACTCTATTCCTTCAGCAACAGTATCATATCCCAAACTTTGGACTAGTGCCAAGATAGCTTTTACAATTGCCACATCACTCTCATCATGTGGTAGTCCATCAATAAATGATTTATCGACCTTAACCACATCAATAGGAAGTGATTTAAGGTAACTCATAGAGGAGTATCCTGTTCCAAAATCATCAATAGAGATCTTAAACCCAAGGGTACGCAGAGTATCAAGTACATTCTCACCATCTTCAGCCTGTTGCATTACCGATCGTTCTGTTAATTCAATCTCAATATCTGAAGTATCAACACCCTCCTCTGCCGCAATACGAGGAAACTCTTTGGCAATATCGTACCTTATAAACTGCTCACTTGAGACATTAACTGCTAAATGTCTTAAGTCGGGATAGATTACTTTATAGCTTCGAATTGCTATACATGCATTTCTAAACACCCACTCACCCAACTCAACAATCAGTCCACTCTCTTCTGCAATGGGAATAAACTCATTTGGACCTACAAAACCAAACTCTTTGGAGTTCCAACGGATTAGCACTTCAGCACTGATGAGCTTGCCATTTTCAATGTTATGCTGTGGTTGAAATACTAAAAACATCTCCCCTTTATCTAATGCACCATGAAGTGCATTTTCAAGCTTCATATTTCTTAGCACCTGCTTTGAGAGATCACTTGTAAAGAATTCAAAGCTATTGTTTCCTCCATTTTTTGCCTGATACATTGCACTCTCTGCAGCCTTAACCAACAAGCTTGCATCTTCACCATCATCAGGATAGAGTGAAATTCCAATACTTGCACTGGTGTGAATAGTCTGCGAATTAATTTCAAATGGTTTTTTAATACTTTTTAGAATCTGAGAAGCTACTTGTGCCACTTCATTTTCTGAACGTATCTTCTCTAGAAGCACTAAAAACTCATCTCCTCCTGGACGTGCGACAATATCACTCTGCTTTAATACATCTCTAATACGCTTAGAAACCGAAACTATGAGCTTATCTCCAGCATCATGCCCCATGGTATCATTAACATTTTTAAAACGATCTAGGTTTATTGAAATGATTGCAAAAGGTTGCTTCACACTATATGAGAGAAAGATGGCATGTTTAACCTGCTGTACAAAGCTATCTCTATTTAGCAACTCAGTCAAAGCATCATGTTGCGCCATAAAATTCATCTTTTTACTTGCCTGATCTAGTTTAGAACGCTCCATATAGACACCAATATAGTGATAGATATCTCCATCAACAACAATAGCATTAATATGAACCAAAAAAAGAGCCACCTTGCCATCTTCACACTTATTCCATATCTCACCTTCCCATCGACGTCCATGCTCTAGTGCTGACCACATAGAACGATAGGTTGTAATACTCTGTTTATCTGATTTAAAAATACGAGGATTCTTACCAATAAGAAACTCTTCAGAGTAACCTGTTAAGCTCTCAAAAGCTCTATTTGCAGAGAGAATTAAGCCTTCAGGAGTTGTTACTATAATTCCATTATCTGTATAATCATAAACAACATCATATATTTGAAGCTCTTTAAACTTCTCAAAGATTTCGTCATCTGCATCAAGAGCTCTAAAAAAACTCTCCCTAGATTGACTAATTAGCCATCTTAAAATATACCATTCAGCGGCAATAGCAGCCAGATACGTTAGCAGTGTCTCTAATGAATAGTTATGTTCAAAAATAGTAATAGGCATATTAAATACAGTAGCACTATTACCTTGCAGCTTATATAAAAACAGATAGGTCAATATAGCAAGAACAGAAGCAATTGTTAATGGTTTTACATCATTATAAAATGCAAATACTACCATAGATACAAAAAAGTAGAGGTGCGACTCAAAGGTACCCGCATTGAGCTGAACTAAAGTTGCACTAAAGAGCACAATGGTTATGGCAAAGACAATTCTAAATGGCTCATAGCCTCTAAAAATTTTGTATGCAATAATGCTCATAACAGCACCAATGCCCACCCCTACAGCAGAAAAAAATATGCTCTGCTCTAAAACAACACTTAGGCCTAAAATTAGTATAGCACTGAGCATAACATAAGCAATTGCTCGGTTATCATTGTGTTTGTAATTTTCTAATAGATCTGGAAACTGCTCTACAGCCTCCCTATCATAAAATAATATTGCCATATTTACTTCCCATAAATTCACATAAGTAGCGGAACAAAAATAACTTCATAGTTGTATCAATTATATCCAAAAATATCGGTATAATTTCATTATGAAACAACCCTTTGAGCAAAAGTACATAAAACGTTACATTATTTTATATGTTGGTGTAATTATTAGTATGGTTATATTTTACTTTTTAAACAGTAGTAACAACCCTAAAGAGCAGATAGATAAAAAAGAGTTCTCAACCACAGCTAAAGAAGAGACTCTAAATAAGACCTATGAGAAGCAAAATAGTCACGACATTAAACTTTTAGAAAAACGCTATTGAGGCGCTTTTTTGTTGGTGATAATATAGAGCTGCTCATGCTCTAGTTTTTTAAGTATATCCATCACTTCAACGAAATACTGGAATTCGGCTTCTTTATCACTACTAAGAACTACTGTCTGTTTTTTGCCAAGCTTTGAGAGTTTGTCTTCAAGTTCTAAAATAGTCACTTCAGTTTTGTCTATAGAGATTGTGCCCTCTTTATTAATGACAATATTAACCTCACTCTCTTTAGCCTCTTTCGTCTCTTTTGTCTGAGACTCTGGAAGATCCACGGGAATAATGCCCTGCTTAATAAATGTTGCCGTGGTAAGCACCATGACAAGCAGAACTAACATAATGTCAATAAATGGAATGACATTAATCTGATCAAATCGTTTCATCTTTTTCATCGCTGCTGCCTACTGCTTTTGTGTATGGTAAACATCCCAGTAGGTGAGCAACCGTTCCATCTTACGAAGTAAAATATTATAAAAAATAATGGAAGGAATAGCAACTACAAGGCCCATTGCAGTTGCTTTAAGTGCCAATGCAAGTCCTGTCATAATCTTTTTAGTATCTACCGCACCAACATCACCCAAGGTATAAAATGTGATCATAATTCCCACTACAGTCCCTAAGAGACCTATATAGGGAGCATTTGAGCCAATAGTAGCAATTGTTGAGACATTATTTCCAATATCTAGTTCAAACATATCTTTATTGTCATAATTTTCTACTTTAACGTGACGATAGAACATTAGACGCTCAATAAAAAGCCATAAGGCAACAATGCTCATTAAAACCAGCAACCCAATAATTCCATAATCTAATGACTGCTCCGCCATTACCAAAATTTCAGATTCACTCATACTTGTACTCCTTGAAAATCTAATATCATCTCTGTTCCGCTCTCTTTTTTCGATTTTACATGTAATTTAATTTTATGCTGGTCACAGTAGTTTTTAACTAGTGACAGACCTATTCCAAAGCCTGTTGCTTTCTCATCTTGCTGATAGTATCTATCAAATATCTTAACAAGGGCAAGCTCATCCATCCCACAGCCATTATCTTTAACATTTAAAAGTCCATCTTTTAAGACTATCTCTACAATAATAGGTGCTTTTGAATACTTTACGGCATTATCAATAAGATTGTCAACTACTTTTTGAAGCCCTATTCTATCAAGATTCAGACTAATACTCTCTAAATCACTTCGAAATTCGACATGAGAATAGAGTGACTGCAGCAACTCTAAACGCTGCTCAACAAGTAACTTAAGATCAAACTTCTCAATAAACTCTTTTTGCATCTGCTTTTTAATAAGATAATCGAGCTCACTATAGCGCTCATGAAGCATCTGAGATGCTTTTTCTATTCGGTCTAAACGCTTCACGCTTTTCTCATCATTTAACATCTTACGAAGCATCTTAGTGTTAGCATTAATGGTACTAATAGGAAGATTTAACTCATGGAGTGTCTCTTTGGAAAACTGCTCCAGTTTCACAAAATGATCTTTTAAAGGTTCAATAGATAGTTTTGCAATAATTACAGCAACGACAATACTTAACAAAAACATTATGAACATTAATATTATTATGTTGGACATGCCAAGAACAGCTGTTGCATAATAAAAACCCCACACAAACAGCATAACAGTGATAACATAAAAAAGAATTATGGAAAGCGTTACATCACGAAACAAGTCGGTAGCCTACCCCTCTAATATTCTCTATTGCCTCACTACCAAGCTCACCTTTTAAACGGTTAATATAGACACGGATTGCTCCATCACTAACACTCTCGCAAGCGTGCCAAAGCTCATTAATAATCACCTCTTTAGTCACCACCTTACCATTTTGTCGAATCATCAGTGCCAACAGTGTGTACTCTTTAACAGAGAGGTCCAATTCACAATCATCTTTAAAAATTCTCTTCTGCTGTTTATCAATTCGTAATGAACCGTAAGACTCATTTTGAATTGAGTTAGCCCTTAACAGCAGTGCGTGCATCCGCAGTAACAGCTCATCGGTATCGAAAGGTTTTTTCATATAGTCATCAGCACCACTGATAAACCCATTAACCATAACTTCCTTTTGGACATGTGATGTCAAAAAAATAGCAGGAGTCCTATCGTTACTATGACGAAGATCTTTTAATAATGAAATACCATCAATAAGTGGAACATTTATGTCAAGCAGATAGAGATTAAATTTACTGTTATAAGTCGCATCGAGCGCCTCTTGTCCGTTGCGACACAACACAACCTCATATGATTCATCTTCTAGTAGGTCCTGAAGAGACTCTCCAAAGAGAATATCATCTTCTAAAAGCAGTATTTTATTCAACGCTGCTTATTGACCATTGAATTTCTGAACCAGCAAACATAGGAACAACTTCACCATATTTTACCGGAACATCAAAAGGCTCCTCAGTAAGCACAACCTCTTTAAACTCTGGACAGATACCGTAAATACTTTGTGCGTTGTCACTAACAAAACTCTGTAGGTTATCAAGCTTATCATAACTGTCAAAGAGTTCACATAAAACTTGAAGAGCAATTGGTGCCGTAAAGACACCTGCAGCACAACCACATGACTCCTTAGCATGCTGTGGATGTGGTGCTGAGTCTGAACCAAACATTACTTTAGGGTGCGCATTTAGTGCCACTTCTAAAAGCGCTTCCATATCTTCAGGTCGTTTAGCAATTGGCTTACAAAATAGATGCGGCTGCAACATACCACCAGCAACATCATCTAGCGTAATTAAGAGATGGTGCAACGTAATCGTTGCATAAAGGTTTGGAAATTTGTCTAACATATCTACTGCCGCTTTAGTCGTAATGTGCTCCATAATAATCTTAAGTTTAGGAAAGTTAGTTGCTAGCATCTCATAGACACTCATAAATTCTGCTTCTCTGTCCATAACAAAACCGTCAGTCTCACCATGAACACATAGAGGAATCTCAAGATCACTCATAGCTTCTAAAGTAGGACGCATTGTCTCAACATCAAATGATGAAACTCCTCCCTCGCTGTTAGTGGTAATACCGGCAGGATAAAGCTTAATGGCAACAATCTCTTCACTTACACTCTCTAAAAACTTACGGTCATAGTCTTGATAAAACAGTGTCATATATGGCTCAAAATAGTCATCCATTATCAGCTCTTCATCAACATCTTCTACTCGTCCAACTGCAGTATGAATACGTTTTCTGTAAGATATGACATCTTCTTTAGTTTTTACAGGAGGAACAAGGTTTGGCATAATCACTGCTCCACTAAAACTATATGATGTCAATGGGGCAACGGTCTCTAGCATAACCCCATCACGAAGATGCAAGTGCATATCAAGCGGCATTAAAAGTGTATGTGTTTTCATATTTTTCCTTTTTAAATTACATATGGGCACGCGCCCTTATTATAGTTTTACATGTATTTTACACTATTTCAACCTAAAGACAATAGGGATTTCAATAGTAATAGGCTCTACTGGTTTAGGTACTTTACCAGATAGTTTATTTATTGTCTTAATAGCTGCTCTATTTAAGATATTCTTGCTCCCTTCCACAACACTAATATTGCTAATACTTCCATCACTTTTTAATGTAAACCGCATTAACACTTTTCCTTGAAAATGACGCTTTCTCGCTCTCTTTGGATAATAGAGATTTTTTTTAAGCAATTGTGCAATTAACATTAGATGTTCTTCTAAGTACTCCTCTTTTACACTCTTTGGGGGTTGGAGTTCTACAGGAGCAAGTTCTACCTCTGAAGCAACTATAACAGGTACTTCAGGCTCTTTAAGAACTTCAACCTTTTTAGTGACTATAACTTTTTTCTGAGGTTTTACTTTTGGCTTTACAATTTTTTTCTTTACTGGCTTAGGAAGCTCTATCTTTTTAACTACCTCTTTTTTTATGGACTTTAGAGGCTTTGGCAACTCTTTAGCAGGAGGAGGAGCAATCACTTTTTCTTTAACTTGAGAGAGACACAAGCAGATAGGCTTAGGTTTTTCTTTGACATCAACATGCTCTTTATATAGTGTGTAGAGCATGACAACAGCCAGCGCTATAGCCGTATGAATAAAAAAAGAGAGCACAAGCGCAGAACTATTTCGTAACATAATTTGTATTATAAGTAAATTTTCATTACAAAAGTGTTAATTATCTTACGGGTTAAATTGCTCGCTTAAATTCCGGGTAAGCCTCAACACCACACTCATTGACATCTAGACCCTCAAGTTGAACCTCATCCTCTGCTGCAAATGAAGAAAATGAGTTAATTACTTTTAATGCAATGAATGAAACAGGAAATACAAATGCTCCCACAAGGACAACACCTTTTAGTTGGTCCATAAATGAGATATCAGATACAAAAATTCCTACCGCTAACGTTCCCCAAATTCCATTGACTAGGTGAACAGAGAGTGCTCCAACAGGATCATCTAACTGTAACTTATCAAAAATTGGTACTGCAAAGACAACCAGAGCACCACCAATAGCACCAATAATAATTGGTACATACATGCTGTAAAGATCTGGTCCAGCAGTGACGGCCACAAGACCTCCAAGTGCACCATTTAAAATCATGGTAATATCAAAAAGTCTGTAACGTACAAACATAATAATTCCAGCAATAATTGCACCTGCCAGACCTGCTGTGTTAGTATTCATAATAGTCATTGCTACCGCATCTGCATTCTCTTTTGAAGCAATTGAGCCGACTGAACCACCATTAAATCCAAACCAACCAATCCACAGTAGAAGTGCACCAAGAACTACTAACGGGATATTTGAAGCGGGAATAACACGCACTTTGCCATTAACATAACGTCCACGACGCGGACCCATAA
>JAYEKO010000024.1:0-21134 GCA_034661055.1 Campylobacterota bacterium
GCCTAGTTGCAATACACAGATTAATGATGATATTATTAGCCGTGCACCTAAAAGCGGTGACCACTTTTTTATAGTTCCTAAAATTATTGAATAGTCATGGTTAAAGTTTATGGAATAAAACGTCCTGTAGTCGAGTACAACGGTAAAACAACTATTGGATTTGATTTAAAAATATATGAAGGGGAATTTTTACAATGAATCAAGCACTAGATATACAAAAACTCTTAAAAAGTGTTGTTGCTTACAAGTCATCAGATTTACACCTTGTAAGCCGTTCTGAACCACAAATTAGAATTGATGGCCGGCTTGTAGCACTTAATCTTCCTGTTTTAGATGGAAAGATGATTGAGGAGATGTCTTACTCTCTTTTAAGTGAAAAACAGAAAAAAGAGTTTGAAGAAAAAAATGAGATAGATTTTGCAATTTTCTTACCTGGTATTGGACGTTTTCGTGCGAATTACTACAGGACTATGGGTGATATCGCCTGTGCTTTTCGTATTATTCCTATTGAGATTCCATCACTAGATGACTTGGGTGCCAAATCTATTTTTAAAGAGCTTGTCAAACGTGAAAAAGGGCTTATTCTTGTCACGGGTCCAACAGGTTCAGGTAAGTCAACTACACTAGCGGCAATGATTAATGAGATAAACCTCTATGAATCAAAACATGTTATTACCGTTGAAGATCCTGTGGAGTTTATTCACCAAAATAAAAAGTGCCTATTCTCTCACAGAAATGTCGGTACCGATACAGGCAGTTTCGCTTCTGCTTTAAAATTTGCCATGCGTGAAGACCCTGACATTATTCTTATTGGGGAGATGCGTGATAGAGAGACTATTGAAGCTGCCCTTACAGCAGCAGAGACGGGTCACCTAGTTTTTGGAACACTACACACTAGTTCTGCACCACAGACTATTAACCGTATTATTGATGTTTTTAGTGGTGATGAACAGCCTCAAATTCGTGCACAACTCTCGACATCACTTATCTCAGTTGTTGCACAGGCACTACTGCCAAAAATTGGTGGTGGACGTATTGCAGCACAAGAGATTATGATAACCAATCCGGCAATTGCAAACTTAATTCGTGAAGACAAAGTCCACCAGATTTATTCACAAATGCAGCTAAATCAGCAAGGTACCGGCATGGTTACCCAGACACAAGAGATGATTACATATCTAAAAAATAAAGTTATTACAAAACAAGATGCGATGCAGTATTCAAATAAACCTGATGAACTAGGGAATGCAATTAACGCTTTATAAGCAGTAGTTAACAGATGGGCGTAACGCCCATTTTAAAGATTTTAGAGACTCTTTTGCCTCTATCTAGCCTCTTTTAATGTATCGGCAATAAGAAATGCCAACTCTAGAGATTGATCAGCATTTAAACGTGGATCACACTGTGTATGATATCTGCTTTTAAGATCTTCTTCAGAGACCTCAAATCTTCCACCCGTACACTCCGTAACATTTTTACCTGTCATCTCTAAATGAACACCGCCAGCAACTGTACCTTCAGATTTATGTACCTGAAAGAACTGCTTCATCTCTGTTAAGATAGCATCAACACGGCGTGATTTAAATCCATTTGATGTTTTGTAAACATTTCCATGCATTGGATCACAGCTCCAGACAACATTTAGCCCCTCACTTTTAATAGCACGTACCAGCTTTGGCATACCATCAGCTACTTTATCTGCTCCCATACGAACAATAAGATTAAGTCGTCCTTCTTCATTGTTAGGATTAAGTCTGTTGCAGAGTTTAATTAGGTCATCTGGTTCCATTGATGGACCTGTTTTAAGACCAATAGGATTGTGAATACCACGCATGTACTCAACATGGGCTCCATCTAACTGTCGAGTACGGTCACCAATCCATAACATATGTGCTGAAACATCATACCACTCACCAGTTAATGAATCTTGTCGCGTAAATGCCTCTTCATAAGGTAGCAAAAGTGCTTCATGAGACGTGTAAAAATCTGTCTCTCTAAGTGTTCTGTATGTTTTAGAAGTAACACCACACGCCTCCATAAAACGTAATGAGTCTTCAATATGTTTTACATACTCTTCATATTTTACACCCGATGTTCCCTGAGATGCAAAATCTAAATTCCACTGATGAACCTGATGTAAATTAGCTAAACCACCTGAAGCAAAAGCACGCACTAAGTTTAGTGTAGAGACTGATTGGTTATATGCTTTAATCATACGCTCTGGGTCAGGTATGCGAGCCTCAGATGTAAAGTCTGCACTATTAATAATATCTCCACGATAACTTGGTAGTGTAACATCACCAATAGTTTCATTATCAGATGAACGAGGCTTGGCAAACTGCCCACCCATACGACCAACTTTAACTACAGGAACACCACCAGCAAATGTCATTACAACTGCCATCTGTAGCAGTGCTTTAAACGTGTCTCTAATATTTTCAGCATTGAATTCAGAAAAACTTTCGGCACAGTCACCACCTTGAAGTAAAAAAGCTTCTCCACGACCAGCATCTGCTAGTTGTTTTTTTAAGTTTCTTGCTTCACCTGCAAAGATAAGAGGTGGATAATGTTTTAACTCGCTTTCAACTCTTTTAAGAGCCTCCATATCAGGATATATAGGTTGTTGAAGTATCGGCTTATCTCGCCAGCTTGAGGGGTTCCAGTTGCTCATAATATTACCTTAAATTCGTACAATTAAATTTTGGATTGTATTTTATCTAAAAAATAATTAATTATTGATAACAGCATCAACTTTACAGTAAAGTATAAACCTAAAATTTACAAAATGAAGGTAAGAATAGTCAATATCAAAGTTTATTTATGTATAATACACCAAATTATACAAAGATTCAATAAAAAGGTAAGTGTTGATGGAAAAAGATGAAGCAAAAAAAATAATTTCTACCGTCTATCATGATATTTTACATCAAATTGATACTAAAAGTTTATTAGATGCTGATATTCTAATGGACTTTGTAGATGATGCTGCAAAAGAGATTGTTCTTCATGCTAGCCATAAAAAGAAAAATATAGACTTTAAGAACGCTTCTCTTCAGGAAAACAGTGGCTATAAAGAGTTAGCAAAGATGAGCATTAACTCTTATGCAGCCCACAACTCAAACATTCAAGAGATTTCTCAAAACCAAGATGTACTTATTAGCAATCTTGACAACATTGGATACAACCTTATTGAGGGCTTTGGTGATGTACAAAAAGATCTGCACCATGAGATTACCAAAGCTAACGAGACCATTAGTGACTTAATGAGCAAAATTAAACATCTTGAAGCACGATCAAGCATTGACTCCCTTACAAAAGTTTATAACCGTTACGCCCTTAATGAGTATATCTCTCAACTTTTTAGCAGTGATTACAATCATTTCAACAATACTTTTGTGATGGTAATCGATATTGATGACTTTAAAACAATCAACGATACCTTTGGACATTTAGCAGGAGACAGAGTACTGATTTTTCTAGCTAACCTTCTAAAAGGTACCCTTAGAGATAATGATAAAATCTTTAGATTTGGTGGTGAAGAGTTTATTCTTATCTTTACTCGCATGACATCAAAACAGGCTAAATCTGTTGCTCAGCGCATTATGGACTTGATACACAAAAATAAAATAATCTATAAAAGCAATGAGATCGATATGACAATAAGCATCGGACTTACCAAAATGTTAGAAAATGATACATACGAATCTTTCATTGGTCGTGCAGATGCTCAAATGTATGCCGCTAAAGAGGCAGGAAAAGACCAGGTAAAGGTAGATTTTAATGGATATTAACTACTTTGACATTGCTGTTGGGGCCGTAGTCCTACTGCTGGGTTTAAAAGGCATAATAAATGGCTTTTTCAAAGAGATGTTTGGTCTTATTGGAATTATTGGTGGACTTTTTATTGCTTCAAGATACGGTGAACCTGTTGGACAGCAAATAAGTGACCTGATTTTTCATTTTGAAAACTCTGCTGCAGTAAACTTTACAGGTTTCTTAGCAACATTAGCAGCATTTTGGATTGTAATGATTCTATTAGGATCTCTATTTAAAAAGCTTGGTAGCGCTAGTGGTCTTGGTATTATTGACAGAATCTTTGGATTTATAGTCGGTAGTGGTAAGTTCTTTCTAATAGGCGCGGTCATTGTTTATGCTATGAATAATATTGATGCACTCAAAAGTAAACTTGACCCTATCATGCAAAATAGTATCTTGTATCCTATTATGGTTGAAGTTGGTGGCTACGTAATGCACATTGACCCTACAGAAGTCTCAAAAGATTTGGCAGAAAAAATTGAGACAAGCACTACTGCAGTAGGTCAAGCTACTAAGGAAATAGTGGCAGACACAGTTAAACAAAATATTGACTCTATGACAACAAAGAAGGGAGAATAATATGTCAGTCCACACTAATAACTTTACAGAGCGTACCATTAAATATGATGATCTATTGTCAGATTTTAAAGAGTTACTTAAAAAAAATGGACTTAAGTTCACTATTCAAAGAGAGGTGATCTTAGAGACACTCTATAATTCTGATGAACATTTAACACCAGAAGCTCTGCACCAACTCATTATTAAAAAGCAGCCTGAACTTAAAGCCGGTATTGCAACTATTTACAGAACCCTCTCCCTTCTTGAAGACTCCGATATGGTCACCTCGCTCTCTTTTGGAGCACAGGGTAAAAAGTATGAGCTTGGGGCAAAAGATCATCATGATCATATTATCTGTACCTCTTGTGGTGAGATTACCGAATTTGTCGATGAGCAGATTGAAAAACGACAAGACTTAATTGCAGCAGACTTGGGCTTTAAGATGATAGATCACTCCATGCAGATATATGGCATATGTAAATCGTGTCAAGATAAAAACAAATAATCAAGCAAAGGAAATAACGGGTGTTTAGTAACCAATTTGTACAACTACGAATAGAAAAATCTCAAAAACTACGAGAGCTAGGATACAATCCTTACTCAAATGAATCAAAAAGAAACACAACAGTTGAAAAATTCTTAAACGTCAATGATGATATTCATCAGCTTGAAGTCAAACGTGCTGAAAATCGTCACTATACTGTAGCAGGAAGAATTAAACTTTACCGTCTTATGGGTAAAGCAAGTTTTCTTAAAATAGAAGATGAAAGCGGTCTATTACAGATCTATTTAGCTCGTGACTCTCTTGCTGATGGATTTTATAATGAGATCAAAAAACTGATTGAAGTTGGTGATATAATTGAAGTGTCAGGCTACCCATTTGTAACCAACAAAGGCGAACTATCTTTACATGTAAATTCTTTAACCATTTTAACCAAAGCACTTTCACCACTTCCTGAAAAGTTTCACGGCATTACCGATAAAGAGTTACGTTACCGTCAACGTTACCTTGACTTAATAATGAATGATGATGTCAAAAAAACATTTCAGACACGCAGTCGTGTTATCTCTTTAATTCGTAGATTCTTTGAAGACAAAGGCTTTTTAGAAGTTGAAACTCCTATGATGCATCCTATTGCAGGTGGTGCCAATGCGAAACCGTTTGTTACTCACCACAACTCTTTAGGAATTGATAGATATCTACGTATTGCGCCAGAGCTTTACCTTAAACGTCTAATTGTCGGTGGATTTGAAGCAGTTTTTGAGATTAACAGAAATTTTAGAAATGAGGGGATGGATGCTACCCATAATCCTGAGTTTACATCAATTGAGTTTTACTGGGCATATAAAAACTATAAAGACTTAATCGAACTAACCAAAGAGCTGTTTGAATACCTTTTTGACCACCTTAAACTACCTACCCTACTTCCTTATGGTGATGTAGAGATTAACTTTGAGAACTTTACTGAGATCGGTCTGGTTAAATCTCTAACTAATATTGGTGGTGTACCTGAGTCAGTAACTGGTAATAAAGATGCTATTATTTCTTATCTTAAAGAACGTCACATATCCGTCAATGAAAACTACAACCTTGGACAACTTCAAGCAGAACTTTTTGATGAATTTGTTGAAGCAAAATTGATTGACCCTACTTTTATTACTGACTATCCAGTTGAAATCTCGCCACTAGCACGTCGCTCAGACACTAACCCTAACATAACAGAACGATTTGAACTCTTTATTGCTGGCAAAGAGATTGCCAACGCTTTTAGTGAGCTCAATGATCCTGTTGATCAATATAATCGATTTAAAGGACAACTTAGTGCCAAAGATGCTGGAGATGATGAAGCTCATGAGATGGATGAAGACTTTGTAACCGCACTTAGTTATGGAATGGCACCAACAGCAGGTCAGGGAATTGGAATTGACCGTTTAGTAATGATGCTAACTAATGAACATTCCATAAGAGATGTATTGCTGTTTCCAGCAATGAAACCACTACAAAATGAAATTAAACACAAAGAAGAGGAATAATATGAGTTTTTTAAAAGAGTTTGACAATGAAGTATTTGAACTATGTGAGCAAGAGCTAGAGCGCCAAAGTGACCACCTAGAGATGATTGCATCAGAAAACTTTACACTTCCAGCAGTAATGGAGGCTATGGGTTCTGTTTTTACAAATAAATACGCTGAGGGGTATCCAAATAAACGCTATTATGGCGGATGTGAATATGCTGATGGCGTGGAACAACTCGCAATTGATAGAGCATGCAAACTGTTTGAATGCAACTTTGCCAATGTTCAGCCTCACTCAGGAAGTCAAGCAAATGGTGCGGTTTATGCTGCGCTTCTAAAAGCTGGAGATAAAATTTTAGGTATGGATTTAAGCCATGGCGGACACCTAACTCATGGTTCTAAACCAAGCTTTTCTGGTAAAAATTATTCAAGCTTCACCTATGGTGTTGAACTCGATGGTCGTATTAACTACAATCGTGTTATGGATATTGCTAAAATTACACAACCAAAGATTATTGTCTGTGGCGCATCAGCTTATGCTCGTGAAATTGACTTTAAAAAATTCCGTGAAATAGCCGATGCAGTAGGTGCTATTTTATTTGCCGATATCGCACACATTGCTGGTCTGGTATGTGCAGGGGAACACCCTAGTCCTTTCCCATATGCTGATGTTGTCACCACAACTACTCATAAAACTCTTGCCGGTCCTCGTGGCGGTATGATTATGACTAATGATGAAGATATTGCTAAAAAAGTCAACTCTGCAATCTTTCCAGGTCTTCAAGGAGGACCTTTAGTACATGTAATCGCAGCTAAAGCGGTTGGATTTAAATATAATCTTTCAGCTGAGTGGAAAACATATGCTGCACAAGTTAAAGCTAACGCCAAAGTATTAGCTGATGTATTAATTAAACGTGGCTATGATGTTGTCAGTAACGGAACTGACAATCATCTTGTTCTTGTCTCATTCTTAAACAAAGAGTTTAGCGGTAAAGATGCTGATGCTGCTCTTGGACGTGCTGGTATTACTGTCAATAAAAACACCGTGCCGGGTGAGACACGTTCTCCATTTGTAACCTCAGGTATTCGTGTTGGTTCACCTGCTCTTACATCACGCGGCATGAAAGAGAAAGAGTTTGAAATTATTGCCAATAAAATGGCTGATGTTCTAGATAACATTGAAGATGAAGCAGCACAGGAGACAATTAAACAAGAGCTAAAAGAGTTGGCTTCTAACTTCATTATTTACAAACAATCTACATACTAAAAACAAAGGAGATGGAGTGAGTTTAGATTTAAAACTAATCAAAATGCTAACAGACCATTATTGGCTAAAGAACGATACCGTAGTTGATAAGATTACTTTTAAAGGTCGTACTTTTTATAACAAATATGAAAAAGTCAATAAGACACTAAGCACTGCCATTTTGTCTCAACATAAACGAGGTGAAATAACCGTAGCACATTCACTTATTAACAGTAGAAATAAAGTTGAAAACATTGTGATTGACTACAACGGGAGAGATCCTGAGCGTTTTTACCATCGTACACAACTACTGCTTCGTGAAGAGGGATACCTTAATTTCACGGCCTACAAAACCAAAACTGATGGCCATTTACATGTATATATACACAAAGGTCACACAACACTACAAGAAGCCATTCAGCTTGGAAAAACACTTTCGCTTAAACTGGCATCCAAACAGCCGAAACAATGGCGTATGTACCCAAATGATGAGCAACCACTTGAGTACCAAATTTTAAATATTCCCTATGATGTTTATGCAAAAGAGCGTGGCTCTTCTTTCGCTAAACACATGTAATAAAATCTAAAAAGGCAGACGTTATGGAAGAAAAAACTGAACTTAATGACATTATTTTAAATCAAGGAAATAGCGGTGGTGGTAGCAAAAAAATACTACTTGCTGTTGCATCACTGGCAATTATTCTCATTATTATTGTTGTAATAATGAATTCAATACAGTCAAACAGTACGCAAAACCTTCCTCAGCCGCTACTTCCTAAAGAGCCAAGCAGTTCTATATCCCAAATTCAAGAAGTGGTAGAAGACGACCCTCTTTTTGAACCTGTTGAAGTTATTCAGGAGCCTACTAGCAATGACAACTTGGATAAAATAGCTCAAAAACTTAAAGAAGATGCTGTTGAAAAAGTAGTAGTTATTGATGAACCTGTAAATGAGCCCGTTGTTCCTGTGGCTCCAAAACCAGTGCCAACTACTACACCTGCTGTAAAAGCTAAACCTGCAACACCTAAGAGTAGCGCATCATATATTGAAGCTGTAGCTAAAGGTAAGCACTACATACAAGTAGGCTCTTTTGCCAAATACAAGCCAAATAAGACCTTTTTAAGAAAAATTACCAATGGTGGTAATAGCTATACATTTCACAAGGTCATGGTAAACTCAAAGAGTATCAATAAAGTACTTATTGGACCATTTAATACCAAAAATGAAGCACGAAAAGCACTCCCTAAAATTCGAAAGAGTGTTATTAAGGGTGCTTTTATTGTAAAGGTATAGCTTTTGATTAAAAGTAGACAATTTACACTTGATCAATTTGCTCCTATTGCAGTTTACAATAAACTAAAAGGAGCATTTAGCGATGAAATAAGCTTTCTTTTTGAGAGTGCTGGTAACTCTGATGGCAACTATAGTTTTATTATTATTGGGGCAAGAGAACGTCTTACCTATAAAGATAAAACGACCTATTATCACGATGAAAATGGTACAGTCAATACATTTAAAAGTTCACCTTTTGATTTTTTAAAAGAGTATTACAAAAATGTTGACACTGATCTTTACAAAAAAAGTGTTAAAGAGTTAGGCATTGGCTATGTTGATGGTTTTATTGGTTTTATGGGCTATGACATGGTTAAAGTGTTTGAACCTGTTTTAGACTCTTTTATGGATGATTTAGAAGATGAGATGAAGACTCCAGATATGGACCTGATTCTGCCAAAGATGATTGTAGCCTACTCTCATAAAGACCATAAAATTACTATGATAAGCCAAATAGAGAGCTTCTCATCACAATTTGAATCACTAGAAACACTCCTTAAGTCTTCTTACTCTTACATTCCTCTAAAAAAACTAGAAGGTGATGACAGAGGTGATTACGCCTTTTCAAAACCGAAATTTTTTGAGATGGTTGCCCAGTCAAAAGAGATGATTAAAAGCGGTGATGTCTTTCAAATTTTAATGACCAATCGTTTTACTCGTAACGTAAAAGTTGACCCATTTAGTTTTTACCGAATTTTGCGAACGAAAAATCCATCGCCATATATGTTTTTAATGGAGTATGAAGATTTTAGCATTGTAGGAAGTTCACCTGAAGTCATGGTGCGTCTTAGTGAAGGGGAGTTACTGCTTCGTCCTATTGCAGGAACTCGTAAACGTGGTGACACTAAACAGCGTGATAAAGAGCTTGAAGATGAGCTCTTAGCCGATCCTAAAGAGTTAGCAGAGCACCTAATGCTCATTGACTTAGGGCGTAATGATGTAGGACGTGTTGCTAAAGCAGGAACCGTTAAAGTCAAAGATATGATGCATATTGAACGCTACTCTCACGTTATGCATATTGTCACTGATGTTGAAGCGGAGTTAGCAGAAGATAAAGATATGTTCGATCTCTTCGCAGCTACTTTTACAGCAGGGACCATGACAGGAGCTCCAAAAATACGTGCTATGGAGCTTATTGCCGAATACGAAGGTCTAAAACGTGGTTTTTACAGTGGTGCTATAGGCTATTTTGGATTTGATGGAAATATGGACAGTGCCATTACCATTCGTACCTCTATGGTGATGCCTGATCGTGTTATTTTACAAGCAGGTGCAGGTATTGTTGCTGATTCTGTAGATGAGATGGAGTACCAAGAAGTTCACAATAAACTTGGTGCATTAATGAGCTCATTAGACGACTTAAAAGACTCATGAAACTCTTTGGCATCTTTGGTGATCCGGTATCACACTCACGTTCCCCTTTAATGCACAACCGTGTCTTTACTAATTTACATGTAAATGCCTGTTACACTCGTATTCACCTAAAAGATGGTACGAAACTTAAGCATACTTTTTTTGATCTTGGCTTATCTGGTGCTAATGTTACCGTTCCTCATAAAGAGGCTGCATTTGAAGCTTGCGATGAAGTTCGCGGTTTCGCTAAAAAGATTGGAGTTGTCAACACACTCATTAATGAGAATGGAAAACTTATTGGGTACAACACTGATGCTGACGGTTTTATTTACGCTATCTCCAACTTTAAACCCATTAAAACTGTTTTAATTATTGGAGCGGGAGGAACATCTAAAGCACTTGCCAATAAGTTTAAAGATGAAGGGCATGAGGTTGAAGTTTTAAACCGATCAGAAGGCAGGTTAACCTATTTTAAAGAGTTAGGTATTAACACATTCACTTGGGATAACATGCCAAGTAAAAATTACGACCTTGTTGTCAATACAACATCTGCAGGTCTTAGTGACAACAACTACCCTGCTCCACTCGAAATTTTAGAGCCTCTTATCTCTACATGTAAATTCTGTGCTGATGCTATCTATGGTAAAGTAACACCCTTTTTAGAACTAGCACAAACTCATAATAAAACTTCAAAAGATGGGGCCGATATGCTACTTGGACAAGGTGTCTTAGCCAATGCGCTCTTTATTGACAATACACATAGCAATAAAGCTATTGAGAAAGAGATGAGAGAGAGTTTTAACCTGTAATAAAGATGTAATTTTTTTGGTATAAAATTTGCTTATAAAAAATAAAAGGAAATTTATGCGTAAAAAAGTCAATAATCACAGACGTCGTCGAACTACAAAAACAGTCAATAATCCAGATAGAATATAACTCAATCTTTATGTTATTAAACCTTCACCCTATCTTTAAGTGCACGTGAAAGTGATAGCATATCAATATTTTCAAGGCTAACGCCAGTGGGAACCCCCTGAGCTATTCGGCTGAACTTAACATCCATATCTTCAAGTTTATCTTCTATAAACAAAATTACAGCATCGTTGGCAATTGATGGTGTTAGAGCAAAGATAACCTCTTGCACTCCACTCTCTACCATGTTTTTAAGATGTGTTACTTCAAGTTTCTCTAAAGAGTCCAGTACGAAATAACGCCCTTCAAAAAGACCGTTTTCTTCAATGGTCAAAATATCTTTAGCACTCTCAACAACACATAAAAGCTTAATATCTCGTATGTCATCAGAGCATATATAGCAGAGTTCATCTTCACTCATTCCACCGCATGAGGCACACTTTTTAAGACTACCAAGGGCATTTTCAATAGCGTGAGCAATCTTCATAGCTGTAAAATTATCGTTCATTACCATATGGTATGCTAAACGCGTTGCCGATTTAGAACCGATGGTGGGAAGCTCCTCTAAAGCCTGAACCAAACGGTTAAATTTTTCTAATGAATGTTTCATAAAAAGATTGTAGCTTAGCTATGGTTTAGTACTCATTAGCCTTATTCTTTTAGGTATTCATCAATTGAATTAGCAGCATCTCTACCCATTCCCATAGCTAGAATTACGGTTGCCTGACCAAGTGTAATATCACCACCTGCCCAGACACCATTTTTAGTAGTTTTTCCTGTCTTTGGATCTGCTTCAATATTTCCCCACTGATTTAACTTTAAGCTATCAGTAGTGTTGGTAAGTAGTGGATTTGCACTCGTTCCAATAGATATAATTGCCAAATCACAATTGATATAATCATGCTTTCCTTCAATGGCTTCAGGTCTTCGTCTTCCACCATCATCAGGCTCTCCTAACTCCATTATTTGACAGTTAATTCCTGCTAGCTTTCCACTTGCATCACCAATAAATTCTATTGGTGATGTTAAAAATCTAAACTTCACACCCTCTTGTTCTGCATGATGTAGTTCAATTTCTCGTGATGGTGCCTCCTCTTTTGTACGTCTGTAAACAACCGTTACTGTTCTAGCACCTAGACGAATTGCTGTTCGTGCTGAATCCATCGCTACATTTCCAGCACCTAAAACAACTACATTTCGTCCTGGAATAATGGGAGTGTCATATTTTGGAAAAGCAAATGATTTCATTAGGTTAGCACGGGTTAAATATTCATTTGCCGAAAAAACACCACTTAAATCTTCGCCCGGGATATTTAAAAAATTTGGAAGCCCTGCTCCAACACCAATAAATACGGCATCAAAATTCATCTCTTGTAAAAGCTCGTCAATATCAATTGTTCTACCAATGACATTATTACACTCAATTTTTACACCAAGATTTTCAAGTGCCTCAAGCTCATAATCTACAATATCTTTAGCCAATCTAAACTCTGGAATTCCATAGAGCAATACACCACCAGCTTTATGAAGTGCTTCATACATCACCACTTCATGACCTTTTTTAGCCAGATCTCCAGCTACTGTAATCCCAGCAGGACCACTCCCTACTACAGCAACTCTTTTACCAGTTTTTTCAGGAATTTCAACAATATTCCTAACTCCACTAGCCCGTGCCCAGTCAGCAATAAACATCTCAAGGTTACCTATACCAACAGGCTCTGAGCCTTTTTTATTTCCAACTACACATACTGCTTCGCACTGAATCTCTTGGGGACAAACTCTTCCACACACTGCCGGAAGTGCCGTCTTATCCCAAACAGTGTCAATAGAACCATCCAAGTCACCATCAACAATTTTCTCTAAAAATTCTGGAATATTAATGCCTACAGGACATCCTGAAACACATTGAGGATCTTTACATTGAATGCAGCGTGCTGCTTCTAGCTGAGCTTCATGCAGACTATAACCCAAAGTTACTTCATCAAAGCATCGGCTTCGAATTTCAGGTGCCAATTCAGCAATATTTTGTCTTGGTATTGCTCTACGCTCTTTTTTTGTTAAGTATTTAACTTCCGTCTCAAATTCCATTGCAATCTCCTAGTAGCTCAATTTGCAATACTCATTATCTGAACACTGCTCTTCTAATGCGTAAGCACCGAGTCGTCTTATGAGACTGTCATAATCAACCTGATGACCATCAAATTCAGGGCCATCAACACAGGCAAACTTAACCTCATTATTAATAGTTACTCTACAGCCACCACACATACCAGTTCCATCAATCATAATAGGGTTTAGGCTAACAATCGTTGGTACATTGTACTCTTTGGTCATTTTTGAGACAAATTTCATCATAGGCACAGGACCAATGGCAACAACTTGGCTCACTTCACCACTATCTAAAAGTTTTTTTAGCTCATCAGTTACAAAACCATGGTGACCTTTTGAGCCATCATCGGTACAGATAAGTAACTCATTAGACACACTCGCCATCTTATCTTGTAAAATCAAGTAACGTTCGCTACGTGCTCCTAAAATTGTAGTGACACTATTTCCAGCTTCAAAATTACCTCGTGTAATAGGATGTAGTACTGCAGTACCCGTTCCCCCACCAACGCAGACAACTTTTCCATCAAATTTTTCAATATGAGTAGGCGAGCCAAGCGGTCCAACGACATCTTGAAACTCATCACCAATTTCAAGACTACTAAAGAGTCTTGTACTTTTGCCCACAACCATATAGATTATGGTAATAGTTCCTTTTTCTTTATTGACTTCTGCCATTGTAAGTGGAACCCGCTCCCCTGTTTCATTGGCTTTAACTATAACAAATTGTCCTGGTTGTGCTTTCTTTGCTATCTGTGCTGCTTCAATCTCATTTAAAAAAATTGAACCATCTGCCATCATCTCTTTAGCTACAATCTTAAACATCTCAACCCCTTAGGTTTAGCAATTCATAAATTATATAGAATTAAAACTTATTTTTATTATAATATTGTACAATATATATAATTTATAATTCAGGAGTGGGACATGGATACGACTTATATAAAGGCACATCATGAGATGGAAGAGCGCTACGCAAGGCTTGTATTTGAATATTTTACCAATAATCAGAGAAAAGAGATTTGTGATTCTGTTGCTAATGCAATTGAATTATTAGACATAGCACCGTCACTAACAGTAACACCTACAAAAAATCAAGCTGGGGAATATAGCATTGAATTTCATGATGACTATGACAAAGAGAGTCATAAGTTCTTTGAATCGTTAATCAAAGACCTTAAAATTAATCGTTGTGATGTAGATTAAAAAGAATTTTTTGGTAACATAATCCATACTTCCAATGGTGACTTTAAATTTCCAGCAATGGCTTCTGCTGTATCACCATAGCCCATAAACATATCGGCACGAACTGCTCCACGAATGGCACCACCAGTATCTTGTGCAAAGACAAACTGAGAGACACTGTAATCTTCTGAGTCACTCTGAACAAAGAGCATCGCCCCAAGTGGAATATAACGTCTGTCAATTGCCACTGAACGTTCAGGAGTCAATACCAATCCCATTGCACCTGTTGCTGCTTTTTTTCTCTCTTTAAAAAAGACATTGCTCGCATTGCTATTGAGTATGGCATCGACCTCTTGAGGGTTTTCATTAAGATATTTTGTAATGCTTTGAAGTGAAATATCTTCTTTAGCAACTGCCCCACTTTTAATCAAGTCTCGACCAATTGAGTGGTAAGGATGTCCATTTTGATCACTATAGCCAACAAAAATAGTCTCACCACTTTTTAACATAACCCGTCCTGAACCTTGCACCTCTAAGAAAAATCTCTTTATCTTATTGTCAACGTAGCATATAATCTCTGAATCAAGTTTTTTTGAGTCAATCTCTGCTCTTGAGAAATAAGGAACAACTTTGTTGCCCACTAATCTACCTCGAACACGCCTGTTTTTAAGTTCTGGAAAGAGAGATGATAAATCTACATGTAAAAGATCATTAGGACGTGAATAGAGTGGATATTTATATACACTATCTTTCTCTAAACTCCCATGAAGAAGTGGCTCATAATAGCCTGTTAAAATTGGCTTCTCCTGTGTCGGCTCTATTTTATGTAGTGAAAAGTTCTCACTAAAAAAAAGTTTGGCATCTCTACTCTGCTGGGCTAATTTACATGTAGATTCATAAATTTTTTTAGCTTTAGAACTAATACAGTTATTTTTAAAGTTAATTAAGAGTTCATCGAAATCTTCATGCTCATAACCTTTGGTTGAATCGGTTGTGTCTGGGCTCATTAAAGTGTTAGGATAACCATCTAATAAAGCTACTGGTTTTGGAGCACAGCCAAAGAAAAACAGTGTAAGAAAAAGAGTGAAAATTATTTGTTGCTTCATAAATGTAATCATAGTAAATTTTCGCTTAAATGCCCTGCAATATATCCACTAGAAAAAGACCATTGAAGGTTGTATCCACCACAAGGTCCATCCAAATCCATCACTTCACCACAGAAGTAAAGACCCTCAATTAGCTTACTCTGCATAGTTTTTGGATTAATCTCTTTTAGTGATATACCGCCGCGCGTTATCATCGCCATTTTAAAACCATCGTGTCCTGTAACAGTTAACGGCATTGCTGTAAGTAGTTTTATGACTGCTGCACGCTGTTTTCCTTCTTGTTTATTAAAGCCAACAGCAGAGTCAATAGAAGCCATATGACACACTTCAAGACAGAGTGATTCAGGCAGGAGTGTATTAATAAGCTCTAGAGTATTTTGATGTGGATTTTTTTGAAGTTCATTTTTAAAATGTAGCTGTACCTGCTCTTCATTCATCCCTTTTACTAAATTAATTAACAGTGGTACTTCACCATGCTTTTTCAGAAGTGGAGTCACTTCGCGTGCAAAGTCAAGCACAAGAGGACCACGAATACCACTATTGGTAAATATAAGGTCCCCACGCTCTTTTAACGTTTTGGTCTTTGGTAGATTTACATGTAATTCAACTTTAGCAATGGTATCGGCTCTACAGTTTTTAACCCAGCTCTCTTTGGTATGTAGTGGCATCATGGCTGGATAAAGTTCTTTAATTTTATGACCTACAGAAATTGCAAACTCATAGCCATCACCATCAGCACCGAGTTGAGGGTATCCCATTCCCCCTGTTGCAATAATGACACTAGGTGCTTCGTAGGTCTGTTCTTGTGTAGTAACGCCTGTAATCCTTTCGTTACTATTGAGTCGTAAAACTTTCTGTGAACATTTTACATGTATATTAAGCCTACTCATCTCACTTTCAAGAGCAGAGATGATTGTTGTTGAGTTATGCGAAGTAGGAAAAATCCTGTAGCCATCAGGAGCATGACTTTCTACACCAATCTCTTTAAAAAATTCTACAAGGTCTTTGTGATCTAATGCATGTAATGACTCTGTCATAAAACGTCCCTCACGTCCAAATCGTGCCATAAAATCAGCATTACTAAGTGTATTGGTCAAATTGCAACGCCCGCCACCTGTAGCCTTTAGTTTAGCCCCTATTTTGGAGAGTTTTTCTAAAAGTAAAACTGCCTTGCCTCGTCGTGCTGCGGTAATGGCCGCCATCATTCCAGCGGCACCAGCACCTACAACAATTACATCATACGTCATCATCTGCTTCAACATCACCATAAGGTAACTCTAGTGCTTCAATATGACCAATAGCAGACCCAGCAATACCTTGAAGTGAACCGTACATCTCAGTTGTATTGGCAAGGACTCCATCAATGAGTTTTTGACGGCGCTTCCAGCTTGCCATGAGAGAACGCTTCTCTTTATCGAGCTCTGTCTGCATTGCCATAAAACCATCGACAATAGTTCCTAGCTGCATACTAAACTCATTACTGCTCAAATAATTATAGAGCAGACTCATCTTATCGCTCTTATTCTCCTCTTTAGCAATGCTCTTATGGACTCGAATAAGACTCTCACGGAGCAGTGTACTACTCCCTTTGAACTCCTCCAAAGAGCATACCCAGATACCATCAACAAAACCCATTCTATCCATCTCTTTTGGCATTACTTGAGTTACCAAAACACCAATATCAGCACCAACTTTGAGCATATCATGCTTGAGCTTAACCACCCATTCACTGCTCCACGATTTAGCATTTTTACTCTCATAACAGATGCGTCCACAGTTTTGAACTTCTCTCGTGTGTACTACCTGAACGCAGTCTGCACCGTGAGCCCCTTTTTTTACCTCTTCAATACTGTCAAATACAAATTGTGATGCCAGCCACTCTTCAATAGCTAGCTCTTGAGCTTCACCCTGAATCTGCATGGAACCCTGCTCTGCTTTTCGCTGAGCATCTTGGAGTTGACGTTTTAGCTGTTCCATCTGTTCACTCTGCTGTTTAAACTTTAGCTCATTGGTCTCATCAGCCAGTTTTAAAATCTTCTCTTTCTCAACTTTAAGCTGTTTACTCAAAGCGAGCTGGGCATCTGCTTTTACCTTTGATTCTATCTCATCTTTTTCACGTTTTAACTTTTCAACTTCTGCCTTACTTCTGTTTAACTCTTTTACCTGATTCGACTTCTCATCAAGCTCTTTTTTCAGCAGTGCTACTGATTCAGCCTGCTCCTCTTCTAACTGCTTTTTCAGATTTACATGTAATTTCTGTTTCTCTAGTTTTATCTGCTGTGCTGTCGCTTTTTCAAGCTCTTCATTAAAACTATCTTTTTGAACTTTTAGCTCATCAAAAGCCTTATCTAACTTTTTCTTCTCAATAAAGCTTTTCTCTTTAAATTCATCTTCGAGCTGATGGTAAAGAATTTCATTAACATCTATTTCAGTATGACAATTGGGACATTTAATGGTGGTTTTACTTGACATTTTCACTCCTTGTAGTTTTTAAATCAGCAACCTCTTTGTCGGTTTTTACTATAATCTCTAATTCAAACTTATTCTTCAAAATATATCCTTAAAAGAAATTCATTTTTTAATTTAAGAGATTAATCCCTAATAGTATTAAAAGAATATATGGAAATTTTAGTATTACATACACAATAATAGCTCCTAAAAAAGCGCCTAGTAAATTCCCTACCTTAAATAGTAAAAAAATACCAACAAATATAGCAACGTAAGCTTGCCAACTCTTAATTTTCATTCAAATACTCCTCATACAACTCAAACAAAAACTCAATTCTCTCTTTATCATTTTTAAAAGATTTGTTTGTGTAGCATCTGTCTACTGCTTTGTCTAAAGCTTGGTGGGCTTTTTTTAGGCGAGGTGGCATGGCTAGTGGGTCGTATAGGTCTACTAGGGAGCTGTCTGTAAACTCTGCTCTTATGTTTAGAATCTCTTGTGCTTTTTGTTCTACGAGTAGAGTGTTTTTATCGCTTATGTTTTTTGGGAATGGGTAGTTGTTGTAAACCAACTCGTTTGAATATCGAAAACGACTTTCAAGTCTTCCACATGTGTATTTTACCCACGTCATGTGCATTAAAGATATTAAAAATCCAAAATGAGACAAAGAGCTTATTGGAACGATACTGGTAGAATTATTTGCTATAAAATCTTTATTAAAAAGCCCCATAGGTATATAAGTTCGATTTTCAGACGAATGTAAAGGTATTAAAACAAAATCACTTTTAGGCTGTCTATTTTCTCCAAACAGTGTAGGAAATTCAGCAAGTTTTTTGGTAGCTTCTCTAGTACTGCTTGCTCTTAAATCTCTTACACTTTCAATTCTCTGTTTCACTATAGGCATGGCTTTTAAATCATTTGGTGCTAAATCTTCAAGCCATAAGCACCATCTATTTTTAGCATTTAAAAATTCTCTAGCACTTAAGAGTGGTTTTATATACTTTTCTGCCAATGGCTCACTGGATATAAGTTTTTCTTTCTCCTCGTCAGTAAGTAAAAAATTTCCACCATCATTTGGCATACTTCCAAAAGATATATTGGGAACATCACAAAGTGGTTTTCTTCTTTTTTCTATAACGATATCATCACCCTCAACTAAATAAGGATTTATATTTTTAACACTTTTGGCATGTGGGTTTCCCTTAATATCTTCATATTCAAAAACAGTTTTTGTATCTGTATCAAAACTAGCAAAGCCTATTATTACTACATGAACAGCTGCATTTGATTTCGCTTCATTACTCCAGTTAAAAGTTTGATGGGCAAAGTGTATTTTTATTTTATACCTATCAAACAACTCCTTCCAAAGTATTCCTACCTGCTCCCCTTGGGCTATAGAGTTTGTCGATACAAAAGCAGTTTTAATATCTGTGTTTTGGATATATTGTGACGCTTTAAGATACCACGCAGTCACATAATCAAGAACTCCAGCACCCTTTACATGTAAGAAAATATTTTTCATATCTTCTTTTTGTTCTTTACTTTGTAACTGTTTACCTATAAACGGCGGATTCCCCAAAATAAAAGAGAGTTTATCTTTACTAACAACCTCTTCCCACTCTACATGTAAAGAGTTAGCATGCACAATATTTGCCGATTTTTTAAGTGGGAGTCTTACAAAATACTGTCCAAAATACTCACTTATCATCATATTCATCTGATGGTCAATCAGCCACATTGCTACCTGTGCGATCTGCGCAGGAAACTCTTCAACCTCTATGCCGTGAAACTGGTCAACATCACACCAGACAATGGAGTCGATGTCAAGAACACTCTCTACATGTAAGATTTTAAGTATCTCAAATTCTAACATTCTAAGTTCTCTATAGGCTAAAATAAGAAAGTTTCCACTGCCACAAGCAGGGTCTAAAAAGTGAAGCGTAGAGAGTTTTTTATGAAATTCCTGAAGCTTCTTTTTGTTTCTCTTTATCTTCTCAAACTTTACATGTAAATCATCTAAAAAAAGAGGTCTAATAAGTTTTAAGATATTGGCTTCGCTGGTGTAGTGTGCTCCTAAGTTTCTTCGGTGCTCTTTATCCATAATAGATTGAAAGAGTGAGCCAAAAATAGCAGGGCTAATCTTGCTCCAGTCTATATAACAGCACTCCAAAAGAGTATTTCTCATCGTGGCATCAAAAGCGACAATAGGCAAGAACTCTTCAAAAAGTTTCCCATTGACATAAGGAAAAACGCTTAAAACTTCATCTCGTGTTTTAAGACGTTTAGACTCAGGAGTATTAAGCACTTGAAAGAGTTCTGCTAATTTTGCTCCAATATCACTGCCGTCTTCATGGGTTCTCTCTTCAATAAACTCTGTAAAAATTCTTTTTTCAAAGATGGAAGTATCTTCTGCAAAGAGTAAAAAAAGCAGTCGCACCAAAAGATGTTCGAGTGGATGTCCCTCGTAACCTATGGCTTTTAGCTCATCATGCAACTCTCCCATAAGCAGAG
The DNA here is from genome assembly GCA_034661055.1 of Campylobacterota bacterium. GTDB lineage: Bacteria > Campylobacterota > Campylobacteria > Campylobacterales > Sulfurimonadaceae > QNZR01. Next base: position 20,588 of record JAYEKO010000024.1, read on the forward strand.
CAGCTTTAATATTTACAGGATCTTCTTCGACTACTTTATGTTTGGTATAACCTGCGATGAAACCAAAGAGACTAATATTTTTGTAAAGCTCGTCTAAATTAAATACATGGTAACTATCTTCTTCTAAATCATACAGTCTAAAGGTTTCAAAATCAGAGATTAAAATGAACTTTGGAAGCTCAGACTCTTTTAATCCTGGAAAATAGTCTAGTGCCTGTGTGTAGGCTCTGTCTAAATCTTTTCCTTTTGATTTATGCTCAACTAAAAGTGTCCCTTTCCAAAAAAGGTCAATGCGTCCACGCTTCTCACCTAATTTTTTAACAGGTGCTTCAAAAGAGGCGACGCGTTTTCTGCTGATGCCAAAAACATTAAAAAAATCATTCCAAAAACTTTGAGACTCTGCGTGTTCTCGCTCCTCACTCTCCCACTCTTTAGAAAAACCAATAGCTCTGTTTTTAATCTCATTCCAACTCAGTGCCATTACGTTAACAGCTCCAACAGTTCGTTACCACTAAACGTGACATCATCTTTTTGTCCATCTTCTTCA
>JAYEKO010000025.1:0-20935 GCA_034661055.1 Campylobacterota bacterium
CTCACTCGTAGATAAACCTAAATCAGGATTTGCCATTCCTCTTAAAAAATGGCTGGAGGGAGAATTAAATGATTTAGCTCTTAGAAGTCTACAAAGTGATATACTACAACATGATGATATCTTTTATCCTGATGTCTTAAAATCTCTTGTTGATGAGTGTCTCAAAAGAGAGATAAGTCAACCAACCTTTATATGGATGATAATTATCTATGTTATGTGGAGGGAGCAGTTGCAATGAAAAAAGTAGCTATTAGTATTAACACGTCATGGAATGTCTTTAATTTTAGACTGGGGCTGTGTAAGGAGTTACAAAAACTAGGTTATGAGATTATTGTTATAGCTCCTAAAGATGAGTACACACAAAAACTTATCAATATAGGATTTACCCATTTCGATATAACAATACACAATAAAGGTACTAATCCTATCCAAGATGCTATCTTAACCTATAAATACTTTCTTCTTTACAGAAAAATACAGCCTGACATCGCCTTACACTTTACCATTAAGCCTGATATCTATGCATCACTGGCAGCCGGTATTTTACAGATACCTATCATTACCAACATTACCGGCTTAGGAAGTCTCTTTGTTCACGATAGATTCTCTACAAAAATAGCTAAGCTACTCTACAAAATTGCACTGAATCTTCCAAAAAAAGTTTTTTTTCAAAATATGGAAGATAAAGAGGCCTTTATCTACCATAAACTTGTCTCAAGAGAACGCACGGGTCTTCTGCCAGGATCAGGTATTGACCCAGAACTCTTTAAACCTCAGAGAAAAACAGCCTATACAGACAGTACCTTTATCTTTTTAATGATTGCAAGATTGGTTAAAGACAAAGGAATTATGGAGTATATTGAAGCGGCACAAATTTTACATGTAAAATATCCCCATGTTGAATTTCAGGTTTTAGGCGCTCTTTATGAAGAGAATCCTACCGCTGTAAGCACTGAAGAGCTTCAATCATGGATTGATAATGGCATTATTAACTACCTAGGGCATAGTGACCATGTTAGTGATTTAATTAAAGAGTGTGACTGCATTGTACTTCCTTCATATCGCGAGGGTATGTCACGAATTCTTCTAGAGGCTGCAAGCATGGAAAAACCTATTGTAACCACCAAAGTTCCAGGCTGCATGGAGATTGTTGATGACACAAAAAATGGGTTTCTTTGCCATGTTGCAGATGCTAAAGATCTAACCGCTAAAATGGAAAAGATGCTTAATCTCAATTATGATACCATTAAAGCTATGGGCAGGTATAGTAGAGAAAAGATTATGGCTGACTTTGATGAACATATTATTATTGAAAAATATCTTGCTGTAATTCAAGAGGTTCTTCCTGATGCACAATAATACCACCAATAGCGGTATCTTTACTATCTCACTTGATTTTGAGCTCTACTGGGGAATGAGAGACTGCGTTTCACTTAATAATTATAGTAAAAACTTAGATGGTGTCCACAATGCTATCACGACCTTATTAAAACTTTTTAAAGAGTACAATATTCATGCGACATGGGCACCTGTTGGCTTTTTATATTTTCCTAATGACAAAGAATTAAAACAGAACATTCCTAATATTAGGCCCAATTATACTAACGCTAATTTAAGTCCATACACCTATATTGAAACTAGAGACCTAACTAAGTACCACTTTGCACCCAATCTTCTTAAAAAAATATCTACATGTAAAAATCAGGAGCTGGGAAGTCATACGTTCTCACACTTTTATTGCCTTGAAGATGGTCAAACAGAGTCTGAGTTTGAAACAGATCTACGCTGCGCTATGGATATTACAAAAAAAGAGTTAGGGATTGAGGTTAAAAGTCTAATATTTCCACGCAATCAGCATAACTACCTATCACTACTTGCTAAATATGAGATATGCTACAGAGGTACCCAAGAGCACTGGATTTATAAAGCAGTAAAAGAGAAAGAAAATACTCTTTATAAAAGAGGCTTTAAACTGTTAGACTCTTATATTAACCTAACAGGGCACCACACCTACACTCTTAAAAAAGTATTAGACACTAAGCCTTACAACATTGCTGCAAGTCACTTTCTTAGATCTCAGAATAACTATCCAGATTTTCTTCAGAAGATGCAACTTAACAGAATTATGAAAGCTATGGATTATGCAGCTAAAAATTGTGAAGTCTACCACCTATGGTGGCATCCTCACAATTTTGGAGTTAATACGAAGTCAAATATCGACTTCTTAGAGACGATTTTGAGACACTATCAACATCTCCAACAGACGTACAAAATGAGATCTCTTAATATGGGAGAGATCTCATCCTTGATATCACAAGAGTCTAGTCTTGGACATCAGGATCTGTAGCGTTTAAGAACTCTTCCACATTGGTAAAACCATCATTGTCTCTATCTTCATTACCATCGGCAGCACTGTTTTTATCAAAACCGTTATTGTCTTCATAAATGTCTGACATACCGTCATGGTCACTATCAAGATAACCTGTACCTAATGAGACGGATACATAACCTCCAACATCACTCTCTCTGTTAGGAATCACACCCGTACCATTTTTATAATTGTTAATTACTCTCTCATCAATACTGTCGCGGTTACTCACCCATACTCCCTCAGCACTGATACGTTTACTCGCACCTGAGTCTGCTAAAATTAAGCTCTCAGCCTCTGAAATACCATACTGTGTAATTGGGAATTTATATTGTGGTAACTCTTCTGATCTACGAAATTTACTCTCATCAAGATCAGGCCACTGACGTTGCCAGTACCACTCAGAGATCATCGGCCAGTCATCACCTGTTTCACTAATATTACGAATCGTACTTACATTATTTTTAATGTAAATTGATGGATCACCTGATGGACCAAAGTCCGGATCTCCTGTCCACCCTTCATCAGCAATAGTCTGTTCAGTTCGTACTATAATCTCTCTTAGGTAGGTTAGGTTTGTTCCTGTTAAAGGACCTGCTTTGTATTTATTACCAATAATATCAACACTAACACCGCCTGAAATTCCTGTCGCCCATTCACTCCAGTTGTAGATCATGTTATTAATAACTTTAGCTGTTTTTACTTTGATTAATGGCAATCTATGCGTAAAGTTAATAAAAGCGTTATGCTGTACTGTAATATCTCTCATATCATTGGTATTTGTATTACTACCCGTAAGAAGACCACAACTTGCTGTTGAGTGCATTAAACCTTCAGAAATAAGGTTCCATGACCATGTAATATCATGCATTGGATTTTCATCTGACCACATACCAATATTTTCATCATTTGACCAACTGATAGAGCAGTGGTCAACAATAACATTGTATGCACCATCAGTTACACTAACAGCATCGGCACCTTCTGCAGGATTAAGCTCATTTCCTGTTCTCATTTTAAGATATTGAATCACAACATCGTGCGTACCAATTTCTAAGGCTTGTCCACGAACAGTAATACCACCCTCAGGAGCACTCTGACCCGCAATAGTAATATACGGATTTACAATGTCTAAAGAGCGTCCATCAAAATTAATGATACCTGCAACTTTAAAGATAACAATTCTAGGTCCAACCGCCTCAACTGCCTCTCTAAGACTTCCCGGCCCATCACTATTAAGATTAGTGACCTCGATAATACGACCACCACGACCACCTACAGCTATAGCACCCGCACCTTCAGCACCATAAAAAGCAGGAGCCTCTTTAGGAACAAGCGGAGCTTCCACAGGATTGGTACCTTCAATATCAGTTTCTGTATCAGGAGTAACAGCAGGAACCAAAGCAGCAGTTCGTGTTGCAATTGTTTGTGTACTGCTTTGCGCCTCTTCAATAACATAGAAAGCACCCTCTTTATTACTATCTACAATCACCTCTTTATAGCCAGGAACATTGACTGAGATATTCTCTTGGTCCCCTTCTGGTGATTGAACGTAGAGTAGCCACTCTCTATTAGGTGCTTCACCTAGACTAAGAGCCACTGCCCATACATTAATATAGTCACCGGTATTCCACGGCTGTCTTGGGTTAATATCCACATCAAGCAAAAACCAGCGATTAGAGTTAACATACTGTGATGGAATAGCATTATCGTTTACCCCATTGTAATCTGCATTGGCGACTAAAATACCCTGACTCCAGAACTGATGTAGAAGTTCATTGTTATGAATCATCTCTACAGAATCTACAATCTCTTGAAAATACTTTTTAATGTCGTCACCATTTTCTATCCAGTCAACTGACTTATCAATTGATTCACGAATAACACTTGGTCTTGTCAACCACAGTGCTAGTTGAATAAACCCTCTATACTCTTCTGGTGACTCCATAGTCCAATTATCTGAAAGAGAGAGCTGTTTAGCAAAATTTGGATTAACACCTCGAGCTTCATTATAGATAAACTCAATATTATTTGCCCGCGTATGAGGTCCTATTACTGCAGAAGCTGATTCACCATCATTGGAATCAATATGAAATTCACTTACAACTGCATCAGCTGTCTCACTCCAGACACTCAGGCTTTCATCACTATAAGTAGCACTCTCTGCCCAACTAGATCTCTGTCCCATAGCGACAGGCACCTCATTGTAACTGACAAATTTAACGCTCTCTTTCCATGCATTACTCTCTAGGCTGTCTATAAACCCATTTTTAAGTTGTGAATACTTATTTTTCCAAGCCTCACTCATAACACTACGTTTAAAATCAGCATCACGATAATTGGCATTATTACTATAAGCATTCATATAACGCTTAGAGTCTTCCGCGTAAATCCAAAAAAGCTTTGAAGCTTTCTTGTCTGCAACGAACATCACCAATGGAGGATTAGGATACCACTCTTGAATTTTCTCCAAAATGCTACTGCCAGCCCAATACTCACCAGCATTGTACCACTGTCTGTCTAACGCAAAAGGACTTAACTCTGCTATTCTGTCTCCATTTAAGTCAACAACTGCAGGATCTCTCAAGCCTCTCTTGTTGCTAAAAGTACTATCTTGTAGCAGTGCCTCTTCAAATGGTGTAGTAATAAAGACTAACGGCAAATTAAGTGCTGCTGCTCTTAAAATCGATGCTTTATAATACTCCTGCGGGACCACATCATCCCAGTAAGGATCAAGATGCCAACTTGGAAGAACATGAAGACCATCTTCAATCAACGAAAGCATATAATCAGGGTCCATTCCGTTGGTATTTTCTGGATATCCGGCATTCCAATGTGCTACAATTGGTAACGCACCCTCTTGCGCATCTGAAAAAGATTTTAACAGCTCATCTGTTATTGCTTGTGCTGTTGCCTCAGCGCTAAGCACAAGAACATACTCCCCTGCTGCTGTAGGCTCACCATCAATCAACTCATCTAACTCTTGTAAAGTCACTCTGCTTATCGCAGACATTGACTTGTAGTAATCTAAACGCCTCACATCTGTCTGATGCTCTTTAGCCACCCTTTTCTCTTCAGTTACCTCCACACTCTTAGGAGACTTAACAGAACAACCTGTAAACAGAAGAAAAACTAATCCAATGAATGTAGTAATTAAAAACTTCATCTCAACTCCTTTATCATCTAACATAATTAGATGTTTTATATTACTTAGAATACCACAATAGTGTTAAGGGTATTTAAAGTTTTATATTTAATCTGTTTCTAGATACAATAATGCAAAACTCTAAGCTAGGTAAGTTTATGTATCGATTTATTTTAATTCTCGCGCTCTTTGCTATTATTTTAACAGCGCCTGCCACTGCCGATAAATATAAAATTATTACTCATACTACAAACACGATGCAAGAGAGTCAAGTGTTAATGAAGACCTTAAAAAAACGCTTAAATGAAACCTCAGAATTTATAAAACTAAAAGAGAAATGTACCTTTAAAATCAACTGTAGAGAATCTGGTAAATATTGCATTGTAGTCGTAGAGCCTATTGGAAACAATAGAATGCTCAAAAAACTTTTTAAAATTGTCAAAAGTATCTCTAAAGACTCTTTTGTTAGCAGATACACTCCGACAATTAAAACAGTAATAAAAGAAGAAAAAACAGAGCCTGTAACTCCAAAAAAGTCGTTATTAAAAGTGAAGAGCAGCACAGAGCCACTAAGTAAAAAAACACTTCAACAAAAAAAATATCCTAAATCTCCTCAAAGAGAAACTACAAGATGGTATGAGAGCATTGAATTTATAGCTCTTGTTTTAGTGCTTATAGTACTCTTGTTTTCTCTATTTTTCTTTAAGAGCAGAGAGAAAAAAGGAGCTAACAATATTGATACTAACCTACTTCACATCAACGATACTAGCAGTAAGTCACTATTAGTTGACATTCAGGCACATATCATTCCTGGTCTTAATCATGACTATGGTCCCAACTCCGTTGAGGAGGCTATTGAACTAATTAAAGCACTCTATAATATTGGCTACAAAAAAATTATTACAACACCGAGTTTATCAAATAGAGATATTCCTCAGAGCTCAGAACTTATTTCAAATGCACTATTGACTCTTCGTAGAGTACTCAAAGAGAATAAAATTGATATTACCATAGAAGCAGCCGCGCTATATGAACTAGACACCGCACTTATGACATCAATAGAGAATAAAAGTATTTTAAGTTTTGGACAGAAATATATTGTTGTAGAAGCCACCCAAGAGATGAATTATGAACTTTTAAAGCAGTATATACTCAAAATTCATAATGCCGGCTATAAGATAATTCTAGCACATCCTGAAAATTATACATGTATGCAAAACAGTCTTGAAAAGTATAAAGAGATTAAAAATATGGGGGTACTCTTTGAGCTTGACATTAACTCTCTAACACAAACCGTTACAGATAACGTCATTAAGCACAATACACAACTACTTATTGAACACGGTCTTATTGACCTACTTGGAAGCAATGTTCATAAACTCTACCATATTGACCGAATTAAGTCTATTCAAGACTCTAATGTATATAAAAACGTATTTAAGAGCAATACTATTTTAAATAACTACCTATACTAAGAAAATGTTACTTCTTGCTCTTAGCATGATAGTATCCATACTCGTATCCATACTTTAACCTTTTTGTTAATGGAACACTATTTAAAATAATTCCAACATTTTTCAAATTGTACTTCTCAACAAAAACATTCAACTCTTCTATTGAATCTTTTTTAGAAAAGTTGGCTTTAAAAACAAAAAGATTCATATCCGACATATTCATTAGAATCATACCATCAGTAACTACATTAACTGGCGGTGAGTCTAGAACCACATAGTCATACTTATGCAGTAAATTATCTATAGAAAACTTAAACTCTTTTAGCATAATCAGCTCTGAAGGGTTTGGTGGAATCGGTCCAGCTGGAATAACATCTAAAGAGTCATACGCACTCTTTTGAATCACTTCATCTATTGTATTTCTTCCCGACAGCAGTGTACTCATACCAATCTCATTTTTAAGATTAAGTCGTTTATGTACTGTTGATCGTCTCATATCTAGATCAATAAGCAGAACCTTTTTACTTCCTTGAGCAATAACTTTTGAAAGCTCCACAGAAATTGTTGTTTTCCCCTCTGATGGTATTGATGACGTAATAGTTACAAGTTTGGATGAACTTTCTGCCTGAATAAAGTCTAAGTTTGTTCTAACCACCCGTAAAGACTCTAGGAATGGATCAATTTTTTTATCGGAGTCCAGCAGTGGAATAGATCCGTATACTGGTATCTTTGTTCTTTTTTCAATCTCTTTGACATTTTTTAACGTATCGTCTAAGATCATTCTAATAAAAGCATAAACAACTCCAGATATAAATCCTAAGATTACACCAAGTGCAATTATAAGGAGTCGATTTGGTTTCATCGGTTTTTCTGGCAATAATGCGCTGTCAATAACTCTAGTCTCTGAGACTGTAGATGAAGCGACAATGGCTGTTTCAGCTCTTTTTTGCAGTAAAAATGAGTATATTTTCTCATTTACCAAGAAGTTTCTAGTTAGTTGTGAGAGTTCACGTTCTTGCTGTGGAAAGGAGCTCATTGTGCTCTTATGCTGTTTAATCATCCAGTTTAATGTAGATCTTCGTTTTTTAATGCGGTCAATAGTGCTGCGAATTTTTTGCTGTAATGTGCTAGCAAGTGATAATAATTTTTCACTCTCTTTTAAGACATCAGGGTGCAGTTCAGTGTAATCAACCAAAAGTGAGTTACGATAAGTCGTCACCTCCTGTATCTTTACAACTAAGTCGTCAATGCTTTCACTAATTTTACGATTTGACCCCAAATCAATTCCAGAGATGTCATCATGTGTTTTCATATATGACAATATGTTTTCTAAAATACTCAACTGCATATTTACTTCAGATCGCTCACTCTCCAAAGCACTTAGTTTTTCTGCTGTTAATTGTGCTTTTTCCCCGACATTAATAACAACATTGGAGACCTTATATTTTTGTAAATTTTCGGCTGAACTTTGGAGTGTTTTATTAATAGCCTCCAGCTGTCTATCTAGAAAGTAGAGCGTCTTGTTAGCACTTTGGGTTTTTACATGTAAAGTCTCTTGTAGATAGGAATTTGCAATAGTATTAACAATCTCCTGAGCTCTTAAGGCAACGGAATCATTAAAACGTAACCGAACAACAATACTCTTTTTTGATAGGGTAGATACCTGAAGTCGCTTTGCTATAAACTTATGCATTTTCTCATTAGGAAGGATACTAAAAGAGTATTTCTCACTGTCTAGCTGATGTATTTTCTGTATGGTAATGTTAAACCAAGGAGTTACAACAGGCTCACCAAATGAGTGAACTGCATCATAAGAGACGAGCTTATTATCTCTACTTTCACCATCAAGATAGTGTTTAATATTGTATTTTATTGTCTCAATAATACCTGGTTCTAAAATCAATCGAAACCGATCGGTACTAATTGGTTTTACAGTAAATTCAGCACCATGCTGCTGAGATGCAATAAACTTAGGCGTCACAACAAAAGGAGCGTCTTTGTAGAGTTCAAGCTTTTTTAGGTTTTTCTCTTCATAATAACGTATTCCTAAGTTTAAATTTTCTAATGCTTTGGATATTATCAACCGCGATTTAAGCATGTCAATTTCATGATCAATATTATTGCTGTCTAACCCTAGGGCTAAAGACATAAAGTCCCTAGAACTCTTTTCATGCTCCTTGTATATCTTAATAGTTGTCTCTGATTGAAAGACATCTGGAGAAAAATAACTAATTATTGCCGAAAATAAAAAACCAAACAACACCGCAAGAAAAATCGATCCTTTAAAATGGCCCAATACTTTCAAAAAATCATTGTGTTTTGATTCTCTTTTATACCTATTCATACAGACTCCTTCTTCAGGAAAGCCCAATTGCATTTTTGGACTTTAATTTATTGTACATAAAAAATGATTAAACTTTATCAATTATTAACTATAGGGCACCTATAAACTTTTCTTAACCTTGATGGTGCTAGAATAAGAGTAAGCCTATACAGGAGGTGTGTTATGATTAAGTTATTAGTAGCGATATTCACGGGTATGGTTCTTCTTATCTCGGGATGTGGTAGTGGTGGTGGTGAGCCTGGTCCTGTTAGTAATGGTTCTGAAAATGCTGACAGTTCAGTGTTTCCTATTAATATACAGAAGAAGAGTTTATCTGCAGGACAGTATCATTCACTTACAATTGATACCAACAGCAATGCCTATAGCTTTGGGTATGGTGACTATGGTGCACTCGGACAAACTGCCCATACAGACGAACATACTCCAAAAAAGATTTCAGGTCTGAGCAATATTCACTCTGTCTGCGCAGGGGGAAATCACTCTTTAGTTCTCACTTCTACAGGTGACGTCTATAGTTTTGGTAGCTCTGATTATGGTCAACTTGGTCACGGGGACTATGAATCTCAGTTCTCTCCTAAAAAAATTGAAGGACTATCTGATATTGTAGCTATTGCGGTAGGCTCTAGCCACTCTTTAGCACTAGATGAAAATGGTAGTGTCTACAGCTTTGGATATTCAGGCTCTGGAGAACTTGGGCATAATGACTATACAGCCAAACTCACTCCTACTAAAATTGCTACACTCTTTAATATTGTAGCTATTGCAGCAGGACGCAATCACTCTATTGCATTAGATAGCAGTGGATATGTTTATACTTTTGGAGATTATGCTTACGGCAAACTTGGTACAAGTGACTATAAAGATAGAATAACACCAATGAGAGTAGATAACTTAGTCGATGTCGCATCTATCTCTGCTGGAGGAGATCACTCTTTGGCTTTAGATAAACATGGCAATGTCTATGGCTTTGGACTGGGTCAATTTGGTCAATTAGGGCACCCTAGCAATGATAACTTATCTACTCCGACAAAAATAGCCTCTCTTTCAAATATTACTGCTATTGCTACGGGTGAGAACTACTCTATTGTTTTAAATGCAAGTGGTGATGTCTACAGTTTTGGACAAGGTCAATTTGGACAACTAGGACATGGAAACTCTGATGATATCAGTACACCAACTAAAGTGGCAGCACTTTCAAATATTACTACAATATCAGCAGGATGTAATCACACCCTTGCTATTGATATGAACATGAGTGTATACAGTTTTGGATTTGGAGATTATGGAAAGTTGGGAACAGGAAATCTTATTATGCAAGATTTCCCTGCGCTCATTACATACTAACAGTCAATTGGGTACCAGAGTTATTGTGCTTTGGTACCACACAGTTTTGGTTTAAAGCTCAATATGAGTAACCACACTACAGAGACATCAATCATCACATCAGCAAAATTAAATACTGCAAAATCAAACTTATAGTGCCAGTAGACATAGTCAACAACACCCCCATGAATAAAACGGTCATAAACATTAGAGAGTCCTGCACCCACTAAAATACCGACAGGAACACTATAACACGACTGATTAAGTCGAATCACATAAGCTAGAACTCCAGCAATAATAAGCAGTTGCAACCACTTTAACCACTCATCTAAAAATGAGAGCATCGAGAAAGCCACTCCTTTATTATAGACAAGAATTAAATCAATGACTTCACCATAATAGCGATATCCATCAAGAAAAATACTCTTAATATTTTGATCTACAATAAAGACACCAATTAAAGCTAACAGCAGTGCTAGAATATTCTTAGCCATTGAGTGCTTTCTTAAGTAAACTAGAAAGTTCACTCATCTGTGCATTCACTATTTTATTATCTCTACCTTCTAATAAAATTCGTAGTAAGTTTTCTGTACCAGAATAGCGAATAAGATGTCGAATATGTAGTGCCTCAATTTCTAATAGTTTATCTGACAGGCCTTCTATCGTAGTAAGGTCTCTCTTCTCATCCACTCTTAAATTAACAAGCTTTTGAGGGTACAGTTCAAATGGACGTAGTACTTCACTAGCCTTTTTACCGCTGTAAATGACAAGGGCCAATACTTGAAGTGCACTCAATAAACCATCCCCTGTTTTAGCAAAGTTATGTACTATGACATGTCCACTCTGCTCACCACCAAAATTAATACACTCTTTTTTCATCACCTCTAAAACATTTTTATCTCCAACATGAGAACGGTACAGTTTTAGATCTTGTTCTTCTAAATAGTCTTCTAATGCTTGATTGCTCATTACTGTTGCAACCACACCATTACCCTTGAGCATATGATTTACATGTAAATAGTTTCCTAAGGCTCCAATGAGCTGATCACCATCTACGATATCACCTTTTTCATCAATAACCACAAGCCGATCAGCATCACCATCAAGAGCGATTCCTAAATCAGCACGATATTTTTTAACAGCGTCGCTAACATCTTTTGTATGTAGTGCACCACACCCTTCATTAATATTGTGTCCATTAGGTCTATTATGAAGTACAATCACTTCAGCACCCAACTCTTCAAGTACTGTTGGTCCTACCTTATATCCAGCACCATTGGCAGTATCAAGCACTATACGAAGACCTTGCAGACTAATGTCTTGGGGAAAAGAGTTCTTTAGTTGAACAATGTAACGACCAATAACATCGTCAATACGTTTAGCTGAACCAATCTCTCTACCGATAGCGTGTGAGTCCTTGATTAATCCGTCTCTATTGTTGAAGATTGCTTCTATCTCAGCTTCAACATCTTCAGAAAACTTATTGCCATGTGCATCAAAAAATTTAATTCCATTATCTTCAAACGAGTTGTGTGATGCACTAATCATTATACCAGCATCACAGCGCATATTCTCAGTTAAAAAAGCGATGGCAGGAGTAGGCATAGGACCTATCTGGATAACATCATACCCTACAGCAGTTAGACCACTTACAATAGCAGTTTCAATCATATAGCCGCTACGTCGCGTATCTTTACCAACTAATATTTTTTTAGTGACAGCATATTTTTTAAAATAGATGCCAGCAGCCATAGCTACACGCATTGCAACTTCTGCATGTAGGAATGTTCCAGCTTCACCACGGACACCATCTGTTCCAAATAATTTCATTTATACTCCCATAAACTTCTTTTTAGGCACAATCGTTTAAATATAACTTAAATTTAAGATTGTTTAAGGTAGTATTCTACCCTAAAAAAAATTTGATAAGGATAAATGCAATGGCAAACCATAAGTCAGCATTAAAACGTATCCGCCAGACTGAAAAACGTACTGAGCGTAACCGATATTATCGTACTCGTTTAAAAAACATCGTTAAGGCTGTTCGCAGTGCAATCGATGACGGAAATAAAGAAGAAGCTACTGCAGCATTTAAAGTTGCTAACCAACAAATTCATAAATTTGTAAGCAAAGGTATTCTCAAAAAAGAGACTGCTTCACGCAAGATTAGCCGTTTACACCAAGCTGTCAACGCTATATAATCGGTTTTTAAGCTCACATGCTAGCTGAAAAACTAACTCCTTTTATAACTCGTTATAATGAACTAAGCAACCTGCTTAGTTCACCGGACATTATTTCTGATATTAAAAAAATGACAGAACTTTCAAAAGAACAATCTTCACTTCAAAACATTGTTGATAAAGCGCAAGCCTATAAACAAGTTATTGTAGATATTGCAGATAATAAAGAGATGCTTGGTGATCCTGAACTTGGAGAACTGGCCAAAGAGGAGCTAAAAGAGCTTGAACCTCAAATTCCTCTACTTGAAGAAGAGATTAAAATCTTACTAATGCCTCGTGACCCTAATGATGATCGCAATACCATTATTGAACTACGCGCTGGTGCTGGTGGTGATGAGGCAGCAATCTTTGTTGGTGACCTTTTCAATGCCTACATTCGCTATGCCGATGTTAAAGGATGGAATGTAGAGCTTATTAGTTCAAGCCCATCAGACTCTGGTGGATTCAAAGAGGTTATTGCCCTAATTAAAGGTGAAAATGTCTATAGTCGTATGAAATACGAAGGTGGCACACACCGTGTTCAGCGTGTTCCTGCAACTGAGTCTCAAGGACGTGTTCACACCTCAGCAATTACAGTAGCTATTATGGCTGAAGTTGATGATGTTGAAGTAGAGATTAACGATAATGATCTAAAAATTGATGTCATGCGTTCGAGTGGTTGTGGTGGACAATCTGTTAACACTACCGACTCTGCCGTAAGAATCACGCACCTGCCTACAGGTATTGTCGTGACCAATCAAGACCAGAAGTCTCAACATAAAAATCGTGAAAAGGCGATGAAGGTTCTTAAAGCACGTCTTTATGACCTAGAGATGCAAGAGGCGATGGACAAAGAGGGTGCGGCACGTAAAGATCAAGTCGGGACTGGAGATAGAAGTGGTCGTATTCGTACCTATAACTATCCTCAAAATCGCATCTCTGATCACCGTATTACACTAACACTTTACCGTCTTAATGAAATTATGACGGGTGGGCTTTTAGATGAGATTATAGATCCGCTTATTGCTGATACCCAAGCAAAAAATATTGAGGCTGCTGGACTCTAAACTACAGCGCTTTTTGGGCAGTATGGTTATCAAACTGCCCAAAATTGTTTTTTCTAATCATCTTTTTTAAAATCTCATTATACTCTTTACCAATGCCGGAATATTTCTCCATGGTATCTGACGCTTGAAGTCCAGTAAAAACCTGTTGCTTTCTTGTCTTTTTTTCTCTCTTATCTCTAAACTCTTGATACGCTTTATTTCGATTTAAATTTAGCATATATGCTTCAATAGATTCATTAATACTGTTAAACAACTTAATTTTATGGGTCTTCCCACTGGCTCTGTTCTTAGGGATAATACCCTTACCTTTGTAGGTCCACTGCCCAAAAATATTATTGGCAACTTTAGTAAAACGACTTTGCCCCCAAGCAGACTCCAGTGCTCCTTGAGCCAATACTAAAGAGACGGGGATCAAATTAATTCGTTTTAAATAAGTTTTTTCATCATATACATTTTTAATTCTATATTTTTTAGCTAAGTAATTAAGTCTTTTAACATCTTTTCGAGAGCGGGAGCTATTTAAAAAAACTTTTTTATTAAAAAATTTTTGAATAAAGTGACGATCTTGTGCAATTTTATAGTTAGCATGTTGGATTTTAGGAAGCATAACACCGACAAAGGTAGCTTTTTTTTGCTTAGTATCGGTGATTTTTTGATACTGGTCGTCAAAACCAACCCCGTGCAACAAAGAGAAAAGTAGCACTAATAGTACTACCGGTTTTAATCTACTAAGCTGTCTCATTCCAAGCTGCTTCAAACACATCTTTTACAGCGCCTCTAAATGTAATAGTCTTATCATTGAAACCTAAATAAAGTGTCTCTCCGCTTCTAGGAAATACTTTAACCCTTCCTGTAGTTAACCCATCTTTAATAGCACGGTAATATGCCGCTGCCATTCCGGTACCGCAAGCTAGTGTCTCATCTTCTACACCGCGTTCATACGTTCGCACTCGCAGTGACCCATCATCAAGAACCGCTGCGATATTGACATTTGCATTGTGTGTCTCTCTTAGGCTTCTAGCTTCTTGCAAGTCAAACTCATCTATATTGGCGTCAAAAGTAATTAAATGGGGAACACCGGTATTAACCAACCACCATCTTTTAGAATTTACATGTATATCTGTGTTTTCAATAATAGGAGGTGTTAAGTCACTTTGCACCATGTCGCCTTCAACTTCTGCTTTAATAACACCTGCTAAAGTTACAAATGACATCTTAGCAGAGGCTAAACCATATTTGTAAGCGTAGTGTGCCGCCGCACGTGAACCATTACCACACATCTCAGCACTTGAGCCGTCACTATTATAAAACTCCCACTCAAAATCTTCATCTTTATTAGGAACGAGCACAATTAGACCATCAGCACCAATTCCATCTTGACGATCACAAAGCTGTTGTGCTAGTTTACAACGGTTCTTTTTGACGAAACTATGAAAGATTACAAAATCATTTCCACTAGCGCTATATTTTGCTAATAACATTACTCACTCTCACTACTATATTTCTTTTTGATAATCTCAACAAAATTTTCACACTCTTGCTGCAGATGCTTTAGATCTTTACTATTGTCAATCACATACGTCGCTAGTGACTTTTTCTTCTCAATGTCAAGCTGGGAAGAAATTCTCTTTAGAGAATCCTCTTTTGAAAAGCCATTTCTCTTCATAAACCGATCCAATTGAATCTCTTTGGGTGTGTAGACAACTACTGATTCTTTAATATCATACCCTTTTTTTTCAAAAAAGAGTGGAATATCAATTAAATAAGGGAATTTAAACTGATCTTGCTTCTCACTCTGAACTTCAATCTCTTTACGAATCTTGGGGTGTAAAAAGGACTCCAGAAGCTCTTTTTTAGAAAAATCAGAGAAGACAATATCTCCAAGTTTACTGCGTAAGACCTTGCCACGCTGTACATACTCTTCACCAAAATTATCTTCAATCCAGTGGCTATTTTCATCTAAAAGTTTATGTGCAATAGTATCAGCATCAATAATTCTGACACCATTTAGCATCATAAGTGAAGCGACAGTACTTTTTCCCGTCGCTATTCCACCTGTTAATGCAATAGCGTACTTAAAAGCCATTAGTTTCTAATAACTCCAAGGTAGTTTTTGCGTATATTGTTTGGCATTGCAAACGCAGCAATATGCATATCACAGTTATAATATTTATGTCCTTCAAGTAAATCACTTCGCTGAAGAATAATATCTGCGGTAGGATGATACTCTTTGGATGCTAACAGTACCGTACCTTGTGCGGCATTATATGGCATAATAATTTTAAAGTAATTTCCTAAAACCTGCATAACGCTTTTGTTTGCCTCAACATCATCCAAGTCTGGATGACAGAGTGCAACAAGACCGTCTTCTTTTAATACTCGACTAATATGAGCAAGTATTGCTGCATCTGTATTTTCTTCGAAAATTACAATATCATAAGCTGCTTCTGCTTCATTTCGTAGTACTTCAAGTGCTTCTGATGTATTCACAGCTTTAACATCAACACCTTTGTAACGTACTAGTTCTGTTTGTAAGTTTTCTAAATTGTCACTAATGACTAAAATATTTTCTGGTTTCTTATGTGTACACATTGGTACATGTATCATCATCTCATCATGACTAAAGTTGCTCATTTTATAGTGCCTTGTTTTATATTTGAAGCGATTTTAGCACATTTGCATTAAAAAGCATTGAAACACATTAAACTAACATAAACTTAAGCCGTAGTTGAGAATTATACAGACCTATATTTGCCATAATCTGCTAAAATCCCATTATTAAATTACATGTAAAAGGAAATCTATGGATTATAATAAAGTTCGTTCATTTTGTAGAGTTTTTCGTATTTTCATTGGTCTTGCTCTAATCGCTTATGGTGTTTACTCTGGTAACGCTTGGTTTTATTTAGGTGTTATACCACTCATTGCCGGTATATCAAATTTTTGCCCACTATGTATCATTAGTAAAAAATGTGATCTTCCTGAAAGTCCTACACAAGAAGAAGACAAAGCTTAACACTTACCTCAACTCGACTCTGCTATAATTCCAATAATTATATATATGGAGATAGCATGAGTCAGATCAGCTACAAAGATGCCGGTGTCGATATTGATGCAGGTAACAGTTTCGTAGAGAACATCAAACCTTTAGTTAAATCAACAAAAATCCCTGGAGTACTTGGTGGAATTGGCTCATTTGCAGGTGCATTTGAACTTCCAACTGGCTACAAAGAGCCTGTTATGCTAGCTGCAACCGACGGCGTGGGAACTAAGCTTAAATTGGCAATTGATTCTGGCATTCACGACACAGTAGGTATCGACTTGGTTGCAATGTGTGTCAATGACCTCATCTGTAACTTTGGAACGCCTTCATTTTTTTTAGACTATTATGCAACAGGTAAACTTGAAGTAAATGTTGCTACTGCTGTTGTTAGTGGAATTGCTGAGGGGTGTCGTCAGAGTGAATGTGCTCTCATTGGTGGTGAAACTGCAGAGATGCCGGGTATGTATTCTGAAGATGATTATGACTTGGCAGGCTTTGCTGTTGGAGTTGCAGAGAAATCTGAACTTGACAGAACTTCACAGGTAAGTGCTGGCGATGTACTTATTGCCCTTCCAAGCTCAGGCATCCATTCAAATGGTTTCTCTTTAGCTCGTAAAGTTCTTTTTGATAAAATGAAAATGGACTTTAATGATGACTTTAACGGCAAGCCTCTTATACAAACGCTATTAACTCCTACACAAATCTATGTTAAGACCTTTAAGGCGCTAAAAAATAAAGTTCAAGCTTTAGCACACATCACAGGTGGCGGCATTGTTGAGAATCTTCCACGTGTTCTTCCTGAAAATATGCGTGCCGTTATTAAAGAAGAGAATATCCGTGTTTTACCAATTTTTGAACTCATTGGCGAGCATGTTGAACGCGCTGAGATGTTTAGAGCCTTTAATATGGGCGTAGGAATGGTTTTAGTTGTTAAGCCTGAAAATACTGATGAAGTCTTAGCTGGTAGCGATGGCTATGTTATTGGTCATATTGAAGAGGGGAAAAAAGAAGCCGTAATGGTGTAGTCACTAACTTCCAATCTTCTATCTCTCCCAATATCATCACTGGGAATTTGGATAAAGGTAATCAATGTTTGAAGAACATGGCTGTAATATGAATTCCATAGATTCAGTGCTAAGAATAATAATTGCTACATTCATAATCATATATGCACTATACTCATCATATCTGATATCCAAATGCTAAGACTGGTGAGGATATTCATATATATGGCCGTATCACAGCAGTAGCAGATGTATTTGACGCACTTGGAAGTGCAAGAGTTTATAAAAAAGCATGGGAATTAGATAAAATACTCGAGCTTTTCAAAGAAGAGAGAGCAAAGCATTTTGATCCAAAGTTGATTGATTTATTTTTAGATAATCTTGATGATTTTTTACTTATCCGAGATAAGTTTAAAGATATATAATCTACTATTTGTTAGGCGATTTGAACTTATTATAACGGTTTATTCTTCTTAAAATTATACATGTAAATGCTGTGTGCTCCCAAGCTTCAAGCTTGGGAGCACTAAAAAAGAAGAGAAGTGTTTATTTTGACTTATTTAGAATGTCAATACGCGGAAATACAAATGTTGATTGACGATCAACAATCACTTTCTCTTTATTGTCAATTGCATACGCACGAATAGTAATTGGAATAATTGAGTCTTTACGATCATTACTCACTAATACATCATCAGTGTAGAGAATAACTACTTTTTTCTTTTTAGCATTAGGTCTTGCTGTAAATGGTTCAGTAGGTTTTTTAATTTTAATCTTACCTTCCATACCTTCTGGAGCAATAACGTCAAAATAGTACTTATGTGGTTCATTAAGAGTATTTTGTAGTAAGAATACATAAGCATTTTCTACATGCACAACCTGTTCACTAACACGTTTAGTGCTGTAAAGGCGTCCCTCTTCTTTATTGATATTAAGCAACATATACTCTTTAGTGCTTCCCATCATTCCTAAAATTATTGTAATAACAACCAAAAGACCGATATATCCAAGAATTTTTGGACGAAAATAGTTAGTTTTACCTTTTTGCTCAATAACCTCTTTCTCACTAGACCATGTAACAAGACTCTCTTTGCCCAATTTACCCATAACCGTTACACAGGCATCAACACACTCTAGACAGTTAATACACTCTAGCTGTAGCCCTTTACGAATATCAATATGTGTTGGACATACTGTTACACAACTCTCGCAGGTTGTACACTCTGCTGTAGGAGTTACGGCTTGAAGATCCTTCTGTTTCTTATAGAGTTTATTATGATCATCATCGTAAATTTTACCCCCACGATGAGGATTGTAAATTGCCATAACCGTATCGTCATCATAAAGTACTGACTGAATACGTGAATAGGGGCATACATAGACACAGAAATCCTCTTTTAACATTATGATGTCATATAGTAAAAATGCTACTGTCACTAAGATAGCTCCAAAAAGAACCATGTGATCACCTGGATTTTGTAGATAAACAAAGAAGTCCTCAGGTGGAACAAAGTACCACATCATATTTGAAGCAGCTAAAAAAGAGAGTGCTGTCCAAATTAAAATAGCGATGACTTTTTTCACCTTATTCTCTGTTTTGCTCATATCAGGATCTATTTGCTTGTTTTTAATTCGCTTACGCAGTCCTAAGATTTTTGTCTCAATAAGATCACGATAGACAACGCGAAAAATAGTTTGAGGACAGACCCATCCACAGAAGACACGACCACCAAGAACAGTCATACCAAAAACAGATATAAATAGAAGCATTAATAAAAATGGCATCAAATATAGCTCTTGCATATCAAACTGAATAAATGCAAGATGCAGTTTTAACTTATCAAAACTAAGTAGAAACAGATGACTTCCATCAACTGTAATCCAAGGAATTACTAATGACATTACTGTTACTAATATATAAAAATAGTACCTCTTGATTCGTAAAGGTGTTTTTTTCTTTGATTTCTCTTGTGTTGTTACATCAGACATTACTTACTCTCCTGTATTGGTTATTGTTGGGCACTGAATACTGTCAATGACCTTTTCTATAGCTTCTTGTGTGGTTGCTACATGGGTTGTGCTTACTGCAACTTCTCTTAACTCACGTGATTCAATATAGTCTTTAAGTGAACTACGGCTAACATTAAGTTCTCTTGCCATCTCACTAACGCTTCTCTCTTCTCTTAGAAATCTTACAATATAATCTTGATACTGATCAAACTTTGATGATGAGCGACTTCCGCGTGGCCTTCCAATAGATTTTTTAGTCTCATCATAAAGTTTTTGACGCAACTGGTCAATGAGACCCAAAACAAGCATCACATTGCTATTTTTACTAACAACTACTGACTGCTTGATAATATGAATTGTCATTCTATTTTTTAACAGACAAGTGAACATCTGTACTAAATCTTCTATGTGACTACTAAGAACCCACACATCATAGATAATGAGGGTACCTGACTCTAAAGAGCGAAAGTATGAAACAAGCTCATCTCTTTGTAAAAGGGTCTTGTTCTGTGACTTATGGTCAACATACTCATTGTCAATTACAAGTGAGTTTTGATCAGCATAAAGGTTAATGTATTTTAGTTGTTCAAAAACACCAACAAAGTGTTTATCTGGACGAATATAACTTATCAACATTTAAAGATAAAACCTCTCTCTTTCATAATTTCATCATCATTATACATATAATTGACGTATTAAGTCAAGCAAATTGTCTATTTTTACGTCAAGTTTCAATTTATTTTATAATTATTATTATTCAATACTATTATTTCTCTTTCTAATTTTATATTGAACTCTTTAAACACTAATCGCTCAGCCTCTTCTATTAATGTCACTGCATCTCTATAACTTCCATCTGCAAAATTAACTAAAAAGTTAGCATGCTTATCACTAAATGCCATATCCCCTAGGCGTTTTTCTTTCAAGCCTACTACCTCAATTAAACGTCCAGCATAGT
>JAYEKO010000026.1:0-20772 GCA_034661055.1 Campylobacterota bacterium
TATTAAAGAGGCAATAGTTACCATAGTGATGTTAAAAAGTAAAAGTGAGTTAAAAAGAATATATTTTAGTTTGAGCTCATGCTCATCGTTGTCAAAAGTGTACCCACTTGTTAAAATATTTTTAAACTTCATTTTTTCCCATAATGATTATTTTATATATTACAACATTAAGTAATTAACTTCATAATATATACTTAATTTTAACATAAGTATTATTTGATAATTCTAAAGAAGAGTATTTACAGCCTTTGAGTAGGTAAATCCAATGAATTAAATCTAAAGCCATGAAGCGTTGTATTGGTTTTTAATAAACCAAATACACGTAATGAGATAGAGGTGCCCTTTATTTTTTTATAATAACTTTTGCATACATTCCCGGAAAGATATTTTTATCTTGTTTGTCAAATTTAACACGCATTTTAATACGGTGTGTCATTGGATTGGCATCAGGAATAATGGCATGAATTAGACCTTTAGTCTTAAAGTTTAGTGCAGAGATAAGAACATCTACTTCATCACCTTCATGTATATAATTTAGTGTGCTTTCAGAAATAGAGACATCAATATCTAAATCTTCTGTATCAAGAAGCATAATGGTCAGCATACCAGGCATTACCATATCTCCAGCTTTAATATTTTTAGCAACAATGACACCGTCAGCTGGTGCTTTCATTTTTAAATAATTATAGACTGATGCCATCTGTTTGACTTTAATAGCTGCCTCTTTTACCATAACCTGTGCAGATTCAAGCATACTCTGAATATTCTCAGCTTGTGCTTCTAAATCATCAATGTCACCAAACATACTTTTGTTGTCTTTTTGGCCAAGACGCTTGCGTTTTTTATCAAGATTTTCAAGACGTTTTCGCCAAAACTCAACTACAATCTGAGACTGTTCAAGCATTAAATCTGCTTGTGATTTCATAATGTCAAATTCAGCAGATTCCATCTCATATAGGTCATCTTCACGTTTGACCTTATCTCCAAGTTTGACATAAACCTCTTTTATGTAACCCATATATCTGCTTCCAATCATTTTTTGACCGTTAGAGATGACGGTTCCTGGAAGTGTCATGTTTTCAGCATAAAGAGGCACTATAAAAAATGAGAGCATCAATAATTTTTTTAACAAATTATTTCCTTAAGTTTATTAGAAATCAAATATTACCATTTTCTTAACTGTATATGGCATTTCATGCACTCTTTTGTAATTTTTGTATATGCTTGAATAGCTTGTGTGGGATCTCCGTCGGCAAAACGTTCTAAAATATCTTTAGCTTTTTTATTAATTTTCTTTTTAACTTTATTGGTCATCTGCACCTTATTGTTTAAATAGCGTGTCATGACATCTTTCTCTTCTACCTCTTCTAATGGAGGTTTAACTCTATCCATTGTTTCTGAGAGTTTTATTGTTCCCTCTTTAATGATATCATAGTTGTTGTAGAAGAAACCATTTTGAATCTCTTGCATCGCTTCTGCAAGGATTTGCATATCTTTAATTCTATCTGCTTGAGTATAACTTCCAGCCATTAAAAAGCTTGTTGTTAGTGCCATTGTAGCAATTAATTTTTTCATGTTTTCCCTCTTGTTGTTATAGTGAATTTTGAGCATTGTAACAGAATTATTTTAATAAATCAATAAATAGTATATAAGATTTTTTTATTAAAAATATTAGTGTATAGATTAGTTAAAATTATATCAAAACTTCGTGATAATATTAAATTTTTTTATAATTTAAGTTTTAAATAAGAATGCTAGGACTATAATTTTTCTGAAATGAATTCGAAAGAGATGAGGAGAAATCATATGAAGAAAATTGTATTGTCGACTGTTATTGCAGCAGCTTTAGTGTCACCATTGAGTGCAGAGTTTAGTTTTGGGGATATGTTTACGGACATGAAAGACGCTGTCACTGGTGTTAGTAAAGATATGAAAGATACTGCTATTGAGACTGGGCGTAGTGCTGAACGCAGTGTTGGAACAATGAGTAATGATGCACAAAAAAGTGTAACATCTATTAGTAAAGATGCTAAAGACTCTACTGTTAAAGTATCTGATGATCTTAAAACAAGTCAAGTTGAAACCGTTAAAAGTTCTGAGAACTCAATTACAAGCTTAAGTCGTGATGCTAGAGATAGCACAGTTGAGATTGTAGAAGATACAAAAGATTCTATTACTAATGTATCACGCGATATGAAAGATAGTTCTACAATGGCTACTAAAGATTTTAAAGATAGTGTTGTTGAAGTTTCTGATGATATTAAAGTAAGTACAACAGATGTATCTGATGATATGCGTTCAAGTACTAACAAAATTTCTGATGATCTTAAAACAAGTACAGTAGATGTATCTGACGATGTACGTTCAAGCACAACAGATATTTCTGATGATGTACGCTCAAGTACTGAGCAAGTATCTGATGATATTAAAACAAGTACAGTAGATGTGTCTGATGATGTACGTTCAAGTACGCATAAAGTATCTGACGATCTTAAAACAAGTACAGTAGATGTATCTGATGATGTACGTTCAAGTACAGTAGATGTATCTGATGATGTACGTTCAAGTACTGAATCTGTGTCTGAGGATGCAAATGATGCAACAAAAGAAGTAACACGTACTATTAGCGATGATGACTATAAAGAGTACTTAGAATTAAAAAAGAAATTCGAAAAGTAAGCTTTAAAATTTAATAACAAGCACCTTTTTAGGTGTCTTGTTTCTTTTCATGTCTATCTTTTTTAAAATGTTTTTTTGTAAAAGTATTTTAAAAGAGATTAATCACACAATCGGAGGTACATGATGTTCAAAAGTTTTATTGGGGATAGATTTATACTATCTTTGTTTATAGCAATAATGATGGTATTGCCACTATCGGCAAAACAGTTAGCAGTAATACATAAAGTTGATGGCAGTGTTGAAGCCAAGTACAATACATTGGTAGAGAAATCAATTAAGTCTGTTGGCTATAAGCTTTCTGATCCACATAAACGTGTCAATGATGGCTATAAAGAGAAATATGGTAGTACAGACTTGGATGTATTGAGTTTTATGTCTATTGCAAATACAAAAGAAGTTAATAAGCTTTTGGCAATTGATCCACGTCTTGCAGGTTTTGCTCCATTTAATATGTTAATTTATAAAAGACTTAGTGAAAATAGTAGTTATGTAGGACACTTAGTTCCTGAAGTAATGCTTGATATTGTTGGTGTCACTGACGCTGATGTTCGTGCCGCGTACATTAAGTCATTTGAACCATTAGATGCATTAATAGAAAAAGAGATTGGTGGTGAAAAATATCATCTTGAATATTCAAACTTACCAGAAAAATCTATGATGAACTTTGAGATGGAGTTTGAAAGAGCAGAAGATTTAGAAGACTCTACTGATGAGATTCAAGAGAAGTTTGAAGAGATTTTTGAAGATAGAGAATATATCATTGCCGGGTATCTTGATTTAAAAGAGGCAGATGAAGATGATGCCTTAAAAGATTTTGATGCATTCTGGGTTTATTCTCTCTGTCACTTTAAATTTTCATATACAGTTTTTGATGGAAAAGAGGGCGTTCCCGAAGCAGGACTTTTTGCACCTTGTTCAATGTACATGTATATTAAGAAGGGTACCAATAAGTTAGTAGTTGGAATGCCTCGTCTTGCAACATGGGCAGCAACACTTAACATTACAAGTAAAGAGAAGTTAGAGTTAGTAAAACAGCTAGATATTGAAATTCCATCAATAATGAAAGAGTTGGGTGCCGTGGAGACTTCAAGCCAAAATCCTCTTTTAGCTTCAACAGATGCAAGCAGTACACCGCAAGCCAAAGTTAAAACAACTGACGAGGGTAAGCATGTTGTAGAACTTCCTAAAGCAAAAGTTGATACAACTAAAACAGTTGTTGAGATTGTTCAAAATGATGTAACGTATCTCGTTACACTTCCAAAAGTTCCTCGTGTGACTTCAGTGGTTCCAACTCCAGTATTAGTAACCATTGGTTCAGGATATGTTCCACGTGCAGAGGTTAACAGCAAGTATGATAGGAGTATCGGTTTTAGCAAGAGAACACCACCTGTTAAAGTAGAAGCAGTAGCAAAAGACGGCTCTACATCTGGTGCCGTTGGTGAGGTTAAAAACAACCGTGCAAGTGCGTACTTAAGAGGGCCTTTAATGAGTCCAGAACAGGCTAAAGCGCAACTTGAATCTGCCGGCTTTAATGTACTCTCAACAACTACAGTAGATAAAAAGGGTGACTTAACTGTTCTTGTATTTACTAATGATGCTTTAGAGAAGATGGCCAATAAAAAAGAGCGTGGTTTTATGGCATCACTTCGTCTGTTAGTAGATAAAAAAAATAAACAGATTACAATCTCAAATCCAATCTATTTTGCAAAAGCATTTTTACAAGATGATGTCGATGAAAAAGCTTCTAAAGCAGTTTTAAATGATATTAAAAAAGTGTTTGCAGGGTTAAAAGATTCAACTGATAATTTAAAGCATAATAAACTCGCAGGTTACCATTTTATGATGTCAATGCCATATTATGAAGATATGATTGAAGTTGGTAGCGCTGGTAGTTCCAAAGAGCTTTTAAATAGACTCATAGCTAAAAATGGTGCGAAAAATCTTATTTTTTCTCAACAGCTTTCTGAGGATAGAATTCTTGTCGGTATTAAACTTGATAAGCGTACTAGAAAATTTATTAAGAAGACAGGATTTGAAAATGCACTGCTTCTGCCGTATCCAGTACTTATAGAAAACGGAGAAGCAAAAATTTTAGATCCAAAATATTACATAGCAATTTCATATCCAATGTTGAAGATGTCTCAATTTATGAAAATTGCGACCGTTCCAGGAGCTATTGAAAACGATAGTATTAGACTTTTCAAATAGAATTGGAGCAGACAATGAAAAAAGTTTCTATAATTCTTTCACTTGCTTTAATCTCTGCGCTAAATGCCGCAGAGTTTAAAAGCGTAGAGATGACTAACGATTGGCAAAAAACATTTGGAGGTACTAAAAAAGATCGTCCTTATGCTGTTACAGCTACTAGTGATGGCGGTGCTGTAGTTGCAGGGGCTTGTAAATCATTTAGCGAGGGTCGTACTGACGCCTGTGCCTTAAAGATGGATGCAAAAGGTAATATTCTCTGGACAAAATCTTATGGCGGTAAAAAACGAGATGCAGCATTATCTGCAGTAGAGACTACTGATGGTAATATTGTTCTTGTTGGTAACAGTATGTCTTATAGTGAAGATGGTGATTCTGATATTTTTGTTTTAAAGCTTAATCAAAATGGTCAACTACTTTGGAAGAATACCTATGGTGGCATTGAAGATGAATTTGGTAATGGCGTTGATGCCATTGCTAAGGGCGGTGTAATAATTGCTGGATCAACTGAGTCTTATGGAAAAGGCAATAAAGATGTCTATTTCTTAAAACTCAATGGAGATGGTAAGGTTCTTGCTGAGAGTGCCATAGGTGGTAGTGGTGATGACTATGCCAATGCTATTGCATTAACTAATGACGGTAACTATGTCCTTGGTGGTGCTTCAGAGTCTTATGGTGACAATGGTTTTGATTTTTACTATTTAAAGTTTACACCTAGTGGTGGAATGCTCTGGGAGAAGACCTATGGTGGTGAACAAGATGATGTTATTCATGATTTAGTCTCTGCTGGTGGTAAAGGTGATTTTGCTTTTGCAGGAATGACAAAGTCTTATGGCAGTAAACACAAAGATTTAACGGTTTTAAAGATGTATGCTGATGGCAATAACTACTGGCATAAAATCTTTGGTTTTAAAAGCAAAGAGTATGCTAACTCACTTACACCTACAAAAGATGGAGGTTTTATGGTTGCTGGAACTACAAAATCTTTTGGTTATGGTAAGTACGATTTTTACTGTGTACGTCTAAACTCTAAGGGTAATCTCATTTGGGCAAATGTCTATGGTGAAAAAGATAAAGATGTAGCTCATGGCGTTACTCAAATTAAAAATGGTGAATTTATTGTAGTGGGTCAGACCGACTCTTATGGAAAAGGAAGTGATGACTTCTTTATGATGAACCTGCGAGATAAATAAACAACTTTAAAAGATTGCTTCGTGCCTCGCAATGACTAATTTTAGTCATTGCGAGCAAAGCGAAGTAATCTACATATAAATAAGGGTACAATTGAATTTAGAGTGTTCATTGTATAACCTTACAGCATAAAATTATTTTTTAGTAACTTGATTATCAAAGTCCACCTGATGTGAATCGTATTTGTCTTCTAAATACTCTTTAATCTTTAGTGATGCACTCTCGTTATAAAAAACATCTAATGCTAAACTCCACACAACACTATCATTTGTTAGAGTTTTATTTTCTAAACACATTTGTGCTGTATCACCTTGAGTAAAATCGAGATGAGTTTTAGTCTTTTTCTCAAATAGATACTCTAGTGCTTCATAAGAGATTGGTTTTGAACACTTTGTACCCTGTGATACAACAGCTTCTGAATAGCCAAATCCTTTAGTTGTGTAAGGTGTTTCCTTAATATTATACATTGAAGGCATTACATCTACTGAATCCATTGAATCATATAAATTTTTCGTAGAAGCATATTGATCTTCTGCATGAAATGTAAATTTAGTATACGTTACAGAAAAGAAAAAAAGTTCATCATCACCACCGTATCCCATATCCCAGATGTTAGAATTTAATGCATCCATAAATTCATCTACATCACTTATGCCTAGTCCATCTACAACTGGGGTAGCACTATCTTCTGTATCTTCAATTTCTTCATCAACAGTTGCTTTATGACCTTCCGGAAAAGTAATAACCCTAACACAACTGCTATCACCACCAATTTCAGTTGTGAAATCATTAACTATACATTCTGGAGATATGGAGTACTCAGAACATGACTTAGATATGTTGGCATAAAAGTTTGTTGTTGAAACACCACCAGCTTCTACAAATGCCTCATAATTAACATAACCCTCATAATCACTTTCAGCTGCATTTTGTCCATCACATACCGATTTAGTAATACTGTTGTAGATAATTACAAGAGATTGATCTGTAATCTGTTCTTCTACTATCTCAGATGCTTTACTCTCTTGAAATGTTCCAGCCGCGCCTGTAGTGATGGATGTACCATCTATTTTATAGTCAATATCAATCTTACCAGAGTAAGCAAAGGTACCATTGTCATTTGCGCCAGCAAGTTTATAGGCAGACTTTTTGTTTATATCAGCAGATAGCATAACCCACTCAAACTTACCATTTTTACCATCACCATCAATATCTACAGGGAACATATACCATAGTGGCGTTGGCTTAGTTATATTCGCACTCTTCCATCCAAATGCATTATCATCTGATGGTTCATTCCCTTTGAGTTGATAAGATTTACCACTACTCGACATGGTAAAAGCCCAATTAAAAGCACTATCGGCACCTTTAAAGTCATACTCTCCAAATGTTCCCAAAAGCTCATAGTCTGTCTTATTAATTAGTGCATCTTTTGTTAAATCTTCTATGCTTGTTGCATAACTACATGTAAATCCTACAGCTATAAGTGCTGCTGATAGTACTATTTTAATCATTGCTACCCTTAAATTGTTCTTATATATTTTAAGTAAATTATATTAATAATTAACTAATGATTGGTAAAAAGTTGATTTATGATGTTAAAAAAGCATTAGAGATCGAAAATAAGATTTTTAAGTTTTAGAATGGGATATAACTGGTAATGAAACTTATGTCACTACCAGTATATAGAGGAATAATTTAATCGATTGTGTAATGCATAGCCACAGTAATTGAGTTCTGTCCATTAGATGCTTCGAATGCACCGTTATAACTCTCAGTTACTTCTGGAGAATTTACATAAGCAAAGTCTAAACACAGTCTTTCATTAAGCTGGTATCCAAAACCTGCAGTGTAATGTGATTCACTAAATGCCGGGAATCCCATAATATTAAAATAAGCACTTTGAGGATCTTGAGTTGAAACATTGCTTAATGGATTTTCAGAGTAGTTATATCCGGCACGAAGTGTTAAGTCAGCCACTTCATATGAGAAACCTAGAGCAAATACATCTTGATCATCCCACATAAATCTATCATAACCATCTGCTGAACTCCAAGCAATCTTTCGATAATCAAATGTTAATCCATAGTTAGAACGCACATAAGCAATACCTAAACCATACTCAGCTGGCTGAGACAGTTTAAGTGAATCATACATTCCATCTGCATTAAAATCAAAAACATTTTCATACTCTGTATCAACTTGTGTCTGATAATACGCACCAAGAGTAATTTCATTGCTCAAGTAGTAACCCACACCAATCTGTGCACCAAAGCCATAATCTTCAGATGTTCCACCACCACGTTGTGCCATTGTCATAGGATCAGCCGTTCCATCAGGTGTCATAGCTGACATTGCTAAAGAGCCATAAGATAGTGTAATTCCAGCTCCAAGTCTCCAGTCACCAGTAGCATAAGAGATAGAGGGCACAAAGCGCATGTATTGTAGATTGGTACGCATACTAGATAGACCCTTCATTGGATCTTCATTACGATAATCAACACCCATTCCAGAGACACCAAACATACCAAAACCGTAAGATAAATCATTAGAAATATGATCAGTAATTGCAATCTCAGGGATAAGATTCATATCTGCTTTACTTGTAGCACTTTGACCATTTCCTTGTCCAGCATTAGAAGCACTAACATCAGGCATAAAGACTGTAGCGCCAAACATACCATTAAGTCCTTTAGAATCAACGAGCCAAGCAGGATTCTTAAATACAGAATCGGCACCCATACCGTAAGCGATACCGGTTCCCCCCATTGCACGTGACTCAGGTCCAAGAGCAATTAAATTATCTCCATTTGTTGCATGAATAATCGATGAAGTGATTATTGACAATAAAATTATTTTTTTCATTAAACTACCTTTGTGTTTTATGTGTTTATTGTATCATAAAATCTTATAAATAAAGTCAAAATAGTTATAATTAAAAATTATAATATTTAGTGTGGCTATAATGTTATATGTAGAAGAATTACATGTAAAACAAGGGTACTGTATTTGTGGCTCGCAGTGACTAAAAAAAGTCATTGCGAGAAACGAAGAAATTTGGTGTATATTTTGTTAGATTGCTTTTGTTTTGTACATTAGCACGGGAACAAAAATAAGTGAAACGGCAACTGCAGCAACCGTTCCTGAAATGAGTGCTACACCAAGA
Source organism: Campylobacterota bacterium (assembly GCA_034661055.1). Classification (GTDB taxonomy): domain Bacteria; phylum Campylobacterota; class Campylobacteria; order Campylobacterales; family Sulfurimonadaceae; genus QNZR01. Next base: position 9,242 of record JAYEKO010000026.1, read on the forward strand.
CCACCAAAAATAGGATCTGTTGCAAGCAGAGCACTTCCTAAAATAATAGCAACGGCTGTTAAGATAATAGGAGTTGCACGTGTGGCAGTAGCTATAGCTATAGCTCTGTCTTTTGCCATGCCTTTTTCATCCATTAAAGATTTAGTAAAGTCAATAAGTAGCAGAGAATTTCTTGAACTAATTCCCATTAAGGCAATAAATCCAATGAGGGAGGTTGCTGTTAAAAAGAAGGTCTCAGAGGTAAAGAAGTTTGCTACCCAGTGACCAATAAGGACTCCAATAATTGAGAGAAAGCTTCCTCCTAAAATAATTCCACTAATAGCAAAACTTTTATAGTAAATTACCAGTAGTAAAAAGATTAGAATCAGTGCAGAGATAAAAGCACCACCAAGATCTCTAAAGGTATCGAGTGAGACTTTCATCTCTCCATCCCAACGTAGAACAAACTCTTCACCTGTGTTTTTGTCTTTAAGGAAAAGATCAAACATATTAGTGCTTGCCATAGGAGCATTTTGTATCTCGTACTTCTCGCCAAACCGTTCAATCATGGTAGCTCTAGCATCCAAGAGCGGATAGAGTTGTGAGACCATATCAGTTTCAGCAATGACGTTAAGCATTTTTTTCAAATTTTTTGAAAATATTGTTGGGTAGTTATCTACTTCAATAACATCAACAAGCTCATTAACCGGAACCATCATTCCACGTTGATTCATTAGTCTTAAAGCAGAAAGTTTTGCTTCTAGTGCTGTTTTACTAAATTCACCCATAAGTTTTGTCTCATCACTTAAAACCAGAAAAATTGGAATTTGATCAGGAGAGTTCTGAGAATTTTTAACAGCAATTTCCATACCCTCAAATGCTAAATACATGATTTTATTTAACTGATCCAAAGAGACACCTGAGCGGCTGATTTTTTCAGGATCAGCAATGAGCTCATATTTTTTGTATTTCTCATCTTGGATAATATCAACATCTACCAGACCTTCGGTGCTTCGTAGAATATAAGAGACTTCTCCTGCCATTTTTCTAATGGAGTTTTCATCTTTTCCATAGATTTCAACGACGATCTGAGCCATTGTAGGAGGTCCAGCAGGTTGCTCAATCATTTTAATGCTAGTTCCTGTCTTAATCATCTGACAACTTGACTGTATTTGAGGTCGGAGACGTTTAACCATGGAAAATGATGCTTCGTCTCGTGAGTGCTTATCTGTTAGGTTGACAACTATTTCAGCAACATGCTCACCTTGTTTAAGAGTTGAACCCTTAACAAGACCTGCATAATCAAGCGGAGAGCCTTGTCCTAAGTATAATTCAATATCTGTAACTGCTTCCTCTTTTTGAAGAATTCTAGTGATACATTCTGTAATTTTCTTCGTTTCATGAACAGAAGATCCACTTGGAGCATCTACATAAATAGAGTAGGTATTGGTACTTTTTCCTGGTAGCATTCTTGCTAAAACCATCTCTGTAGGAAACATCATAATGGTTAAACCAAGAAGACCAAATGTTCCTAAGATGACCATTAAGCGCTTAGAGGCACTTGCATTAATATTAAATATAAAATCTTCAAGCCATTTCATTAGTTATTCTCCTGAAGTTTATCTTTTTGAAAATGATGTTTATGGTGATGCATCTTCAGTTTTTTAAGCATCTTGTTGGCTAAGTACGGCGTAAAGATATATGCAATGATTAATGAGGCAAAGAGTGCTACAGGAACATTGTATGGAATAGGTTTCATAAACTCACCCATCATACCTCCAACAAATGCCATTGGAACCATAGTTAAAATAATGGCTAAGGTTGCAATGTTAGTTGGCGCACCAATCTCATCAGTTGCACTTACCATAATTTCATCAATATCACGATCAACAGCATCATGAGCATGCATATGACGGTGAATATTTTCAATTACAATAATGGCGGCATCAACAAGTAGTCCTAGACTCAGTAAAAATGCAAAGAGGGTAATCCTATTAATGGTTTGACCTGTTAAAAAGGCAATAAACAGTGTAATAGCTAAAATGGCAGGAACCGTAAAGGTAACAATAAGTGACTCTTTCCATCCTAAAGCAATAGCAAGTACAATGGCAATAATAATAATGGTAATAACAAGGTGATGAACAAGCTCATTGACCGCTTCATTAGCACGAATACCGTAGTTACGAGTTACCATATATCCAATACCGGCAGCTGTAAGTTCTTCTTTATACTCATCCAAATTTTCAATAACACCTTGAGCAACATTTACCGCATTGGTTCCTTTAAGCTTTGATACATTAATAGTAATCTGTTCAGTAGTTGGACTAAAGGTACCATCTTCATTTTTGTAGGTAATCTGAGCTATTTTACGGTTCTGTTTGTCGTAAGACTTCTCTACGGTTGCAACATCTTTAAGATAGATTGGTGAGTTCATGTAAGATGCAACAATAACATTTTGAACATCTTCAACATTTTCAATGGCATTTTTAACTCCAAATACCATAATACGTCCATCATCTATTCTATTTTTAACTTCAGGAACATTTACTGCAAGTGATTGTAATGCTTGCATAATCTGACCTAAAGATAGGTGATATCCTGAGAGTTTAAAGAGGTCAACCTGAACATTAAATTGCTCTTTATGTTCACCTTTTAGTGTGGTTTTAGAGACATTTTCAATTTCATTGAAGTCTTGCTGAATATCACGTATCTGTTTAAAGAGCTGAACATTAGTAAGTTTTGATGACTCTTTAAGATAAAAGGCAACAGAGACAATAGGAACATCAATATCAATATCAAAAGGCTTAATCATTGGTTGCATGGCACCCTTTGGTAAAAGCTCCATGTTTTGCATAACTTTATCATAAAGTTTTAGGTTTGAATCTTCACGATTCTCGCCAATTTTGTACATGACATTGATAATACCGGCATTATCGGTAGCAATACCGTAGATATGCTCAATTCCGGCAATTTCACGAAGTTTACGCTCTAAAGGCTTAACAATAATATTGTCAATCTCATTAGGAGTTGCACCAGGAAGAGGTACAATAATAGTTCCCCCGCTAATGGCAATTTGTGGATCTTCTTCCCGCGGCATTACCTCTAAAGAGACGTAACCAATTGCCAGTAAAAAAACAGCTAAAACCGCAGTAAGCGGATTATAAATGAATGTCTTAGCTAACTTACCTGCATAGTCCACTACAGGTATGCTGGCTATCTTTTCTAATTTTATATCTTCTTTGGCCATAGGTCCTCCTAGTCAAATGTAATTTTAGAGTAGAGCCCAGGATAGATGATTTTTTCTTCAGAATCAAAAGAGATCTTCACCTTAAATGAATGGGTCATTGGATTGGCTCCTGGAATAATTGAGCTTACTGTTCCTCTGTTGTTGATACCAGCAGATGGAATAGAGACTCCAACCTCTTTACCAATTTTAATATATTTTAGATTTTTCTCTGAAACCTCAGTAATAATTTTAAGTCTGCTTAAGTCTGTAAGAACTAGCGCTGGCATACCGGGAATTGCCATTTCGCCTTCATTAATGTTTTTTTGAACAATAACACCGTCATTTGGTGCTTTAACGCGAAGGTAGTTGTATTGGTTCATCACTTCTGTAAGGCGTGCTTTGGCTTGTGCTACCTGCTTCTTAGCTACTTTAACCATATCTCTAAGATTTTTTTCTGCTAAGGTAAGATTCTCTAAGTCAAACTTAGAGACAATTTTTTTAGCATAAAGCCTCTGATTACGTTCAAGATTAAGTAATACATTGGTATGTTGTGATTGATGCATATTTAGAGCTAAAATGGCTTGCTGAATTCCAAGTTCAACCTGTGCTTTTGCACTGTCAATCTCTTTTGAGTCAATCACATAAAGTAAATCGCCTTTTTTGACACGGTCACCTTCTGCTACATTAACACTCTGAATAAATCCCATATAGCGGCTTGTTAACATTTTTTTATTGTCTGATGCAACGGTTCCTGCAATTTCAAATGATGCTGCCTGCACCAAAGAAAACCATGCAATTGTTAATAGTAGTACTTTTTTCACTTTCTCTCCTAGTATGCTAATTTTTGAACTTGTAAGATTTTTTTGGTTCTTACATTTTGTAGTTGTAACAGCTTAAGCAGTTGCTCAATCTGTTGTGATTGTTTAATAACTACGTCATTTATAGAAGCTAAACCTTCTTTGTATCGCTCTTGATAGTTGTTATATATTTCTATGGTAAGTTCTAGCCCTTTTTTGAGGCTTTCTATCTGAAAGTTTAAATTTTTTATTTCAGTTTTAATTTTTTTATACTGAAGTGCAATCCCTTTTTTAGCGAGGGCTACCTGCTGTTTAACTTTAAGTTGTTTGATTTTTTCTTGCTCTATATTTGCAGAGTCAAGACCACCGTTAAAGATGTTAATGCTTGCTTGAACTCCAACAGTGTAACGGTCATGATCAGTAAAATCATTTAAAAGCCTGTCATCACTACTTCCGTACTCTGCAAATGCACCAATTTCAGGTAGATGTCTTGAGCTTTTTACTTCAACCATATCTCCTTGAATTTGTAGCCCAAGCTTTGCTTTTTGAATATCTTTGTTGGTTGCAAGAACCTGCTCAAGAGAGATTTTACAACACTCAGTATTTGATTGAAGCTCTTTAATTGATGTGACTTGTGAATCAAGTAAAAAATTTAAAAACTGGTATGAGAGTTTTTTGTTTGATTGCGATTGGAAAATCATTCGTTCCACATCAAAAAGTTTTGTCTCTACTTCAAGAAGGTCGGTGCGTTTTGCATATCCCTCTTTTTGCATCTCTATAGTAGCAAACTGTAACTGTTCAATATTTTTCTTAATAACAGTTAAATCTTTTTCAAATTGTGAAAGAAGGGAGATGTCATAATAGACTTTTTCAAGTTCATATAGTTTTTGTGCAATGACTTTTTCTTTATCATGCTTGTTCATAGTTACCATCTGACTTGCAATTTTATTGTAACGTGTTAGTTTTCCACCTGTATAAAGAGGAATCATATAGGTGAATTTAAGATCAAAATGGTTTCTAGCGTCAGGGTAGTTTAGTTCATTTGGTGCGGTACCAAGCAGTTGGTTTGCCGTATCAGGGTTTTGCATAATATCAGTAAATGCTTGAAAGTCACCATTTGCCATAGTCAGTGCTTGACTTACACCGCCTAAGAATTCATCAAAGCCAAAGTCACCAAAAGTGGCTTCACGACTTTGGAGTTTAAATCCAAAGACATTTCCTGCATCATTAGATCGCATTCCCATTAAAGTGGCATCAAGCTTACCGTAGTTGTAGCCTTCTGCAACACGTTTTCCAAGTGCAGCAACCTCAACATTAAACTGTGCAATATTAATCTCAAGGTTTTTAGTTTTAATAATCTCTTTAGCTTCAAGTAGGCTCAAGTTCTCGTAAACAATATCATTCTCGGCCATAAGAAGAGTCGAACATAAAAATAAAATTGGTAAAAATATTTTTCTCATCAATATCCTTTTAAGATGAGATTATACAAAACTGTTACTTAGATTATCATAATAATAATTTGTAATACCTAGCTTAGCCATTTCACTTGCAAGATGATTTTATTCAAGCTATAATAACTAAAACTTATTTAAAAGGGTATGGAAATGATGAAAATCGCGTTAAGTATTGCAATGTTGAGTGCATTAATATTTGCTGGTGAATACACTGAAAAAGATAGAATTGAAGATATGAAAGATCTTGAAGATGCAATGGTTTTGGTTCAGAAAGGGTTTTTATATAATAATCTCTCTATGATAGAGTCAGGGGTAAATGAGATTAAAGAAAATGCTATGAGTGTTGAACCACCACTTAAAAATGAGGAAAAATATCTAGATAAACTTGAAAGTTACTCATATAAATATGCAAAACGTCAATCAGCTAAGATGACTGTTCATGCAGATGATATTGTGCAAGACTATAAAGATGGTAACAAGAAACAGGCAGTTAATGCTTACAATAAAATCTTTAAGCAATGTATGACATGCCATGAAAGAATTAGAGACTGGTAAGCCTTGCCCTTTAAAATTAGATGTAATTTGGCTAGAATTACGCAATTAAAATATTAAAGGTACCACAATATGGCAACTATTGGAATGAGTGATATTAAAAAGGGCGTTCGTATGGAAATTTCGGGTGTTCCTTATAGAGTAGTAGAGTTTCAGCACGTTAAACCAGGAAAAGGTGCGGCATTTGTTCGCACTAAGGTTAAAAGCTTTCTTAATGGCAAGGTAATTGAGAAGACAATTCATGCTGGCGATAAATTTGAAGTTCCAGTTTTAGAATACAGTACAATGCAGTACCTTTATGATGATGGTGAGATGCTTCAATTTATGGACAATGAGACTTATGATCAAATTGGACTAACGTATGATCAGTGTACTGAAGCTATGAAATGGCTTAAAGATGGCACTAATGTAGATATGGTTTTTTACAAAGGCAAGGCAATATCTGTTGATGTTCCTGCTACTATGGAGTTTGTAATTACCCAAACAGGTCCAAAAGACAAGGGTGACACTGCTAGTGGTTCTAAAAAACCTGCAACTATAGAGACAGGTGTTGTTATTCAGATTCCATATCACGTTCTTGAAGGTGACACTATTAAAGTAAATACAGTTGATGCTGAGTATTTAGAAAAAGTAAAATAACCTCTCTATGTTTTGGAAAAAGTTACTACTATTAGGACTTTTTTCAGCTCTTTTAACTGCAGCTTCTCCCTTTGGCTTTTCAAAAAAAGAACTTTTCGATATACATGTAAAATATTCAAATATTTCACTCAATCGCATTAATGAATTTAACCAAAAATTAGAGCAATTTAAAACATTTTCAAAGTCTAAACAGCTTCTACATGTAAATAACTATCTAAATACATTTTTACCGCAATATGATGCTGTTATTGACAAACAAGAGGAGCACTATAAGACTCCAAAAGAGTTTCTCTCAATCGGTTATGGAGATTGTGAAGACTATGTCATTATTAAATATTTTACTTTAGTTGAGTTGGGTTTTAATGCTAAAAAACTCTTTTTTGCACCTGTTTTAGAGAGATATAGTGGCTATCATCATATGGTACTACTCTATTATGCAGATGTGTCAACTCCACCTTTGGTATTGGACAATTTAAGTTTTAGAATTTTACATGTAAATGAGCGAATTGATTTAAAACCCTTTGAATGCTACAATACAACTGGATATTACAAAATAGATTCAAATGGTAAAAAAGTTAAAATAAAAAAACGAAATAAGTTGTTTGAATCACTTTTAAAACGAATAAAATTAGGTCAATAAGGAGTTTTTATGAGAACAGTTTTAATCCCGATAGCAACAGGCTTTGAAGAGATAGAAGCCGTAAGTATCATTGATGTTTTACGCCGTGCAGAGATTACAGTCATTGTTGCTCATGTAGAAGAGAGTGAAGTAGTAACAGGTGCCAATGGAATTACCTTGGTATGTGATAGACCTTTAAGAGGAATTACAAGTGATGACATTGACATGATAGTGCTTCCTGGAGGTTGGGGTGGTACTGACATTTTAGCAGTTGATGAGAATGTGCAGAGTCTTTTAAAAGAGATGGACTCTAAGGGTAAAAATATTGGAGCAATCTGTGCCGCACCATTTGCACTCAATACTGCCGGTGTTCTTAAGGAGAATTATACATGTTACCCATCAACTGAAGATAAAATACCAGGGAAGAATTACTTGGCAGACCAGAGTCAGGTGGTTTATGATGACAATATTATGACCTCAAGAGGACCGGGAACTTCAATATGTTTTGCACTTCAAATTGTTAAAACCTTAGTGGGAGTTGAGATGTACAATGGACTTCGTGAAGGACTATTGGCAACATACTGTGAGTAAGCATTGCTTACTTACGAAGCTCTCTTTTTGTACGTTTCTCATGTTTCTCTTTATGAACTGATTTAATCCATAAGTAGTTAATAGAAAAATATAGAGTTATAGAAAAAATGACTGCATAAAAAAGTGTTCCTGTATAAAGAGGAATGAAAATATTTCCTAAATTAGATTCAAACCACTCTAGTGTCATCTCAACGTCTAGATTATTTTCGTTCATTAAAAGCCAATTTCCTGTTAAATATTCAATGTAATATATAGGTGGCATAGTAAATGGATTTGATAACCAGCACATAAGTAGTCCAATAGGTGCATTAAAGCGAAATATTGGTAGTAAAAAGACAATAAGAAGCATCTGCATCGGCATTGGAATAAGCGCTACAAATACACCAATAGCAACAGCTCTGGAGACAGTTTTACGGTTAATAGATAAAAATTCTTTTGGGATGTTATATTTTTCAATAAGAGCATCAAGTTTACTTGATTTGCTTGTCTTTTTAAATACTCTTCTGACCATCTGGTATCTTTGTTTAATTTAATTCTAAAAATATACCGCTCTAAAGCTTGCAATCAGTTTAGTATTATTGAAAAGTTGCAACTTTTCACCTTGAATTTTAAAATGTGTTGCTTCTTGGATAACTTTACTAAAGCTTCGCTCAAGTTCCATAGTTTCTTGACACATCATCCGTGTCATACCTACACCAGAAAAATTGATGTTATTGTCTTGTGTTGTATAGCTTCCAAAAAAACGGTTACATCCAGTAAATCCATTGAGCTGGTTCTGTTCTTTGAGCATAAAATAGGGTTCTCGTAACTTCTCAGATCTTGTAATGACTTTTGTATCAATATCTACAAGTTTCCAGTAGGTATTTGTTAGTGTGACATCAGGCGTTACTGTCTGCTTTTCACTAGCTGCTAAAGCATTAAATGAAAACATAATAAATAAGTATAAAAAAAACTTTTTCATAAGAGATATTCCTTAATTGTTAATAAGATTGTATCTTAAAAAAGTGTACAAAAAGTGTACGTTTAGAGCCCCTCAAAAGAGGGCTCTTTAATTGTGATGCTTTTTCATCAGCATAAGATAGAGAATAGGTAGAATAATTAAGGTGAGTAGAGTAGAGCTAAAGAGTCCATTAATAACTACAATAGCTAAAGGACGCTGAATCTCTGAGCCAGGTCCATCAGCAAAAAGTAGAGGAAGGAGTCCTAAGGCTGCTATTGAAGCGGTCATAAGAACTGGACGCAATCGTTTGATTGAGCCTGTAATTACAGCATCTTTAAGTGCATACCCTTTAGCCAGTAAAAAGTTAAAGTAGTTCACCATTACCACTCCATTTAAAACTGCTATTCCCAGTAAGGCAATAAAACCAACTGAGGCAGGCACAGAGAGATATTCTCCACTAAAGTAGAGTCCCGCAACACCACCTATTAGTGCAAGTGGGACATTAACTAGTACTAATATGGCTTGAGAAAATGAATTAAATGATACAAAGAGTAAAATAAATACTAAAAATAGAGCGATGGGAACAATAAGTATTAGTTTACTTGCTGCTCGTTGTTGGTTTTCAAATTCACCGCCAAAAGAGAGCGAGTATCCAGCCGGCAGGGTGACCTTCTGTGCAATGTTCTCTTTAGCTTCTTCTACAAAACTGACTAAATCGCGTCCTGTTACATTAGACTGTACAACACTTTTTCGATAACCATTTTCATGCTCAATCTGAACCGGACCGCTACGCTGCTCAAAGGTAACAAAATTGGAGAGGGCGATGCTATTACCATCATTTAATACATACTGTAATGATGCTATCTCATCAAGTGAGTGTTGAAGTTTTACTGCTCCTTTTACTATTAGGTCAATGCGCATCATGCCCTCTTGAACAATTCCCATAGAAGTACCGCTCACCAAAGTCTTAATATAGGTGTTGATATCGTGTTGGGTGACACCGTAGTAGCCCATACGCTCTCTATTAAACTCTAACTCAAAGTATGCAACCCCTTCATTGACCTTTTTGTAAACGTCACTACTGCCATCAATTCCTTCTAAAACAGACTTAATTTGAGTAGCAATACGTTCAATAGTCTCATTGCTGCTTCCAAAAATGTCAATAGCAAGATCCCCTCTAACTCCGGTAAGCATCTCAGATATACGCATTTCAATTGGCTGTGTAAACCCATATTCAACACCTGAGAGTGAATCTAATACCGTTCGAATCTCATTTAGAAGCCACTCCTTTTGGGGCTGTCGCCACTCATCTTTTGGTTTAAGTACCAAAAATGTGTCGGTATCATTGAGGCTCATAGGATCAAGTCCTAACTCATCACTTCCAGTTCGTGCAATAATTGAAGTGATTTCAGGCACACTTTTTAGTAGTTTTTTCTGAAGTTTCAAGTTTAACTCACGACTCTCATCCAGACTAATTGATGGTAGCATCTCTACCCCAATAATAATGCTTCCTTCATCCATTGTTGGCATAAAGGTTTTACCTGTCTGCATTGCTAAGTAAGTTGCAGTAAAAAAAAGAATCAGAACTGTTGCAAAGACCAATTTAACATGCTTAAAAGCAAAATGTAGCGATGGCTCATAAAGACGAAGAAGGACTTTTATGAGAAGTGATTCTTTATCTTCACGTTTTTTTAGAATAAATGAACTTAGTACTGGAATGAGTGTTAAGGCTAAGATTAAAGAGCTAAAGAGTGCAAACACAATACTCAAGGCGACAGGTTTAAAGAGTTTACCCTCTAGGCCTTCAAGTGTCAGCAGTGGCATAAAGACAATAATAATAATGAGTACACCGGTAATAATACTTGGCGCCATCTCAATAGCTGCATTGTAGATAATAGTAACTTTATTGCGTGTTTTGTTTTTCTCGTCTCCTAGTTCTGCAGTAATATGTTCCACCATTACTACAGCAGAATCAACTAAAATCCCAATAGCAATGGCTAATCCACCAAGACTCATAAGATTAGCACTTAAGTTAAAGTACTCCATAGCAATGAAACTCATTAGTAGTGCAAAAGGTAAAATCAGTGCAACGCTAAGTGCTGAGGCAAAGTTTCCTAACATCAGGAGCAGAATAATTATGATGAGAATAACCGCTTCAAGCAGTGCACTTTTCACTGTGTCTGTTGCAAGGTTAACTAGATTAGAACGGTCATAGAAAATATTAATTTTAGTACCTTTTGGTAATACTTCTTCTAGGTTTGAGAGTTCAGCTTTCACTTCATCAAGAAGCTTGGTTGTCTTAACCCCTTTTCTTCCTAGAACGAGTCCTTGAACCGCTTCATCAACACCATCTTTAGTGACAAAACCTGCACGGGTCAAATGACCATAGCTCACGGTAGCAATATCTGAAATAGTAATGTTTTTATTCTCAATTAAAGCGACAGAGATATCTTCTATATCGTCAATATTTTGAATATTTCCTACACTACGAACTAAAATACTCTCTACGCCTTGCGTAATACGTCCTGCTCCATCATTGAGATTATTTTGACTCAGGGCATCAAAAAGTTTATTAAGTGTAATGCCAAAAGATCGCATGGCATTAATATTGGGTGTGATCTGATAGGTCTTGACCATACCGCCAAGTGCATTGAGTTCAGCAACACCATTAATAGCACGAACTTTTGGTGCAATAACCCAATCTAGTAAGGTACGTTTCTCAGTGAGCGTCAGG
>JAYEKO010000027.1:0-20425 GCA_034661055.1 Campylobacterota bacterium
ACTGATATGTTTGTGTGTCATTGGCTACTAAAAATGTTGCAGCCAATGCAGGTAGTAATAATTTTTGCATCGATATACCCTAAGTTATAATTTTTTATTTATATGATTGAAAAACTAGGATATAAATGGAGGAGAACGACTCCTAAGAGAGACTTTTACTCCATCACTAAAGGATATGAAAGAAGTATAAAATGGTTCTAAATATCTATGAATTGTTATAAGAACTACACTGTCGTTCAATACAGCTGGAGCATGTGCTACAACACATACTTCACAAATATCATCGGGTGAGTGATGATGTTCTAGCTCATGAAAAGTACCCATAAAGATAGATAATATAAATGCAATTACAAATATTTTTCTAAACAAAATCATTAACAAAATTTTATCTTCATATCACTTTATCAACACTTAAATTTTGCAACTAAGTCGCATTTATCTATATTTGAAGTATAAAAAGATAAAATACGATATGAAAATAGAAACAATAGTCAAAGAAAAAAACATTAAACTAACAACTGCACGAAAAGAGCTTTTAGAGATATTTTTGCAAAGCGATAAGCCTATAGCTTATGAAGATATAAAAGATAGTGTTAGTATGAACAAAGCAACTTTTTATAGAAATGTATCAAAGTTTGAGGATGAGGCTATTGTACATAGTTTTGAATCAAATGACAAAAAAAGATACTACGAGCTCCAAGGTACACCTCATGCTCACTTTATATGCAACAGTTGCAACACCATAGAGTGTCTTAAAGATGAGATTAGCCTAGATATTAAAAACTACATTGTGGAAGATATTCTTGTAAAAGGGATTTGTCAAAAATGTTATCAGTAAAAAATTATTTGAAAGTGAACTATAGACATATTGGTTTTTGAAGTTAGAGTTGCTGAGAATTGGTATAGTTCTTGCTTTTTAATCGCAATAAGCTGAAACAATAAGGATTGCTCTATGAGAACAACAATTTTTTCGTTACTGGCATTAGGATTTCTTTTTTCTGGATGTACTCAAGAAAAAAGTTGCCAACCACCAGAAGCAATACTAGAGTCAGAAGTACAAGCATGTTCAACTTCAGAAGTTGAAATTGCAGATGAGTATGTTGATATAGTAACCAAACAAGAGCCCGTTCGTATTATTGTAGTAGGTCAAGGTGTTGCCCCTTGTAATAGTACATGTTCACCAGAGCAAGCCTTAGTCTTAGCAAAACGTGCGGCTACTGTTGATGGTTATCGTCTTATTGCTGAAAAAGTCAAAGGAGTTTATGTTCAAGGACGTGACTACGTTCACAATATGATGGTTAAAAGCTCTAAAGTGCGCACTTATGTTGATGCAAACATTCGAAATGCAAACATAGTTGACACTATATATAAAGACGGTCTTTGCGAAGTAGAGATGGAAATAACTCTCAACTACTCACAGTTGGTTTATTAATATTTTGCGCCTCTTTTTTATTGGTAGGATTAATGTTTAAGCATTGATATCCCACTACAAAGAATGTTAAGGCTTAAGTCTTACATTACCAAGCAATACACTGACTGTCAGCTCCATATGCTACACAAGGTGTACCGTCTGTACTTATAATGTTTTGTACTTTTTTAGAAGAATGTTTTGAGTCACACGAAGTACAGTTGTAAGGCCACTGCCACTTACCACAACATCCTGATAATAAAAATATAGAAATAATAGCTACAAATTGAAATAGAATTACTTTTTTCATAAAAATTCCTCATAATAATTACACAGTTAAATCGACAAACCATAGTATACCTCAAAAACATTTCAAAAATGCACAGAGAGATGATGCTATTATGAGTGCTTTGCAAGATGGTTATACACAGGCGAAGATTACACAGTTTATTGGAGATTCTCGCTCTTTAATTTGTAAGATTGTTAAGAAACAGAAGTAAATATTCAACGTAACGAAGCTTAGTTTTGATGAGGATTTAAAGAGGTGCTGGCAAAAGCTTGCAAAAATATTCGAAAACATATATAATGTATTTAATCTATATATTTAGGAAGTTTTATGATAATCGGTGTCTCAGAATTACAAAAAAAAATAAGTATTTTTAAAAATCTAAGTGAAACAGTTTATATAGTAGATAAAAAAAGTAAAGAAATTTTAGCAACAGTTTTACCAAAAGCCGAGATAGAAAAAGAAAATATTGCTGATAGCTTGGGTGGAATATTTCAAAACTATAAGCCCAATAAATCTTATGATAGTTTTGAGGCAATGAAAAAAGAAGCTTTTGATGACGAGATGAGAGAAAAATATGGCGCGTAGAATTCTTTTAGATGCCAATGTACTTATTCGATTTCTAGTACGAGATGATGAAATTTTATATCAAAGAAGTTTTGAAATCATCAAAGAGATAGAGGATGGAAAGGTTGAAGCCTTATTATTAGATTTCATCTTGGCAGAAATTATTTATGTTTTAAAACGAATTTATAAGGTAGAAAAAATTCAAATTTCAAATGCACTAAAAAAGATACTTTTACAGGAGCATTTTTATACAGACAATAAACTAGTAACTTTTGAAGCTCTAGATATTTATGCTAATAAAAATATTGATTTTGCAGATGCAATGTTATGTGCTAAAAAGAATTTAGAGGGCTTTGAAATCGTTAGTTTTGATAAAGATATGAGAAAATGCTAATCACTTCCTAAAGTAGGGGTCAACATAGGGGTTAACTTTATTCTACTCCAAGTTTGCTTGGTTACAATCTCACAATAACTTTTCTTTTTAGGACAAATTTTTATGGACCATACACAAGCACGAAGTAATATTTATGCACTACTATCTAGAGTATTAATGCAAGAGAGTGATCTTGAACTTTTAAATAGCATTAAAAATGATGAGAATATCTTAAACTTTTTTCCAACGTTTAAAAAGTGGGATATGCTTAATACTTTAGAGAGTAGTGTTCTTTTAAATGAGCACATTAATCCGGACTTTTCAAACCTTTCATTACTACACCTTATTCCGTATGAGACATTTTATACTAGAGATGATCAGATGATTGAAACAGGTGGAGCTAACCCTGTTACAGATATGTACAGTGCTTATGATTTTATAGTTGACTATGAAGTGGCACGTGTTGTTTCAAGTGACCATATTGGCATTGAGTTAGAATTTATGCATCACTTGTGTGAGGCTCAGGTTAAAGCAGAAGCACAAGATGATTTGAGTGCTATACAAGAGCTAAAAAGTGTGCAAAAAGAGTTTTTAAATAAACACCTATTGCAGTGGGCACCTATGTATCTCATTAATTTAAAGTATGAGTCACGTACACCGTTTTACTACGATATTGCAGAGACAACTTTAGAGTTTATTTTGAGTGATAATGAGTATTTAACTAAAGGTACACCGCTACAGTAATGGCTGGTCTTACATTAAATACCACTTCGTGCGTCAGGTCTATCTCAAAGTTTAGTGACTGTAACTTATGTGAAGTTATCTGTCCCGTTGAAGCTATCAAGGTTGCTCCTGAATCACTACCTGCCATTAATTTACACTCATGTATTGGTTGTGGTGGTTGTGTAGGGGTCTGTCCAACCGAAGCTCTACATCTTGATAACTTATCTGCTATGGAATTTTTCTTTGAATTTGCTAATGAAGAGAATAGTTTAATATCTTGTCAAAAAAATGTGCCTTGTCTCTCTGTCTTAAATGTTGAATACCTAATTGCATTAGCATCACTAAAAGAGGAACTTGTTTTAGATATGGGTCACTGTAACACCTGTAGTATTAAATCTACATGTAAACCGCAGATTGAGAAAAATGTAGAAGAGGCTAACTATGTTTTAGATGCTAGAATACAGAGTGCCAAGGTGACAATGAAAAATTTTGCGTATCTTGATGAGAGTGTAAAACCTGATAGTAGCAGACGAGATTTCTTTGAGACTTTTACACTTAAAAATGCCTTTAAGGCAAAAAAAGATTTTGATCGTGATGTTGAGATTGCTATAGATGAGTTTAAAGAGCACTCAGTCAATACTTCTGAGATATCAAAGTTACGTCAAAAAGAGTTGATTGCAAAACGTAAACTGCATATAATGGCATTAAAACGTGTGGATAAGCCTGAAGCTTATCATGTTGTAGATTCTTCAGAGTTGACATTTACATCACAAAAATTACTAAATGAAGCTAGTTGCACTGCGTGTCAGATATGTTATAGAATCTGTCCAACAGGAGCACTTAGTTCCGATATGAAAAACTCAAAAATAGATTTTGATGCATTTATGTGCATTAAGTGTCACCTCTGTCATGATGTATGTGAACCTAATGCAATTACAGTCTCTCCATCATATAATGTAAAAGAGTTTTTTGAACCAAAAATACAGCGACTTATTACTTATGATGTTAAATCTTGTAATGAGTGTGGCATGCATTTTACATCACTAAAAGGTGAAAAAATCTGCAGAAGATGTGCTCTTGAAGAGGAAGAAGCTAAAGATTTATGGGGGATTGAATAAGTTATGATGAATAACAATGATGAGATTAAAATTGACAGCCAGGTTTACGGCTTTTTAGCCGAATATGCTCAGCAAGATCGTTTTAGTGTCTCAATGAACAGTATGTTTAAAACTCTTGGCAGTAATTCGATGATAATACCTATGAATATTCGAGAAGATGACTTTTACTACACGGTATCGGGTCTGCGAAGTGCAAAATTACAAGGCGTAGTTATCGCTCCCGAGTATCGCCATAATGTGTTGGAGTTATGTGATTTTAAAAGCTCGGATGTAAATGAGTGCGGGTTTTGTGACATACTTGTGGTAAAAGAAGCAAAACTATATGGCGATATTTTTATTGGCAGAGCAGTTTGTACTTTTATTAATGAAAAAAAAGTGGCATCATTAGCACTTTATGGTAGTGGCGCTTTAGCTAAGGCAATACTTTTACATGTAAAAAATAGTTCTGTTAAGAAAGTGACACTCTTTAACGACAGGGTTGAATCATGCATGGAGCTTTTAAACACGCTAGAGGGTAAATTAGAGGGTGTTGAAATCGATATAGAACGTGCTTGCAGTGACTCTAAAGCTGATTTTAGTACTTTTGATATGGCAATAAATGTTGCTAATGCGGAGAAGCTATTTTCTGAAATACAAAGTGCTAAAATAATGGTTGACTTTGCTAAAAGTAACTCACCATTTTCAGAGTGTAGCTCTTGTACCTATGCAGGGTATGATGATATACTCCCATATTTAAACACAGAAGCCTATAATATTTTTGAAGGAAAAAAATGAACCAACATGACTTAAGTGATTTAAGAGAAGAGTTTGATAAATTTGTGCAAGATAAGTGTGCAACTAGTGAAGATGGAAGTTGTAATACTCCTGACCGTGATATGGGTGATGCCGTAGATGATGAGCCTGTTCCCGCTTTTGTTGAACAGATTTCAGAAAGTATTTTAGCACCGGTAAAGTGTGGTGTCTATATCTCCCGTCTTGATATTAAAAGAGTTGCTGAGGCAGTAGATGAATCTCTTCCAATTAAAGAGCGTCAAAAGATGCTAAAGGCACTCTTTAGACATACGACGACACAGAAGTATTTAGAAGATACTTTTGCTGAGTTTAACCGACATATTAATGGGCGTATATTAATTTATGAAGAGTTGTCTGAAGCATTTCCGTCATCAAAATATATTTTTGATGCAAATATTGTAAAAATACGAAAGACTCAGAAAATTTTTGACCAGATTGTTGAAGACTACGAAGAGATTGAACCGACTTTTGATCCAATGTTAGTATAAAGAGTTAATCTCTTTATACTATGAGGTATTTATACCCTTCAAATAAGATTGCAGTTGAGATTCCAGCTGCAAATCCTGCTATGATGTCATCTCCCATAACTCCTATACCGCCTTTTGCTTCACGGTCAATTCTACCTATGATTGATGGTTTTTTAATATCGTAAACTCTAAAAAGAGTGAAACTTAAAATAATTTGCAGTAGTAAACCATTTTCTAAAATAACAAGTTCATTCAATGAAAAGGTAATAGCTGGTGCAATAGATAGTGCTATCCACATACCGGCAAGTTCGTCAATAACAATACGTTTGTCATCATGTATGCCTGATATGGCTTCATATTTATCAATCTCTTTAATGGCAACAATGGTAATAAGTAGCGCTGCTAAAAAGAGTGTCTGTCCTCCAAAAAAAGCGAGAATAGGGAGTGCTATTAAAACAGAGACAAAAGTTCCGGCAGTTCCAGGGGCTTTTGGAAAGAGCCCACTGTAAAATAGAGTTATAAATATCCAGTTAAAATTCATAGAGTACCTTATGTTAATGATGTAGTTTGGTAGAGCTTAATAAGCTCTTTATAGAACTCTTCTTCACTATAATTTTCCAGAAGTCCGCTAGCTGGCAAGATATTACTGTATAAATCTTGTAGGTTTTTAAAACGATTGGGAAATAGCTTAGAAAGCATGAGTGCAGAGATTTCTTTGCGAACCAACACTGCAGGAGGAATAAGACCATGCCCAATAAGTTGTAAAATAGAATCATCATTATATGAGATATGATGATGCTGACCGTGAGGGCAGGTGTCTTTACTGACTAAAGTCTTACACTCATCACAATAGACATAGACACTGACAATATCGACTTTAATGTCTATGCCAATAAGTTTGTCAAGAATTGATTTGTTGATATTATCATCATAGTACATTCCCAAGGCTTCATGATCTTGCCCAACAATTATCGTGTCACAACCTGAGTTTTTAGCAACAATAGCTTCAATAATAAGTTCATTAAAGCCTGCAAAGATATAACTATGCTCAAGTCTAATAATGACAACACGATTTTGAGGTAAAAAATTAGTGATGAAATACTCTAGTGCTTGGTAGCGAACGTCATAGTTGATACCATTGATATTATATGGTTTTAAAAGAAATATAACCAGTAAATCAGTCTGCTCAATGGCTTGACGAATTAGTCTTTCATGTGCACGATGTAGTGGATTTGCAGTCATCATTAATGCTGATGTGCGTGTAGCACTAATACGTTTTTTTGCATCATTGACTAGATATTTAATATTTTTTTTATCTTGATTTTTTAAAGTATAGTGTCCAGATATCGCATAGCTTCCAAGACGTTGCCAAGTTCCATGTACACCAGGATGTGAAAACTCACTGGTTCCATAGACCTGATGTAGCCGTTCATCTTTATTTATTTTATAGACTTCTTCAGTAGTAATTTCACCAATTTTAATGTCGTCACAGACTAGATCTAGTAGTTCGTTTTCTTGTACAGAGCTAAGAACTTCTTTATTTCGTTGTCCTGCTGGAGCTAATATTAGAGGAAAAGGAAATGTTTTTCCTCTAATGAGAGAGTGTTTTAAAACCTCAGTGTATTTCTCTTTATTAGCAAGTTTAGTTGCTGGCAGTAAGAGTTCATTTTTAAGCATTGCTAAGGCAGAATAAGCCTCATCGTCAATATGAAGAGCTCTATTTTTTCTTAATGATTCCATATTTTTTTCTTTTTTCCCACAAGCTTTTTCGCGATATTCCTAATTGTTTAGAGAGTTCCGTATCAGGAAATTTATACTGATAATTTAGCACAACATATTTAACATAGTCCTCAATTGGTAAAATATCACCCTGTTCGAAGGCTTTATTGTCACTTTTTACTTCAATTATAGGGTAATTTTCTAAGTCAATCTTCTCTGTGCTAGAAATAATAGCTTCTCGTTTTTTAATACTATTTAAAAATGATTCATATTCACTTTTACGCAATACCTGAAAGTCATTAATATAAACAACAGTATTTAGAGGTAATAATTGAATGTCTTGAAGGGCAGTACTGGATGAAAGTGTAATAAAGTGCAACGTCTTATTTTGACTTGATGCATATCTAAATGCAAAAGCATCAGTATATTTTTGAAAACTACATGATATAAATAGCGGAATCTCCACATCATTTAAGTTGTGTTCAATGTCAATAGAGTCAAATGAGTGGTTAAGATAGCTCTCATAGGTACTATTTTGACGTTTAAGTTTTTCAAATTCTTGATAGTGTTCAATCTTTCTAATTAACTCTTCTATCATGAATGGTTTTTGGATGTAATCTTTTGCACCGGCATTAAGTGGTTTTGAGACAGTATCGTTACTGATGTATGATACCATTAAAATTACTACAGCATTTTTGTATGAATCAATAATTGGATAAAAATCTTGACCACTAATGCTGGTTGAAAGGAGTACAACATCATAAGGTACATCTTCGTTGATACCTTTAGCAGAGCTGCTCATATCACATAAGTGACCGAGTTCACTTAGTTTTGAAGCGATGCTTTGTGCGAGATAAATCTCATTTTCTATAATTAATATTCTCATTGTTCC
This sequence comes from Campylobacterota bacterium, assembly GCA_034661055.1. Classification (GTDB taxonomy): domain Bacteria; phylum Campylobacterota; class Campylobacteria; order Campylobacterales; family Sulfurimonadaceae; genus QNZR01. The sequence goes on from JAYEKO010000027.1 coordinate 8,346, forward strand.
CCTGTCCAGTTGTAGTAGTTTAAAGTGGCGCTTGCCATAACAGCAACGCCTTCTTTTCGTCCAATAAAGCCTAGTTTTTCAGTTGTTGTTGCTTTTATATTGGTTCGTGACGACTCTATATGTAGTAGTTCGCTTAAGCGATGACGCATTTGCGTCTTGTATTTTGATAATCTTGGCACTTCAGCTGCAATTGTGATGTCAACATTATTGATAACATAACCGAAGTTATTTAATTTTGTCACGACCTCTTTGAGCAAGATAGCTGAGTCAATATTGCTGTAGGTTGCGTCACTGTCAGGAAATAACATCCCAATATCTCCCATTCCAGCAGCTCCTAAAAGAGCGTCAATGAGAGCGTGAATTGCTACATCTCCATCACTGTGAGCTTTAAAACCAAAATCAGAGTCAATAGCTATTGCACCTAATACCATAGGCTTGTTCTTTTCAAATGCATGAACATCAAAACCGTTTCCAACTAAAGTCTGTGTTGATGGTTTTTTAATACAAGGCAGTTGTAGTAGGTCACTGATAAATGTGATTTTATGGGCATCATCATCACCATCAACAAAGATTCTTGTTCCTCCGTTAGCCACTATGGCACTGCTCTCATCTGTAAAAACCGTGTCGCTTGTAAGCGCATTTTTGAGTGTTTTAGTACAAGAGAGTTGCGGGGTCTGTACACGTTTGACTCTATCTCTGTCTATTGTCTCATTGTCATAAACAATCGTATCATTTACATGTAAAACAGGAACAATAGCGTCTGCTTCACCTTGTTTTGAAATAATACGATGTAGTAAATCAGTATCTATACATGCGCGTGCAATATCACTCACCATTACATAAGGTGTATTTACATGTAAAAGAGCATTTTTTAGTGATTCTTGACGGGTGTCTCCACCTGAAATAATTTTATGGGGAGTGTAGTGTTTCATAAATTCCACCTCACTTTTATGTGAGGTTATAATTATTTCTGAAAAAAAATTTGTTAAAGCGAGTCGTTTCGTAACAAAATGCCATAATGGATCATGACCAATACGTAACCATTGCTTTTTTACAGGAAACTTGAAACGGCTGGAACTACCTGCTGCAAGTAAAATAAGTGTCAAATCGGACAAATATACTCCTGTGTTTCTTAAACTGTTACGAAATTATACACATAAAAAGCTTTTTTTTATCTTGTTTGTGTAAAATCCACACAAACAAGTCATTGACTTTAAAGAAAATTGAAACTTTTTAAATGGTTTATTGTATAGTGTCGTTTTTTTAGTGTTAAAGACTATATTACGAAAATAATTTATTACATTTAAACAAAATTTTGGTGCAAGGATATGCAATGAGAACTGCTTGGGCAAAAGAGAGAGAAAATGATGCTGTTCGTACACAGATGTATTATGCTAAAAAAGGTATTATTACTGGTGAGATGGAGTATGTTGCAAAAATTGAAAAATTAGATCCAGAACTTGTTCGAAGTGAGATCGCTCGGGGTAGATTGATTATTCCGGCCAATGTTAATCACACCAATTTAGAACCAATGGCTATTGGAATTGCATCTACATGTAAAATTAATGCTAATATCGGTTCTTCTGCAATTGCTTCTGATGTGCAGGGTGAGATTGAGAAGATTCAGGTGTCACAACACTACAAAGCTGATACTGCGATGGATCTTTCCACTGGTGGTGATTTAGATGAGATTCGCAGAGCGGTTATTAAAAATTCTAAGATTCCAATAGGTACGGTACCTATTTATCAGATTTTACATGACGTTAACAACAAGATAGAAGATCTAAGTATTGAGGTAATGCTTGAAGTGCTTGAGAGACAAGCACAACAAGGAGTAAGTTACTTCACTATTCATGCAGGATTTTTGCTAGAGACAATGCCTAAAATTGCTAAGCGTAAAATGGGTATTGTAAGTCGTGGTGGCTCATTAATGGCTGCTTGGATGATGTATTATCATAAAGAGAATCCATTTTACACTGCTTATGATGAAATTTTAGATATTTGTGCTAAATATGATGTATCACTCTCTTTGGGAGATTCACTTCGCCCGGGATGTCTAGCAGATGCAAGTGATGATGCTCAGTTAGGTGAACTTAAAGTCTTAGGTGAACTGACACTTCGTGCTTGGGAAAAAGATGTTCAAGTTATGATTGAAGGGCCGGGTCACGTACCGCTTAATCAGATTGAACGAAATATGAAGATTCAACGTGAGCTTTGTCATGAAGCACCATTTTACATTCTAGGACCATTAGTTACTGATATTGCTGCAGGATATGATCATATCTCATCAGCAATAGGCGCAGCTGTTGGTGGCTGGCATGGTGCTTCAATGCTCTGTTACGTTACACCAAAAGAACACCTAGGTCTGCCAAATGCAGACGATGTACGTGAGGGAATTATTGCGTACAAAATTGCAGCACACGCTGCTGACATTGCTCGTGGCCGTGAAGGTGCACGTGATGTTGATGATGCCATGAGTGATGCACGTTACGGTTTTGACTGGGAAAAACAGTTTGAACTGGCACTCGATTCGGAACGTGCTCGTGAATATCACGATGAAACACTGCCTCAAGATGTCTTTAAAGAGGCGGAGTTTTGTTCAATGTGTGGACCGAAATTTTGTTCGTACAAAATTTCTCAAGACATTATGGACAATCCTGAAGCAATTGCACAAATTGCAGAAGAAGCCAAAGCGGCACAATAAATATAATTTTATAAGGGAATTAGAAAAATATGACTGAAGAACAGATTAAATCAGCACTGAGTAATGTTACTTACCCAGGTTTTACAAAAGATATTGTATCTTTTGGATTTGTAAAAGATATTAGAGTTGCAGGTGATGATGTTACTATCACTATTGAAATTAGCTCGAGTGCTCCTGAAGTGGCAGCACAGATTAAAGAAGAGTCAGAAAAAGAGTTACAAAAAATTGGTGCAGCTTCTGCAACCATTAGAATAGAAGCTCCTAAAATGCCACGTGAGAGTTCATCTCACGGCAAAAATATTGCACCTCAAGTAAAAAACTTTATTATGGTGAGTTCAGGTAAAGGTGGGGTTGGTAAATCGACAACATCAGTAAACTTAGCAATTGCTTTAGCTATGCAAGGTAAAAAAGTCGGTCTTTTAGATGCAGATATTTACGGACCAAATATTCCTCGTATGTTAGGCTTAGAAGGAGTCCGTCCACAAATTGAAGGAAACAAAGTTCTTCCTCTTAAGGCTTATGGTGTTGAGATGATGTCTATGGGTTCTCTTACTGAAGATGGTCAATCTTTAATCTGGCGTGGTGCTATGATTATGAAAGCAATTGAGCAGTTCTTACGTGACATTTTATGGTCAGAATTAGACTGTTTAGTAATTGATATGCCTCCAGGAACTGGTGATGCTCAGTTGACTTTAGCTCAGAGTGTTCCAGTTACTGTTGGTGTTACTGTTACTACTCCACAGATGGTATCTTTAGATGACAGTCGTCGTAGTTTAGATATGTTTAAAAAGCTTAATATTCCAATTGCTGGTATTGTTGAGAATATGAGTGGATTTATTGCACCAGATACTGGTGCAGAATATGATATCTTTGGAAAAGGGACAACCGATCCAATTGCTAAAGAGTTTGATACATCAATTATTGCTGAGATTCCAATTGAGCCTGCTGTTCGTATTGGTGGTGATGAAGGAAAACCTATAGTTTATGTTTCACCAGAATCAGAAACCGCTAAGCGTTATATGAAAGCAGCTGAAACTGTCTGGAATCAAATTGAGACTATTAATGCTGAAGGAGGAGTCGATAACCAAGCTATTCAACCAACAACGCCTCCAGGTGTAAGTGCATGTTCAACAGGAGGAGCGGCTGCACCATCAAGCGGGCACTCTCATTCAGAAGGTGGCTGTGGCTGTAGCTAAGTCCCTCTACTAACACTATGTTACGACATAAGTCGTAACATAGTGATTTTTTTACTCTTTTTATTTAAATTCATCAAAAAAAAATATTTTTTTAGATATCCTCATTGACGTATATAGCTTTTTAATTTGGAGTATTATAATGAATAATAAAACAAAAATATCTTTTACACTCTTTTTAATTATGTCTTTGGTGTTTGTATTCATTTTAGGGATTGTCGCTTTTAACACAAAGAATTATGGTCTTCAAAGTGCACAAAAACGAGCAGAGGCGGTTGCAAATGTTGTTAAATTTGGCTTGACAGCACACATGGTCAATGGTACTATGGATAAGCGTGAACAGTTTATTCATCAAGTTGAAACTCTTGAACAGATGAATAGAATTTGGCTGGTACGAGCCCCTAGTGTTATTGCCCAATATGGAAAAGGTTTGAATAATGAGGTACCACAGGATAAGATGGATGAAGAGGTTGTTAGTAGTAGTAAGATGAACAAAACTCATGCAGATGACTTCTTTGCAAATAGTACTTTTCGTATGACCATCCCTTATATTGCTACACAAAATGGGGTCATTAACTGTTTAGATTGTCATGATGCCAAAGTTGGTGATACTTTAGGTGCGATCTCAATAGAGATGGACATTAATGATCTTCGTTCATACGGTATTTCAATACTTGGTTATGTTGCAGTGTTTGCACTTATAATGATTATTTTTATTTTAGTATTTGTTAATCGTCTTATAGGACCATATTTGCATATTTTTGATTCTATTAAAGGGGTAATGCAAGAAGCAAATGATGGTGACTATTCTCATAGAATTATTAATATTAAAGAGGGTGAAGCGAAAGAAGTTTCAAAATGGGTTAATACCCTATTAGAAAAACTTCAAGCAACAATGGAAGAGATTGAGAATAAAATTGAGATTTTCTTAACCAATCAGAAAAATATTAATAAAGATCCTTTAATCCAGATGAAAAATACGGTTTCACGTCTCTCTGATATCTATAAGTTTAGAAAAGCCATTGAACATGATGAGAGAATTGAAGAAGTTTATGTACGTTTTGCTCAAGTTCTACGAGAAAAGTTTGACTTAAAAGATTTTAACTTTATTGAGGCAGATCTTATTTCTAAAGAAAACAGTATTGTTCATGCAGAAAAAGAGATTTTATGTGAAGCTACTAAGCAGTGCCGTGCTGATCGTACTAATACAGTGGTTGACTCATGCCTATTTTCAAATGCCTGCCCTCAAATGTTAGCAAGTGATGACACTGTCTCATATTTATGTCTTCCATATTCTATTTCAAATGAATTAGACTTTATAATATCTATTGTAACACTCAATGAAGAAGAGTCTCAACGTATTCGTCTATTAGTTCCTTCCATAAATGATTATATTGATGCTGCCAAACCTGAGATTGTCAGTAAAAAATTGACACAAATTTTAGAAAAATCATCTCGTACTGATGCTCCAACAGGACTCTATAACCGTAAATATCTTGAAGAGAGTATTGAGTTAATTACGTCACAGGCTAAACGTTCAGAGATTGCATATGGTATTTTAATGGTAGATATTGATCACTTTAAGATGATTAATGATACCTATGGACATGATGTTGGTGATGAAGCTATCCGTGTAATTTCACGTACTTTAGAAGAGAGCATTCGTAATTCAGATAGTGTGGTGCGGTTTGGTGGTGAAGAGTTTATTGTTCTTTTATATAACTGTAATGAAGAGGCAGTTATAGAAATAGCAGAAAAGATTAGAAACGCTTTTGGAGCTAAAAAAATCCCATCGCCTCAAGGTTCATTTAGTAAGACTATTAGCATTGGAGCCTCAATATATCCAACTCAATCCGACTCTTTTTGGAAGTGTATTAAGTATGCTGATGTAGCACTTTATGCTGCTAAAAACGGGGGACGAAACCGTAGTGTTTTATTTGAAGAGACACTTCTAAAAGATAATGAATTAGAAGATGATTTTTAAAAATGTTACTCGACAGTAACACTTTTAGCTAAGTTTCTTGGCATGTCAACATCGTGACCAAGGCGAATTGTGATTTCCATTGAAAGTAATTGTACTACGACCATCATCTCAAAAAACTCCAACATGTAGTGATTATGAGGTTTTGTCTTAATAAAGTCATCTGCTTTTTCAAACTCTACTGGACTAAGTGCACAGATGGTAGAGTCTCTTGCGCTTAACTCTTCAACATTACTTTTTACTTTATCATAAAGTAAGTTTTTTGGCATTAGAGCAATAGTGAAAAGCTCAGGGTCTGCTAAAGCAATAGGCCCATGTTTCATCTCACCTGATGGATAACCCTCTGCATGTAGATAGCTAATCTCTTTAAGTTTTAATGCCCCTTCTAATGCCAGAGGAAAGAAGATGTCTCGGCCTATAAAAAAGAAACCATGACCATGTAAGTAGCGTTTTGAGAGACGATTGATTCTATCGTGCATATTACTCTCAACTTTTACTGAAGCTGGTATAGCTCGCAATACATGTAATTGTTCATTTAATGACTCTGGAGAAATAGAGTTACGTTTTTGTGCCGTATAGAGCGCTAACATCCATAGAAGTGTTACTTGCGTAGCAAAGGCTTTTGTTGATGCCACACCTTTTTCTATACCAGCACGAGTTAAGAGTGTTGCATCAGCAATTCTTACCATAGATGAGTTGTCAACATTACATACGACAAGTGTTTTTAAGCCGGCATGTTTTGCCATCTTTAAAGTCTCTAATGTATCGGCAGTTTCACCACTTTGAGAGATGACAATAAAAAGTGTATCATGGTGCAAAAGAGGTTCTTTATAACGAAATTCACTAGCAATTTCAACAGAGCACCTAATTTTTGCTTCACGCTCAAGAAGGTAGCTAGCACTTAATGCGGCATGATAACTTGTTCCACAAGCACAGAGCTTAATTTCGTTGATACCATCAAGAAGATCATCATCAATCTCATTGAAAATAATACTCTTATTGTTAATACGTCCAAGTAGTGTATCGGAGATAACATTACTCTGCTCATAAATCTCTTTCTCCATAAAAAAACGAAAGCCCTCTTTTTGAGCAGATAGTTTACTTGTTGGAAGTGATGAAAATATTGCTCGTACTGTTTGGGCATCAGAGTTGAAAATATTAATGTTTTGTCCCTCAACAAACCCATAGTTACCATCATCTAGATAGGCCACATTAGAAGCCTTTCCAATTAAAGGGGTGTCTGATGAGGCAAAGTAAACATCACCATCATCATCTGTTGCGACAATCATGGGAGAACCATTTTTGGCAAATAAAATGGTATCGCTCTCATCTTTATGAATGAGAAGAATAGCGTAAGCACCTTCAAGGCGTTCTAATGTACTTTTAAATGCTTCAAAGGCATTTTGAGAGTGAGGCAGGTAGGTTTCAAAAAGATGGACAATAACTTCGGTATCGGTTTGGCTTAAAAAAACAACACCTTTATCAAGCAATTCCTGTTTTAGTTCTTGATAGTTCTCGATAATACCGTTATGAACCACATAAGAACTCTCTCCTAAGTGGGGATGGGCATTAAGTTCGGTGGGTTTACCATGAGTAGCCCAGCGCGTATGACCGATTCCAACTGAAAATGATGAGGTTTCAAACTCTTGCATCTTCTCATCTAGGTTTTTAAGTTTACCCACTGCTTTAAATGATGAGAAGTTGTCATTTTCAAGTATGGCAATACCAGCAGAATCATACCCTCGGTACTCTAACTCTTTTAATCCGTCAAGTAAAATATGTTTACTCTTTTTTTCTCCAATATAGCCGACTATTCCACACATCTATTTATGCTCCTGAGTTAACATGGTTATAATTTGTGCAGTATTATCGCACATAGTAGTTGTTTTTTCTATTAAAAAATGGTCTTTAGCCTTATGTTTAGTGGTATGAATTTTTGCAGTTGCAATATTAATGTTCTCATCATCAAAACATTTTACAATATAGGCAAGAAGACCTCTTTGATTGGCTGTTTTAACATTTAGTTGCGCATAGGTAAGCGAATGATTACAATCTAACGTAATTTCATCAGCATGTATTATGGGTTTCTTAATAGTCGTTTTTTTACTCATATCAAAAGAGTCATCAATTATCTGTTTAATATGCTCAATAGTATCACTGTCTGGTTGATTTAAAAATTCAATTTTAAAGTATTTTATCTCATCAAAAAGTGTGAAAACATCCATAGATGCAACATCAAGATGGCTTAATTGTCCAAGTAGGTAGCTAAGGTTTAGAGGTACTAAGCGCAGGATCTCAATGCTAAAACCATGGCTACTATTAATTCGATAGGTATAATCTTTTATTTCACGTGCTGTGGTGGCTATGCTCATAATCTCATCTGGAGAGTGTTTGAAAAAGAAAAGATTAGACTCTATTTTTAAAATCTTCTTCTGTAAGAGTTTTGGTAGTTCTTTGTATATTGCACTGTTTTTAATACGTTTTTCACTCTGTAGTCGTTTTGTTGCATCACTAATTCTATCACTCTGTTGTGAAATCTCTAATGCCGCATAATAGAGTTTTTTAAGAAGTTTTGAACTAAACGTATTGTAAACACCAGGTCCAACACCATTAATATCTGCATAAGTGAGTATGTAAAGTAGCTGGAGGTTTGAAGCAGTTTTGATTTTTGACATAAATTTATAGAGGGTTTTTTCACTATGCAGATCTTCATTATAAGCGACACTGCTCATTAAAATATGATGTTTAATAAGTAATGCAGCACTCTCTTGATGCAGTTCAGAGAATTTAAATTTTTTAAGTAGTGGCACAATAAGTTTAGCACCAACTTCTCCATGATCTTGTTTTCTTCCTTTTCCAGTATCATGAATGAGTGTTGTTATTTTTAAAACGGTCTGTTCTTCATGTGAAAGTTCATTATATAGTTTAGCAATAAGAGGCTCTTTGATATTCTCCAAGCTCTTAACTGAGTCAATAGAGTGAATATCTACCGGGTAGTGATGATAGCCGTCAAATTGAGGTAAATGAAGTACCTTTTTAAATGCAGATAGTAGCTCTTGCAGTATGCCAGCATTATAAAAGAGTTTTAAAAATGAGTAGGTATGTTTTTTCTCAAAAAGCTTTCTAAGGAGTGTATATGTCTTTACTCTTAGTGGACGTTTAATGGTGACATAGGTAAATTGTACTAAAAAGCTTGGATCAAACTGATATGCTTTGTCATCAAGTGAAACCAGAAGTTCAAGTAGTTGGTTTACTGTTTTGTTATTTGAATGAAATGTTGCATAAAGAGTATTGTCAATGAGGTAGTATCCTTTTTCAATACGTGATGCTTTTAACTCCTTAATTCTTCCTTGCCTAGAGAGATAAGATCGTAGCATCTTGGTAATAAAAATTTGGGTAAAGTTGTTTATTCTCCAGAGTGTTTGTAAAACTTTTGTCGCAAGTTTCTGTGGATTTTTAAAACCGAGCATTTTAGAGATTTGAGGTAGATGTTCAAGTAGTAGTTGGTCTTGTTGTTTACCTGCAATAAGATGAAGGGCACTTCGAACTCTAAAAAGTAACTCAAGTGAAATACGATACTCACGATACTCCTCTTCACTAAAAAGTTGACCAGTAAGATCTTTCGTATTGATAAAACCGTGAATAGTAGTCGCAATCCAAAAAAGTAGTTGAGAGTCTCGCAGGGCACCGACACTCTCTTTAATGTTTGGTTGCATGGAGATAGGGTATCTCTTTCTTCGTGTTCTTGCTTCTTCAATTTTAGCTAAAATGTAAGCTTTAGGATCAATAGAACGGACTTTGTTGAGTTCTCGTTGTGTTGCTCCCCAGGTAAATTGGGAACCAATAATAAGACGTGACTCCATTAAGGAGGTCCTAATGGTGATATCTTCTTGAGCAGCTTTTGAGATATCAGAGACAACATGGACGCGATGCCCAAGTTTTAGACCTGCATCCCATGCCAAATAGAGTAGTTTTTCAATTATGAGATTAGTGTCATATCCATCCACTTCTTCGTAGGCTATCATAAGATCGATATCACTATGGACACAGAGCTGCTCACGCCCGTAGCTTCCAAGCGCAATAATGACAATGGGAATGGAGTTTCGCATGGGTAGGTAGTTACCAAAAGTTCGTCTAAGAATAGTTTTATACATTAAAATTATAATGCTATCAAGTGCTTTGGTATGCTTTACTAGAAAATCTTTACCTTGATTTTTTTCAAATACAACACCAAGAGATTCAGTGTACTCTTTAATATGTGATTTAAAAAGCTTTGATATCTCAAAATCACTGGCATTTTTTTCTATTAGGTCTTCTATATATTCATCTATTTTCATAAGATATTATACTGATATTTCGCTATAATTGCCGCTCTTATAAGGATAAAAATTGAACATTATTGAAAAAATAAAATCAGGCAAGCGTATTAACTTTGATGAAGCACTTGCACTTTATGATTATGACCTCTTTGAATTAGGTGAACTAGCAGATTTAAAGCGTAAAGAACTGCATGGAAAAAAGAGTTATTTTAATATTAATCGTCATATCAATCCAACAAATATCTGTAAAGATGTATGTAAATTCTGTGCTTATTCAGCGAGTAGAAAAAATCCAAATCAATATACGATGACACATGAAGAGATAATGGCTATTGTAGATGATATTGTTAAGCGTGACATCAAAGAAGTACATATAGTTTCCGCGCATAATCCTGAGACAGGTTTGCAGTGGTATTTGGATATCTTTAAAAAAATTAAAAACTCTTATCCTAATTTACATGTAAAAGCATTGACTGCGGCTGAGGTTCATTTTTTATGCGAGGAGTATAATAAAAGTTATGATGAACTTTTAGACCTGATGGTAGAGAATGGCGTTGACTCTATGCCTGGTGGCGGTGCTGAGATTTTTGATGAAGAGGTACGTGATTATATCTGTAAAGGTAAATTAACTTCATCACAATGGCTTGAAATTCATAAAAAGTGGCATGAGCGAGGAAAGGCTTCTAATGTAACGATGCTATTTGGTCATGTTGAAAAACGTAAAGATAGAGTCGATCACATGATACGAATACGGAATCTTCAAGACCAAACAGGTGGTTTTAATGCTTTCATTCCACTGGTGTATCAGAGTGAAAACAACTACCTAAATGTTAAAGAATTTATTACTGCACATGAAATTCTAAAGACTATGGCTATAAGTAGAATTGTACTAGATAATGTAGCTAATTTAAAAGCTTACTGGGTGACATCAACAGTAAATCTTGCGCTAGTTGCTCAAGAGTTTGGTGCCAATGATTTGGATGGTACAATTGAAAAAGAGTCTATTAACTCTGCTGCAGGAGCAGCCAGTGCTCAAGGTGTTGATTTGGAGGAGTTTGTCAAACTTATTAAAAATAGTGGCTTTATTCCAGTTGAGCGAGACAGTGTCTATAATGAATTGAGAGTTTGGTAGATTCTAAATAGTTTTCTGTGATATAATAATAAAATATTTTTACATAGGAGATAAAATGTTTAAAAAGATAATAGTAATGCTTCTTTTGGTCGGGAGCTTAATGGCTTCAATAGACATTAATAAAGCAGGTAAAGCTGAGTTGATGAGTATTAGTGGTATTGGTGCAAAAAAGGCGGAAGCTATCATTAAACATCGAAAGAAGCACGGTAAGTTTAAATCTATTAATGATCTTAAAAATGTTAAAGGTATTGGTGATTCAATTGTTGCTAATGTGAAAAACAATAAGAAAAATACAAAAAGCAAAAAAAGTAAGACCTCAAAAAAATAGATAACTCACGTCTTAACAGTAGCCAGTGTTTAGCTGGCTCATCTTTAAAAATTTAGTTAAAGAGTTTTTCATATAACATTGATTATAATCCCTCTCATATACTAAGGAATAATTTAATGATTTTAATGATAGACAACTATGACAGTTTTACATACAATATTGTCCAATACTGCCTAGAGTTAGGCGCTGATTTAAAAGTAATCCGTAATGATGAATTAACAGTAGAAGAGATTGCGGCTTTAAATCCAGAAAAAATCATTATTTCTCCTGGCCCTGCCACTCCAAATGAAGCAGGTGTAAGTTTAGATGTTATTGACTACTTTCAAGATAAATTACCAATTTTAGGTATCTGTTTAGGGCATCAGAGTATTGCTCAGAGTTTTGGTGCGAACGTGATTAGAGCAAAAAATATGATGCACGGTA
>JAYEKO010000028.1:0-19426 GCA_034661055.1 Campylobacterota bacterium
CATGTGGAGATGATAACTTTTATGATAAAATAGAATTGTTAACAGGGATAAATTATAAAAATAAAAAAGCAGGACGACCTAAAAAAGATGAAGAATGAAATTAATTGGTATACTGTCCCCGGAATTTGCTGTCCCCGGAATTTGCTGTCCCCGGAATTTGCTGTCCCCGGAATTTGCTGTCCCCGGAATTTGCTGTCCCCGGAATTTGCTGTCCCCGGAATTTTCTCCCCGGAATTTTAGTCCCCGGAATTTTAAATAAAATAACCACTTACTGTTCATGTTGTATTAGCTAAAAGTGTAGCAACATTAACTGGAACAGAAGTACTAGCTGAAGCATATCCACTCTCTACCGTGCTATAACCACTGCAAGAATTTGTAATACATGACTGAATGCGATAGTAATAAATTGTATCTGGTGTTACTGCTGTATCAAAATAGCTCTGCTGAGCATTGCTTGTCGTCTGCAAAACTAAGTTACCTACACTACCTGCTGATACGGAGCGATAAAGTTTATAGTAAAGTGCACTGCTTACCTTATCCCACTCTATACCAATCTTATTAATATGCCAACCTTGGCTCACTATTAGACCTGTTGGTGGTGGTGCAGGTGTTGCAATAGGTGCAACATAACCCTCATCATAACCTTCCCCTTTTTAGATGAATTCCTTTATCTCCTATTGTAACCAATTTAACTAATATTTATAATTAGCTATAATTACATGTAAATACTATTATTAAAGAGAACAATGAAAGAGATTATTAAACTACTACGGCCACATCAGTATGTCAAAAATATCTTTATTTTTGCACCGCTTCTGTTTGCATTTTCATTTGACAATATCGAACTTGTTATACTCTCTCTTATTACCTTTGCTCTTTTTTCACTGCTTGCAAGCAGTATCTACATTTTTAATGACCTGATGGATATTGAAGAGGACCGAGCCCATCCGACAAAAAAAGAGCGACCTTTAGCAAAGGGGACGATTTCTCCTACTAAAGCAAAACAGCTCATAGCACTTTTTGCATCTATTCCACTCCTATTGTCACTCTTAGTTAATACCTATCTGTTTGGTATTTTGCTACTATATTTTTTACTCAATATTCTCTACTCATTTAAACTCAAACACATCTCTATTATCGATATTTTCATCATCTCTACAGGATTTGTACTACGTCTATTTGCTGGATCAGTTGCAGTGGGCATTGGTCTCTCCATGTGGATCATTATTATGACCTTTCTCTTGGCTCTATTTTTAGCACTGGCTAAACGTCGCGATGATGTCTTGCTCTCTATTGAGGGTAAAGAGACCCGAAGAAATATTGATGGTTATAACTTAGAGTTTGTTAATGCAGGTATGGTGTTAATGTCGGGTGTTATTATTGTTAGCTACATCTTCTACACCGTTTCAGATGCTGTCATAGCACGTCTTCATACCGAGTATCTCTATCTGAGTGCCTTTTTTGTAATTCTTGGAATCATGCGCTATATGCAGATTACCTTTGTGGAAGAGAAGAGTGGAAGTCCTACTAAAATTGTCTTAAAAGACCGTTTTATGCAGCTTACAATTTTATTCTGGCTCATTAGTTTTTACCTGATTGTAACGCTCTAAATGTTAGTCATCCGTTATATTATTTTTGCCCTGCTTTCTACTTTAGCAAACCTTCTGTTTCAGTACCTTAGCTTTAGTGTTTACAGTGGTTTTGCATCGCTCTATGTTGCAATGTTTATGGGAACACTTGCAGGATTAATACTAAAATATATACTCGATAAAAAATATATCTTTTTTCATACACCTAAAAGTAAAAAAGATGACGGCAAAAAATTTATGCTCTATTCACTTATGGGCGTTTTTACCACATTTATTTTCTGGGGCTTTGAAATTGGTTTTGATAGTGCTTTTGAAAATGAGAATGCTAAATACCTGGGTGCCGTGGTTGGTCTAAGTATTGGCTATATTGTAAAGTATTTTCTCGATAAAAAATTTGTTTTTAAGGATTAACAGTGAGTCTAAATAGCTGGGGAATGTACCCACAAATTGAAAATAGTAACTTTGATTTTAAAGATAAGAAAACGCTTCGTAACTATCTAAAAGAAGACGGTGAGTCTATCCCCTTTGGAAATGGTAGAAGCTACGGTGACAGCGCTTTAAATGAGCATATCATCACTACAAAGTCTCATAACTACTTTTTGGACTTTGATGAGAATGAAGGTATTTTACATGTAGAATGTGGCGTACTACTGAGTGAAATTATTGCTACCTTTGTACCTCGTGGCTGGTTTTTAAAAGTGACCCCAGGGACAAAACTCATTACTGTTGGTGGTGCTATTGCTAGTGATGTTCACGGTAAGAACCATCATATTGAGGGCTGTTTTAGCCAATGTGTTATTGAATTTAATCTTATGCTGCCTGATGGTAAAATCATTAACTGTTCTCATCGTAAAAACAAAAAATTCTTCTATGCAACTTGTGGAGGAATGGGGCTTACCGGTGTCATTTTAGATGCCAAGATTGCTCTCAAAAAAATAAACTCCCAGCACATCAATCAGACTACTATTAAAACTAAAAACCTCAAAGACACCTTTGATGCGTTTGAGCAGTTTAAAGAGAAACCTTACTCTGTTGCTTGGATTGACTGCCTGGCTACAAAAGAGAAGGTTGGAAAGTGTCTGTTGATGGTGGGAGATTTTACTGATGACGGTGATTTAAACTATGTTGAGAAAAAGAAGCTGACAATTCCCTTCAACTTTCCATCATTTGCACTCAATAAACTCAGTGTTAAGGCCTTTAACTGGCTCTATTATGGAAAAGTTCGTGAACGAATCTCAAAGCAAAAAGTGGATATTGATACCTTTTTTTACCCACTCGATGCAATTAACAACTGGAACCGAATCTATGGAAAAAACGGCTTTACCCAATACCAGTTCATTTTTCCAAAAGAGACAAGCTATGATGGACTACATGAAGTATTGTCAACTATTTCAGATAGCGGTAAAGGCTCATTTTTAGCCGTACTAAAACTCTATGGCGAAGCCAATAAGAACTATCTCTCTTTTCCTATTGAGGGCTACTCTTTAGCACTTGACTTTAAAATTGAATCGGGACTTTTTGAACTGCTTGATGAGCTAGATGCCATTGTATTAAAATATAAGGGTAGAATCTATCTGACTAAAGATGTTCGTGTCCCCAAAGAGACTTTTGAGCAGGGCTATGAGCATATTGAGACATTTAGAGCATTACGAAAAGAGTATAAAATGAGTGAAAAATTCAATTCCTTACAATCAAAACGAGTGGAGATATAATGAGTCAACTATTAATTATTGGGGCCAAGAGCGATATTGCCAAAGCCGTAGCACATGAGTATGCTAAAAATGGATATAACCTAACGCTTGCAGGGCGTAAAATAGATGAACTTGAAGCATTTGCTAATGATATCCGTATTCGTTATGAAATACATGTAAATTTAGAAGAGCTTGACCTAAGTGAAACTGCTTCTCATAATATGTTCTATGAAAAATTAGAGTCAAAACCTGACGGTGTTATTGTCGCAGCAGGTCACATGGTAGAGCAGAGTGTAGCTCAAAATAGTTTAGATGAAACACTAAACACCATTAATGTTAACTTCACAGGTGCCGTATCACTGCTCAATATTATTGCTAATGACTTTGAGAGTAAAAAAGCTGGGTTTATTGTAGGAATTAGCTCCGTTGCCGGTGATCGTGGTCGAAAAACCAACTACATTTATGGTGCGGCAAAAGCAGGGTTCTCTGCATACTTAAGCGGTCTTCGTAATCGTCTTTTTGAAAGTGGCGTACATGTTCTGACTGTCAAACCCGGATTTGTAAACACAAAAATGACCGAGGGCTTGGATCTGCCCGAAAAACTTACTGCACAGCCCAATGAGGTGGCAGAAGATATTTTTACTGCTCAGCAAAAAGCTAAAGATGTACTCTACACCAAATGGATTTGGCGTTACATTATGCTCATTATTAAACACATTCCAGAATTCATTTTCAAGAAACTTAGCATATGATAACAAGCTATAAAAAAGAGATTAATGCTGTTTTAATTATTGGTTTTTTTAAACTTTTAATTCTCTTTTTATTGCCACTTACAGGAGATGAAGCATACTTTATTACTTGGGCTAAAGTTCCCTTAGCAGGCTATTATGACCATCCACCAATGGTGGGTTGGCTTATCTACTTAATGAGTTTTATTAGTGAAAGTCATATTTTTTATCGCTTTTTCTCTTTTATAGCAACCTTAATCATCGCCTATGTCATCTACACATTAAGTAAATTACATGTAAAAAAAGAGCTGGCATTTTTGGTTGCTCTTGCTTTTTTAGCCTCACCTATAGATGTTCTTTTAGTTCTCTTTACCAATGACATACCACTGGTGCTTTTTGGCTCATTAGGCACTCTCTTTCTTATCTTCTCGTTAGAAAAAAACAGATGGTTTATGTATGCTGTTTTAGCAGGTCTATTTTTAGGTTTAGCCTTTTTAAGTAAGTACTTTGCAGCATTTTTAATGATTGGCCTGCTTATTTTCTCACTCATTAGCTATAGGACAAGAGCACTTAAAACTATTGCTGTAGTTGTTCCTATTATATTAGCATTTGTAGCACAAAACCTCTACTTTAATTACAACAGCTGCTGGAATAATATTTTGTTTAACTTTTTTGCTCGAACTCAAGACAGTAGCTACAGCGTTAAAGGTATGATAGGTCTCACCGTTAGTCTCGTTTACATCTTAGCACCATGGGGAATTTACTATCTTTTTAAAGAGCGTAGCCATTTTAAGAATTCAATACTGCTAACACTGCTAGGTTCTATTTTAATTTTTACTTTGGCTATTTTTTCTCTTGTGGCACTTAAAAAAAGTGTTGGTCTGCATTGGCTACTTCTGTTTGTTCCCTATCTTTTTTTACTTTTTAGCTTTTTAAATGAATCATATTTAAGAAAAATTATTCGTTTTAATGCCCGTTTCACTTACATACATATTGCTCTTGTCACACTTGTTTTGTTAACACCCATTTCACTTTTTAAAGAACACAAACGCTACAGTGATGCTGTCTTACTTAGTGAACCTCAAAAGATATGTAAAGCACTTGATGAGCATAACTTAGAAAAACTGTATGGTTTTGGCTACAGCATGACATCACTGCTCTCCTATCACTGCAGTCGTGACATTAAAGTTCTTTACAATAGCAACAAGTATGGTCGTTTTGACGACAAGCTAATTAATGTAAGAACTCTAAATAATCAAGACCTTACTTTTATTGACAAGCGTAATATCTATGCACCATATTTAGAATCTACATGTAAAAACAGCAGTGTTGAAAATATTAAAATTCATAACGCTAACTTCTATATTTTACGCTGTGAAAGCTTCGATTATGAGGCTTATAAAAATCAGATTCTCTCTGCTCAAAAAGAGCGTTTTTACACTATACCAGAGTGGCTTCCTGTAGGAGAATGTTACTTTTTAGATAGGTACTACCCATGAATTTAGCTCTTTTTGATTTTGATGGAACCATCACAAACAAGGACTCTCTAGAAGAGTTCATTAAGTTTGCACGAGGCAGTTCACGCTACTACGCAGGGCTTCTCTACTTAGCTCCAATGCTTGTACTTTACAAATTACATGTAATTCCAAACCATAGAGCTAAAGAGATCTTTTTAAGCCACTATTTTAAAGATGTAAGTGAAAGGGAATTTGAGAGATTAGGAGAGGAGTATGCCCTCACACAAATAAATAAAATTGTTCGTCCAAAAGCCATTAAAGCAATTAATGAGCATCAAAAAAATGGAGATGCAGTTACCATAGTGTCTGCATCCATAAACTTATGGCTTAAGGCGTGGTGTCAAAAGAGAAATATTACCCTTATTGCCACCGAACTTGAATTTGAAAATGGAGTATTTAATGGACGCTTTAAAGGTCACAACTGCTATGGTCCAGAAAAAGCCAAACGAGTCAAAGCTCTCTACAAGCTAGATGTTTTTAAAACAATTTATGCGTATGGTGACAGCAGTGGCGATAGAGAACTTTTAAAACTTGCTGACAGAAGTTTTTACAAACCTTTTCGTTAATACACCATCTTTTTAGATATAGTGTTTATATGGTTATTTTACGCAATATACTCTTCACTCTTATAGCGGCTCTACTGTTCATTTCTATAGCTGTATCTATTCCTGTATCACATGCCTATCTATTTACCAAAGTAGCCTCACACTATTTAAATATGAATGTAACCTTTACATCACCATCAATCACTTTTAATACCTACACAATTGACGCTACTCTAGAAAAAAACAGTACGCTGCAACTTAGTGTACACTACGAAAAATTCACTGACCCAGAAGCCACGCTTGTATTTCAAGGCAATCTTAATATCTTCTCCAAAGTAGCCACTGTAACGTTGCCAAACTTACCCATAAAGATTAACGCACACTATAATAAGAGCAATATTGTACAGTCTGACGCTAACATCTTAGATGGTACTTTAGAGGCTTCGTTTAATCTTAATGACCTCAGTTACCACGCTGTTGCAACCAATATAAACATTAGCTCCTATCTTAATCTAGAAGGGCTAGAACCTTTTGCTAAAGGAAACCTCTCTTTAAAGTCTAAAGGTAATTTTAGAACTATTGCGGATCTTAATGCTACTCTTAGCAGCAAAGATCTCCTACTCTTAGAACCTGTACTAAAATATATTCCCGATGTTAATGCATCAGAGGTAGCACTGTTTCCCCATATTAGACTAACATTAAAGCAAAACAGACTACACAGCAGTATGGAGCTAAACACATCGCTAGCAGAGATAAAAGTCAATCAACTCTACTATCATCTTAAGAGAGGTGATTTCTATTTAAAACTAGATGCAAAAAACCACATGAAAGCCTATGCTCCTGTAAAAAAACTGCACTCAAAAATTTCAGGCACTTATGCAAAAAAACATCTCCTTGCTGACATCGACCTTAATATTGATGGCTATCATATCTCTTTAAATGACACTAATTATTCAAAAGAGCAGATACATGCTAACTACAGACTACGCTCACCAAAAAGTGAGCTACTTAATATTGACAGAGCAGGTGCGCTTTATGGAGAACTTACTTATGCAAATAAAGAGACTAATGCTACTGTTAGCTCCTCATATTTAAACGATATAATAAACGTAAATTTTAAAAATAACAATTTACATGTAAATGCTGATACACTCTCACTAGATGGCATCTTAAAACATCTCAAACAAGAGGAGCTAAACACCACCTTACATAGCACTAAAGCTGTGGGCTTAAATTTACATGTAATTAATGAAAACAATTTAATTACCATCAAGCCAGAAATTATTAGTACCCTACTAACGCTTCATAAGAGCACCATCATCTACGACACTAACCACTCTATGTTACATGTAGATGCACTATTACATGATGTGAATATTTCGAGTTTTTCAAATCCAAATATCACTCTAAAGTCTGATATTAATCTCTCTAAAAAAGCTACGACAACAGCAAATATTGACTTTAAATTACATAGTCTTGTTACAGGAACTCTTGAACTTCAAAACAGAGAAGATACACTTACTTTCTCCTCCTATTTAAACGATATTAACAGCAGTTATTACAGTACTCAGTCTGCAAATATCACAGGGACAGTTGAACATACCGTCCCACTCAAAAGTGATGTAAGCATTAAGACACCTCATG
Organism: Campylobacterota bacterium; assembly: GCA_034661055.1. Classification (GTDB taxonomy): domain Bacteria; phylum Campylobacterota; class Campylobacteria; order Campylobacterales; family Sulfurimonadaceae; genus QNZR01. The sequence continues at coordinate 7,715 of JAYEKO010000028.1, forward strand.
AAAACCTGACACTAAAACTACGCCATGATAGCAATGAAAGTCATATAGATTTCATCTATGCCCTAAAAGAGCTCAACCGTTTTGCTCCACTAAACTCTAAATACAGACTTAATGGCTCTGGAGCGCTTAATTACGCTCAAAAACAGCTAAATATTACCCTCAATGATAGCGCATTTGGTACTATATTTATAGATTATAACAATGCAAATCTAACGCTTAGAACAGGTACATTCCCTCTTAAAGAAATTTTCTTATTAACTAATCAAAAAGCAGTAGCCACAGGAGATATCCATCTAAAAAGTACTATTACACCAACACATGTTTATGCAACTATTGATTCAAAACAGATTACTGCTGCTGATAAAAACCTATCGTTACGTCCAACACCTCTGCACCTAGCACTAGAATTAGATACCGATAATGAGAACTATAATGGAGCACTTAAACTCACTACAAAACATGAACAGTTATCACTTAATCCGCTAGAATTTAGCATGGTACCGTTACGATTTAAAAGCAACTTTGAACTTCAGAGTGAAGAGTTAAGCAGAGGGAGCCTTATCTTACCAACCCACTATTGACACTCAAACCTTTACATGTAAATATAGACCTAAACCAATCCATGCTCACTACCGATCTTAAACTACGCACTGAACTGTGGCATAAAAACAGTGATATTAATATAAGTGTCCACTATTTAAATCCTCTCACCATCAACGGCTATATTAAAACTACTTATGAGACACTACAACTTAATGATATAAAAATTGACTCTCAAAAGCAGGAGTTAGAGGGGGAGTATATTGTAGTGCTAAAACAGACCTCAAAAGAGGCTGCAATTCGTCATGGAAATGCTACATTTACGGGCACATTAAGTAGTATGCCCTATGAGCAGATAACATTACATTCAGACTCTTTTGGAGGTCCTCTCAACATCATAGCCACACAAGACAACATGACACTACAGGCAGACACTATTGAACTTGATGATGTCATAGATTTTTTAGAGATAAACTCCTCTCTTAGATCGGGAACCGCTGATATTTATGTTAACGTTAAAGATGATAACCTTTTAGAGTTTAACACCTCCACACTTAAAGCTGAACTCTCCATAGATGCACAAAATGTCGTCCTTTACGGTATTGAAGTCGATGACAATATTAATCAACTTAGAGACTTTAATGATATTAACATTTTTGAGGGGAACTTTCCGGGAAAAAGTATTGCCACCTCTATTATAACAGCGCCCGTCAAAGTAATAGAACAAAAAAATATCCCTACAAGTAATATTGGTCATATTCGTATTGACGGATATGCTGAAAATGGTCGATTTTACCTCTATGACTGTGCAGTTAGCACCGAACAAAATCGTGTTGCTGCTAAAGGGATAGTTGACTTCAACACTACCGATTTTCACTACTTTGAGGTAGGATTACTGCAAGATAACGGATGTGCTTTTTTTACACAAGATATTTTAGGCAGTGTTAAAAAGCCCAATATTGAGCTCTCTAAAACATCACTCTCTCTACTCACAGGAACAGCAAAATCTGTCGGTAGTATTGCAAAAAATACGCTTAATCTTGGTACAAAGATTGTCAGTAAAGTGGGTTCACTGACAGGTCAAGCAATTAATAAGACAACTGGGTATATTCCCGTGGTAAATAGAGCCACAGGAGCTGTATCTACCACAGTAACAACTATTACAGATACACCTAATAAGACTAATGCACTACTAAATAGTAAGTGTATCCCTTTTTACAGAGGAATGGTTCAGCACCCTACGCAACACAAAAGACTGTATCAATCTGACATACTTTTAAAATAAAACAGAAATTTCCAGTAAACTCTAACTTATGAAAATACACATAGATTTAGACTGTTTTTTCGTCTCAGCAGAACGAACAGTTGATTCATCACTACTTAATATTCCCGTCGGTATTGGCGGTCGGGGTGATCAGTATATTTTTGCACACTCCAAAGTGCAACAGCAGTTTAACCTCGACAACAGTGGTGCTTTTTTAGGTGCTTTCTTTCAGAGTTATGATACTAGTGTCAGTGATATAGATAAATTTAAAGATGCTGACGGACGTATTCGCGGCATCTTAACCACAGCAAGTTATGAAGCGAGAGCTTACGGCATAAAGACTGCTATGACTATTCGTGAAGCTCTACAACTCTGCCCTACACTTATCATCAAAGCACCAAATATGAAGCTCTACAAAACACTTTCTCATGAACTACATGACTTTTTAGCCAAACGTATTCCTATTTTAGAACAAGCTAGTATTGATGAGTTTTACGGTGATCTGGAGGGGTGGGTAGAAGATGAAGAGGTTGAGCACTTCATTGATATGCTACGTCATGAGATTAAAAAAGAGTTAAATCTGCCCGTTTCCATTGGAGCTGCCAAGACTAAAAGCATTGCCAAACTTGCCACCTCATCGGCAAAACCATTTGGTTGTAAAACTGTTTATACCCACCAAGTAAAGGAGTTCATTGAATCCATAGCCATTGCTGATTTTCCCGGTATTGGCAGGTCTATGCAGAAAAAGCTCCTCACTTATAACATTAAAACCCTAGGAGAACTCTCCAGAAATAAAAAGATTGTCTGCGCCATAAGTCCTTATGCAAAAGCCCTTTACAGTAGAGTTTGTGGTTTAGATTTAGACCCAGTAGCTTCAAAACGAGAGCGGAAATCCATAGGTATCTCCCGCACGTTTGATCCGCTCTATGACCGTGGTGAGTTGCGTCGTCGTGTCATCATATTAAGTCGTCATCTAGCTTTTGCCATTATGAAACTTCAAGTATTTCCCACTACTTTTAGAGTGGGAATTCACTATGAGATGTCACAACACTCGCATGCAAGCATCAGCCAAAACAGGCTCTTTAATGAGCAGTGGTTTAAAGAGCTTATTCTTTCACTGTTTTCTGAGGCAGAGCAGCATAGACGACTCAAGGTTGTTCGTCTTAGCATCAACTGCTCGGAGTTTACATGTAATTCCAAACGCACACTCTCACTTCTGGAATTTAAAGAAGATACCAAAATGCGTCAACTCTCTAAAACGTCACAAAAAATGCAACAAAAATACGGTCTTGGCATCTTAAAATGGGGAAGTGAACTCTCATAAAGGAATTTTTAGTATTAAAAAGATATACTCAAAAACTTTGATTAAAAAAAGGAATCACTCATGTTGAAATATTTGGCATTACCCTTAGTAGCACTTTTAATTGCCGGTTGTGGCAGTAGCACTACAGTTGCAAGTAAATCAGAACTTCCTGGCGGATACGTACTCTTTGAAAAATCAAAAGGAAACATTCCTTACCCTAGTGACATTCTCTTTGCAGGCTCAACAGACGGAACACTAAATATTCCAATTAGTGAAGGTGCTAGTGCGGGCGAAGCTGGATTAACCACAATGCTCAACACGCTTGATGGGTTCTCGACAACATCACCTATTACCGTAGGTATTTCTGGTGAGATGGATGCAACAACGCTACCGGGGAATATACATGTATATGAAGTTATCACACAGGCAACTCCTGAGACATTGATGATTCCAGCCGTTGGCGCTGTTGTTGGTGAACTCACTTTTGGAAGTGACTATGTTGCTACCTTTAGTGGTGGCAAACTTGCAATTCTTCCAACCAAACCACTTAAAAGTCACACAAGCTATATGGTGGTTTTAACAACTGGTATTACCAATGCAGATGGGCAGTCACTTATTGCAGATGCAACAACAACAATGCTTCTTAGCAGTGATTCACTTGTTGGTGCCGATGGAAGTATGCCATACTTTAACTCTGACCCTGTGAGCAACATGGAATCAGTTGTCTCTCTTGAAGGGCTTCGTCAAATTACACAAATTATGGTAGCTCAAGCTAGCGGACAAGGTATTGCACGTGAAAACATCTCTGGAATATGGAGCTTTACAACACAGAGTATTGGTAATGTAAGTAACGCAATAACACAGCACAATGCAGCAGCACAACTTGCAGTTGCAAACACTGCAATGACAACAGCCGATATTGGAGCTTACGGTTTTGCAGATATCTATGCAGGAACACTTAATAATCTTCCATACTACTTAGGGAGTGATGCAGCAGCATTAGCGACTCCATTTACTGATGCCAACGGATCACTTAGTGTCTCAACACTTCCAACAGAGCTTTCACAAAAAAATATTCCTGCATTAGTGACGCTTCCTAATGCCAGTTCAGGAATGGATATGCCGGCATCTGGTTGGCCAGTTGTAATTTTTCAACACGGGATTACTGCAGATCGCTCTAATGTTTTAGCAGTTGCTGACTCACTAGCACTTGCAGGATATGCTGCTGTTGCAATTGACTTGCCACTTCATGGCATTACCAACACACAGAGTCAACTCTACCTATCGACATTAGAGCGAACGTTTGACCTTGATGTTGTCAACAATGACACAGGTGCACCAACACCTGATGGAGTTATTGACAGTTCTGGAAAACACTATATGAATCTACAAAACCTACTGGTTGCTCGTGATAACTTGCGTCAAAGTACTTCGGACTTTATTGCACTTAAGAACTCATTATCAGCAGTTGTAGGAGTTTCACTTGATGCTTCTCGTGTAGCATTTATGGGGCATTCACTTGGAACTATTACGTCTTTTCCTTTCTTACAAACTGCAACATTAGAGAGTGTTACATTAGCGATGCCAGGTGGTGGTATTGCACAACTATTAAGCCATTCGGAATCGTTTGGACAAGAGATTCGTGATGGTCTTTATGCCGCAGCTGGCATTGAGCCTGATAGCGCTGATTATGAGCAGTTCTTACTGATTGCACAGACAATTTTAGATGATGCAGACTCTATTAACTACGCTATAAGTGTTGGAGCAGCACAAAATATTTTTAGTATTGAAACAATTGGTGATGAGACCATTCCAAATTCAGTTGCTACAGCACCACTAAGTGGAACTGAACCACTCTTGGCACTGATTGGTTCAAGCAACGACATTAAACCGACAGCACCTGGTGCAGTACCATTTGTCAAAAACAGTGTCTCTCGATTTAATGTAGGTGGACACAAGTCTATTTTACTACCAGATGAAGCTACTGCAGAGATGCAAGGAGAGGCGGCATCATTTATTGGCTCAAAAGCAACTGCTATTGTGGTTGACAACTACTCTATTATTCAATAATTGAGTAGCCTGCTTCAAAGTTTTCAACAGTTTTTCCATGATAATCAGCCCTATGATATGGAAAAACTCGTTGAGTTTTTCTCTGTATTTGGCGGTAGTGAGCTTACTGTAGATATAGATGATACTCTTACCAATCAGATTGCCAAGCACATTCTTGATGATTACGGAGCGCTCTACAACAGAATCTCAGAGCTACTTCTAGGGGACAAAGCTTATACGCGACTGCTACATGCCATTGCAAAAGGTGATAGAAGAGAACACTCTGCTCTAAATAGAGCCCATCTTGGCCAAAGTAGAGGTCATGAAGATATTGAATTCTTAATTGATTTAGGATTACTTCAACGTGAGGTATCGCGTGAAGCACCTGTTCAAAAAATTTATAGCAAACAGAAACTGCCTCGCAATATTGCTAAGCACAAAATCTCTGATAAGCTCATCATTACCGTACCCTTTATCCGTTTCTGGTTCTATTTTATAGTGCCTCACCATAAAGAGATCATAAAAGGTGAATATGAGCCATTTTTAGAACATTTTACAAAGCAGATAAATAGTTTCAATGGCTATGTTTATGAACAGTTATGTCATTACCTCTTAGCATATGCTTTAAAATATGACCCCATTATTGAAGCAAAAAGCTATTGGGATCGTAACGTGGAAATTGATATTTTAGCCCTAACACAGAGTGCAAAAATAGTGATTGCTGAGTGTAAATGGACTAATCATAAGATGAACAAAAAAGAGTTGGGAAAACTGAGTGAAAAATGTAAGCTCATCAATCTTAAACCTGATATTAAAGTACTTTTTAGCAAGAGAGGTTTCTCAAATGAACTCTCATCCATGAGAGACAGTTCTCTTTTACTTTTTGATGCCACAGACTTAGAGCTATTGATAAAGAAGTCTAACTAACAATTCTAAGTGCAGTATAGGCCTCTTGTAGTAGCTGAAACTTCTGTGTATAGTGGTTAACTATCTCGTTATTCTCACAATGTACTCTATCTGGATGATAGACTTTAACTAGTTTTTTATAGCTCTTACGAAGTGCATCCTGAGTCGCACCTACTTGACACTCTAGTGCAGTGTAGTAGTGCATCATTTCATCAATCTCTGTATCATCAAACTCTTCATCAAAAAGTTCATCATAAAGTGTCGGCATAAAATATGAGTCATATTGATACTGAAGCTGATAGTGCAGCACGTGACGTTTGTTAATAGTACGTTCCAATCTTGTCTTAGCACGTGTTTCTGATACATCAAAAATTACAGAGTTCTCGCCAATAGCTTTTACATATCCACTAAGTTGTGAACAGAGATAGGAGATAATAAATCGGTTGGGCATATAGAGTGATGCTTCAACTGTATTGCTATCATGAGCACACAGATCTATTCCAATATATTCACACTCGCTATTGCAGGTAAGCTCAATTTTAATGGGCTTATCTGAACAACGTAGCATTGATTTAATATAGAAACTTTCAGACAAATCATGGGTTGTAGCATAGAAGCTACACAGCTGTCGTATAAACTTCTCTTTTTCATGCTTAAAGTTTTGACTATGAAAAATTAAAATACCATGAGGTAAAAAGAGTGAGTTTTTTACATGTAAATTTATGTACTCCTGCATCCAAGAGGACTCTATTGTCTCAAAATCGGTTCGGATGAGGACTAAGTTGTTCTGTAGTACAATATCCACACATCCCTCCTTTTTTACTTTATGTAGAGATATTAAGCAAAAAAGGTTCCAAACTACTCTTTTAGAAGTTCCTTATAATATGCAGGTCGTCTATCTTTAAAAAGCCCCCAGTAATCTCGCACTTTTTTAATTTTTTTAAGGTCAAAATCAGCATAAATAATAGTCTCACTATCACGTTGGGCTTCAACAACTTTTTCACCGGTATAGTCAGTAATAAAAGATGAGCCATAAAACGTAATACTGCAACTTTCGCCCATCTCCTCACCAAATCTATTTGCAACCACTACTGGCACCATATTAGCTGCAGAATGTCCCATCTGAACCCGTTGCCAATGCTCTTTAGAATCTACATTAATCTCTGGTTCACTTCCAATAGCAGTAGGATAAAAAATAAGATCTGCACCCATTAATGCTAAAGAGCGTGCAGTTTCGGGAAACCACTGATCCCAGCAGATACCAATACCTATGGATGCATATTGTGTTTTGTAGACTTTAAAACCGCTATTGCCAGGTTTAAAGTAAAACTTCTCTTCATATCCAGGACCATCAGGAATGTGTGTTTTTCTGTAGTTTTGCAATATGTTACCATCGGCATCAATCACTACTAATGCGTTAAAATATCCCTCATCTGAGGACTCAAAATAACTTATAGGCAGAACAACCTTTAGCTCTTTAGCAATGGTTTGAAAATGTAAAATAGCGGGGTTTTTACTTTTCGATGTTGCAAGTTCAAAATATTTTTTATCCATATCTTTACAGAAATAGAGGTTTTCAAACAGCTCTGGAAGCAAAATTATCTGTGCGCCATTTTGGGCAGCTTGACGTACCAAACTTGTTGCTATCTCAAGATTTCTCACCTGTGATTGAGACATCCTCATCTGAACTGCTGCTACTTTGACCATATGCACTTAATCCTTCTATCTCTTCTTGCTTTTCTTTGGCTATCTCAATCATAGCACGACTCTCCATCATCATAGCTGTTGCAGCGACCTTATAATCTTGTGGGCTTGGATTGGCAGGTGCCAATGCTGCAGCAACGATTTTTCTAGCCTTAATAGCGGTGGCCTCAGGCGTATCTTCTTTACTAGTGTCAATTGGCACTTCACCGCCAGTAGCATACATTTTTCCATCAGGTCCACGTGTGTAACTAAAGTTTGCTCCGCCTGTAACAACACCCCCGCCTGCTGCTATATGAGCAGCTTCATGAGCTCGAACATCGGAATCTACTGCTTGAAGTTTCATAACTTGCTCACGGACTTTTGCCTCATCTGCACTGCTTTGAGACTGCATCTTTTTAACACTGCTCTCTACAGAAGGTTCACTCTCTTTAGATCCAGAACTACTCTGATAGGATGATACTAGTGCGTACTGTGATGAGCTAGTTTCTATATTCATAATCACTATTATAGCACTTTAAATGCTCACTTAAAGACCTGGGGCTTTCCACATTGAAGTAGTAATATTATCATCAACCAACTTTAGTTGCACCTCATAAGCAATTTGAAACTTACTTTTAATATCACTGTAGAGTAGAGTGTTTTGCCTGTTTGGTTCGTACGTCTTATCCCAAACTACTAAATCTTCTGCGGCACTATCTAGTGACTCATAGATACCTGCTCCAACACCTGCTGCCATGGCAGCACCTAAGGCTGTTGCTTCAGTAACCTTTGGAATTTTAACCCTACATCCAGTCACATCAGCAAGAATCTGAGACCATAAAGCACCTCTGCTTGCGCCACCAGCAAAAACAACCTCATCTACATGTATTTTTGTAAAGGCCTCTATTTTACTAAGATTAATACTTGAGACAATAGCTGCATTTTCTTGCAGACTTCGAAACATAGAGCTGCGATTGCACACTTGAGGATCAATACTTAGATTTAGAAAGCTTGGTGCTGCATGATACCATGAGCCGTACTTCATAGCATCAGAGAAAACAGGGATAATTCCATGAGATCCCACGGGAACTTCTCTGGCTTTTTCTTCTAAAACAGTGTAAGCATCAACACCTCTATCTTGGGCTTCAAGCTTTTCTAGTTCACAAAAAGCGTCACGAAACCAGCGCATAACCAACCCACTGAAAAATGTAATGCCCTCAGCCTGAGAGAGTCCCTGAATAACATGAGGGTTAACACGTATTCCCATATCTTTAGGGGGAGCTACATCACTTTTAATGTTAACTACCTGCTGCCAAAAAGATCCGCCTAAAATGGCAACCTGCCCCTCTTTAACCACACCAAGACCTGCGGCTCCAAGCTGAACATCTCCACCACCCATAACAACTTTTGTTGCTGTTGAGAGTCCAGTAATATCTGAAGCCTCTTTAGTAACAGCACCTAAGCATGTGCCCACCTCAAATACTTCTGGAAAGATGGTATCATTTAGCCCAATTTTTGTAGCCATCTGCTTCTGCCAAGAACGCTCTTTTAATGAGAAAATTCCAGTAGTACCCCCATTACTTGGGTCTGTTGCTATAACACCACAAAGACGTGCCAAAATCCAATCTCCAATCATAGATATATTGGCAACTTTTTCATACACATCAGCTCTATTGTTCTTTAACCACAAAATTCTTGGTAGAGCACCTAGAGCAAATGTCTGACCTGAAAGTGCATAAAACTCCTCTTCAACACCCTTAAAGTTCTCTTTTAAGTACTTCACCTCTTCACTAGCGCGAGCATCAACATTAGCAACAGCCCAAAGCTCTTTACCATCACTGTCATAAAGAACAATTCCCTCGCGCATACTTGTAGCACTTAGAGCTAAAATATCATCCCCGCTTAAATTAGCAGATTTCAGAGACGCTTGTATGCATTCACATACCAAAGTCCAGTTTTTCTGGAAATCAAAACTCATACTATTTGCAACATTCTCTTCTTCAAGATGGTGCCACTCTTGTTGAGCAACACTGACCTGATTACCGTCTGTATCGAATATTACCGTGCGAATGCTTCCTGTCCCTGCATCAATTGCCATTAAGTAGTTTTTCATTTTTTCAACTTTGATTGTTCAAGCTCCCAATACTCCATATCGAAGCTGTCTTTTAGACCAATACTCTTATAGCCTCCAAGCTTATCAGCTCGTAGTACTGCTAGCATTGTATGCTCTATTACATCATTCATCACACTGGCTTCTTTCTCACTTTTTCCTGTAGTAATTACTCCAAAATCCTTAATAACAACATAGTTTGGTGCAGGGTTAAGAGAGATCTCATCACTACAGAACTCTTTAAAATATGCCTTGTAGTTTGTAATATATTCTTGCAACGCCTCTTCTACAGAGTCATCTTCTAGTATTAAAGGAGCTCTTTTGGTTCTAATTATATGCTCAGGAGTCAAAACCCCTCTACTCGCAGTTCTCGTTAAATCTTCTTGTGAAGCATACTCCACTGCTAACTCAGATTGATTTACATGTAAACTAACATCATAACCTTTTTCTTGAGTAAGTAGCCGTTGTAACTCACTCGCATCAAACGCTTTTTTCTCATGCAAAGAGAGCGTAATGTCTGCATTTCTGTTTAAAAAATCTTCTGCTAAGCTGACGGCATCAATCATTTTGTCATAGGAAGTTTTTGCATCATTATCAAAGGTAAAAATTCCATGATTATGCAAAATAATCCCGTCAACAGTTGACCAGTCCGCTCCTTTAGTCATCTCATTAATAGTCTGTGCCAAAATAAAGCCTGGCATCACATAAGGCACAATCAAAAAGTTGGGAAATACTTTTTTAATATATTCAATCCCATTGATGGAGTTTGAAATACTCACCACCGCATCTGCATGTGTATGATCAACAAACTTATATGGAATAAGTGCATGTAAAATTGCTTCTACAGATGGATTTGGGGCTCTTTTGTCTATCATGGCTGCTTTTTGTCCGGCAACCATGTCGGTATCACTCAACTCTTTTAACTCTGCCATCTCCAAGAGTGTTTTCATTTTCACAGGGGCAAATCCTTCAGCTTTAATACTGACTAAATCCCAACCACTTCCTTTAACAAGTAGTATTTCTTCTGCATCTACAACAGTTTTAACAGAGGTATTTCCTCCACCATGGAGCACCAACTCATTACTCTGTCCAAGTAAATTTGAGGTGTACACTCTTAAATCTAAATCTGTTACAAATTTTTGTGCAACATCATCACTCCATAGATTTTTCACATCTAACCTAGAACTTCAAGTTCGTCACTATATTTTTTTAAACAGTACGGCTCATAACTAGATTTATAGATTTTATAGTGTGCCGATGCTTTATGTCCATCAAGTGCTGCTTCATCTCTCCATGTCTCTACTGCCATAAACTTCTCTCTTTGGTTCTCATACTGAAAAATATCATAAAATATACAGCCATCTTCTTGTTTTGAAGGTGCTACCATAGCCGTTAAAAGCTCTTTCATTTTCTCTATACTATCTTCTTTTGCTATAAATGTTACCCGTTTTGTTATGGTCATTTTTTCTCCTAAATTTTATAAAAAACGCTCAAAATGTTCTGTTGAAACTAGACGTATGTATTACTATATCATAAAAATAACAAATGTTTTATGTTTATAGTAGTACCCAAATAATTCCATAACATTCCCCACACCTCCAAATTCATAAAATCTCATCTTTTTTTGAATCCAGAAGCACCTAAAAAGGCTAGAGAGTTAGACTTTACATATTTTCAACTCCAATAACACTGAATTTGTACTATTTTTAGGATTTTTTGAGTTTTTCAGGCAATAGTATCCTGTTTGGTTTCTCTGATATATCTTCGGATTGACTCTTTTTTGTTGTTTAGGTTGTGTCACTGAAAACTCTCCTCATAAGCTAACCTTCTTATTCTTTGAAGTAACTCTATAAACTC